>CAMULB010000220.1 GCA_947089585.1 uncultured Lachnospiraceae bacterium | reverse complement strand
CCTGCTGCAGCTGCTGCTGAGTCTCTTTTTCCAGCTTGGTTCCCAACACCTGCTGCTGAAACACTGGCTTGTTATCTTCATTCTGCTTCAGGGTGCTCACGTCCTGGGTACGCTGTACCATACCATTAAAATCCACCGGACGAATTGACATACTACCAGCTCCTTTCATTTAAAGCGGTCGGATTACAATATCCCCTTTCTCCTTATATACCACGGAATGACTGTAATCGCTCTTTATATTAATGCCCAATTCCGAAATTCCAATCCAGACACCCGTATACAAGGTTCCATGCACCTTGACCTTGGCGCTGCTGGCCATCGCCATGCATTCCTGCAGCTTCTTATATTCTTCCTGTAGCCCGCTTTGCATTCGCTGCTGTTCCTTTAAATTCATTGCCAGCGTCTGAATCTGCTTCTGCCGCTCCGGTGTCATTTTCCCGGTTTTGGCCGCCTTTTCCATATGACTTTTCAATACCGGGCGAATCGAATCCATCTCTTTGTTGAGATTTGTCAGCTCCTTTTGCAGGTCGTAATAGCGCTCCCGCATCTGAGGATCCACACCAACCTCAATCTTGGTATTGGCCCCCATCTCTGAGCCAATATTTCGGGCATCGACTACATTTCCGGCCCGAACAACGCCGCCGGTAATGAATCCCTTTTTTCCCCCCACTTTTATATCGGTACGCGCAGACACCGTGCTGTGGAGAATGGATTCTGTTTCAATATAACCGTTTGACGTGACGTCGGCATTGGCAATGAACTTGGTGATGATGTTGCCCTTCGCTCTCAGCAGCCCTTTGTTCATCCCATGGATGCCTCTTTTCACAATGATCTGACCGCCGGCATACAGCTCTGCCCCTTCTACCACACCGTCCACGGTAATGTCGCCCTTTGCGTCAATTCGATAGCCGCTTTTGACATTTCCCTTGACATGCACATTGCCGTCATAATTGATATTTCCGGTTGAGGTATCTACATCTGCCGGAACCTCATAAACATTGGCGACAAATACCTTTTCCTTGACCAAGCTTACATGGCCAGTCACCATAGAGAGCAGCTTTGTGCCGTCCTCGGATATCTCAATGTTATTCGCAAAGGAAAATTTTTTGGATTTGACCGGACGTGCCGGAATCTCTTCACCATAGACATTTGTCCCGGCAGAGCCTTCTACCTCCGGCTCCAGCTGTGCCAGACATTGTCCGGCTTCTACGTGATTGATTGCCTCCAGCTCATGATAATTGACGGTACCATCCTCGTTGCGCTTGGGCTTGCGGTTGGTATTGGTATTGAAAAAATAGCGAATCTTCGCATCCTTTCCTTGTACAGGCGGGATACCCTTGGCAATCAAAATATCCTTGCAGTACTCCCGGTTAGCGATAAACTTCTGAATCGCTTCCTCCTGAATGCCGATTTGAATCCCGGCCGACGCCAGATCCCGTTTGATCTCTGCCAGATCCATCCTCTGCCCCTGCTCGGAAGGCGCATAAAATCTCGCGTATACCAGCATAAAATCTCTGGAAACCGAAAGCTTTACCTTTTCCTGCTCCTGAAATCCTTTCCAAGGTCCGACAAACACCAGTTTTTCTTCCGCATTCTGGGAAACTGCTTCATTCAGCTCCACCATATCGTAATTTTCATATCCAATTTCCAACAAATAGGCCAGCACCTCTTTGATGTCTAATGCTTCTCCGCCTTCTTCTGAGGGAATAATACGCAGATATGCCTTCTGCTCTTGATTCACCAGTTGAAAATACTCATTTGCTCCTGCCATGGCCCAACCCCCTCTGCTTCTTTATTCACTTAACAAATTCATATACACGCCCATACTTTTCTTCATCTTACCCAAAGCCTTTGTATGCAGCTGTGAAATTCTGGATTCAGATACCTCCAAAATGTTGCTGATCTCCTTTAGCGTCATCTCCTCATAATAATATAGCAATATAACCTTTTTTTCTTTCTCGGTTAGAATCTCCAAGGAATCCCGTAATACCCGATACAGTTCCTCCTCCTCCACAACCTGCTCCGGCTGTGCAAAATGGGAATTGTGCGATGCGTCCATGACCGGCTCGCCGCCCTGCTCCACGTAATCATTGAGAGAAACCAAATTTGTAACCTTCAGCTGCGACTGCCAGTTCAGCAGCTCCTCCCCAGTCAGGCCCAGCTTGGACGCCACCTCTTCATCCGTCGCATTCCTGCCGCTTTTTGCTTCAATCTCTTTCACGGCTTCATCAATCTTCTTCTGTTTCTGGCGCACGGTTCTCGGAATCCAGTCCATCTTGCGAATTTGATCGAGAATGGAACCGCGAATGCGCAAGCTTGCGTATGTTTCAAATTTTACATCCTTGGTGGCATCAAATTTGTCTATTGCGTCAATCAGACCAAAAATTCCATATCCCACCAGATCGTCATATTCCACATTATAACCCAGATACATACTGAGCCTTCCCGCTACGATTTTAACCAACGGTGCATACTCTATGATAAGCTGTTCCCGAATCTCAGGCGATGGTTTTTTCAGATAACTCTCCCACAGCTTTTCTTTCTCAGTCATTTTCATGGTCAGCCTCCAAGATATTATTCCCGCGGGCAACGAACCAGATACACACTGATTCCGTGTCATCCAACACCATCACTTACCGCGAAGTTTGATCATGCTTCTTCTTTTTCTTCTTCCCTTTTCTCTTCTTCCTTCTCTTCTGTGTACTCGCCTGGCGTTTCTTCTTGTTCTTCTCCTTCCAAGGCTGCTTCTTCCTCCGGCGCTTCTGCTACCTCAGGCGGAAAATTCTTATCCAAAATCAGCTTGATCACGCAGCCAAAAATATAAAACAGCACAATCACCAGACAAAGATTCCGCGCGAATTTTTCTACACTCACCTGATCCAGAAATGAAATAATACAAGTTATAAGACCTGCCGCCAATGCAATCAATGCAGGAATATGCTTCGTCTTCATACAATAACCTCTGTCTAAATGATCTTTACTGGCTTACCAACGGATTTGATGCGAAATTCCCCCGTCTCCGTATACAGCTCTACGGTACGTCCATAATTTAATCCGGTATCCTCCGCTCGAAGCGGAATTCCCAATTCGCGCAGCTTCTTCTTGGACGCCTCCGCGTTCCGCGCACCAATATTGCCAATATTAGAACCTACACTTACTTCAAACATCTTTGCCCCGCCGGCAATCTTTGCCACCAGCCGTCCTTTGGATGCTCCGGCTGCAATCATGCGCCGCACCAGCTCTTCGATGCCGGTATCGGCAAATTTGGCAATATTTTGATTGTTTTTCATCTGTGTACTGTCCGGCAGCATAATATGTGCAAGGCCGCCAATCTTTTTCACAGGGTCATACAATGCGATTCCGATACATGAACCAAGTCCAAGAGTGGTTATCATATCAGGAGACTTGCATAAATTCAAATCGGCCATTCCTACTTTCACTGTTGTACCCATTTTAATTTCTCCTTACATTTCAATTCCCAATGCACTTAAAATTTTGCCATACGAATCCGGTTCCGGCAATAAAATAAAAAATCCGCTTACCTTCACGTCATCCCCGAATTCCGTCTCAATCAACAGCGCATCGTCGCCAAACTGTCCAAACTGTATTGCAGGCACACTTAAAATAGCAGCCGCCATGTCAATGGCCAGAAACGGCACCGACGGCGCAATCCGCATCTTAGTCATGGTCGCTAAAGCTGAAAGGTAAGAGCCCATAATAATGTTTCCAATCTCCTTCAGCGCCGACAAATCCATCTCATCGAAGGGTGCGTCGTACCCCTCCGCCCGCCCCATCAGACGATTGACCAGATAGTGAGCCGAATCCATCTTCAAAAGAAACATCATGCTTCCTTCCAGATCATTGTGCAGCTCCAGATAAATACCCGCGATCGTGTCATCCTCTGCCGAAACCGCACTTCCCAGCTCCTGAAAAGACAGCAGCTTCACCTGAGGAACCTCCATATTCAATCGAAGTCCAAGCATATCGGAAATCGCAGTGGTCGCATTTCCGGCCCCGATATTACCAATTTCCTTCAGAACATCAAAATACATTCTGTTGATATCCTCAAAATTATAATCAGACATACAAACCTCCTACTACAATCTTATGCCATAACAGGCTGCCGCAACAACACAAACACACTTTTGCAGCAGCCTACCCACTCTTTTTTATAAAACAGCTTCCTTCTCCCCAATAATACAGTTTATATCAAACAGAGAAATAAGTTCTTCTCCGTGCTTGCCAACGCCATTGATAAAATTATTGCGCTCGTCCATGGCATCATATGCCACTTTATCAATCTC
The DNA here is from genome assembly GCA_947089585.1 of uncultured Lachnospiraceae bacterium. Lineage (GTDB taxonomy): Bacteria > Bacillota > Clostridia > Lachnospirales > Lachnospiraceae > 14-2. The sequence continues at coordinate 816 of CAMULB010000220.1, read as the reverse complement.
ATTCGTCCCCAGCGTTACCACTTCCTTCACCTGATCAATGATAATGCCCAGAGAGCCTTGCTCTTCTACCTTCAAAATAATAATTCTGGTTGAATTTGTAAATTCATCATCCTCCAGCCCCATCTTGGTACGAATACTCATAACGGGAACCACTTCACCCCGCAGATTGATGATCCCTTTGAAGTAAGGCTGTACGTTTGGAACCCTGGTAATCTTCTGCATGCGCACAATATTATCTACATAGCTGATATCAATCCCATACTGTTCTCCGCCAAGCTTGACGACGATATACTGCTTTGTCTCATTTACCATGATCTCTCTCTCCATCAAAAACACCTCCCCGCTAGATTAATGTATTCACATCCAGAATCAAGGCTACCTCGCCGTCTCCCAGAATCGTCGCTCCGCTGATCAGTCTTGTACTGTCAATGTATTTACCCAAGGATTTGATTACAATCTCCTGTTGTCCGATCAGAGAATCCACAATCAGGCCTGCATACTTCTCGCCCTTCTTGACAATGACTACCGTCAGACGTCCGTCATCCTCTTCTTCCTTGGACGCACAGTTTAACAGCTTGTCCAGCCGGATTAATGGAATCACGCTTCCGCGAATGTGAATGACCTCTTCGGCCTGTACATATTTCACCTCATCTACAGAAATGTCTTCAATGGTCTGGATTGAGCCCAGGGCGATTGCATATTTCTCATCCCGAATCTCGACCATCAACGCCTGAATAATCGCCAGCGTCAACGGCAAACGCACGGTAAACTTGCTGCCTTCCCCCAGAACACTCTTAACCTCTACATCACCGCCCA
>CAMULB010000219.1 GCA_947089585.1 uncultured Lachnospiraceae bacterium | reverse complement strand
TGCAGGCACAGCTTGCCGAGATCCGCAAGGAATATGCCGCACTGATACCGGATCAGCTGAAAGTCATTGAAATAATCTTATCGAGTTTGATACAATGCCAGGGAATAATTAAAAAGTGTGCCTTTGCGGTGTAAAAATCTCGCTTGCGGTGTAAAGGGTGACGGTCGGAGAAATCCGGCTGTTTTTTATCTATAGGTATAAGGAAGAACCTTCCAAAACTGACAATAGGGAGGTTCTTCTCACCTTTTTAATGATCATCATTTTCTTTTCTATATTTCGATTCCATCCGTTTTTCAAAATCTTGTGCTGATTCTTCGTCATAGAAGTCAGTATCCAAATCTGGTTCTGTGGAACCTATTCCTTCTAATTCTGCAAAGTATGAAAAAGGATCACAATCTCCGATATACGACTCGTAATATGCTAAAGTTTCAGATGTGCTGTTACCAAGGGAATCGTGTGTGAAATGCTTTGCTATCACCTGCATTATGGCAACAACCATTTCCTGACGGAATAGAATCCTTTCTTCTGGCAGCAATGTGTGAAATAGATCCATTGAAATATCATTCATGGTAAGAATGTTTTCGAAATAGTTCGTGTATCCAATATCACTTTTTGCTTTTAGCAAATAAGGATATTTCTCTGGTTTAATAAATGACCTGTACATGGTGCGCAAGAAGTCATCCTCAATACGGTCTGCCTTGTCATCATAGACGCCAGATAAATAATCCGGATGGACATTAAGATGCTTTGCGATTCTGTTCAGCAAATCAGGTGGCATTTCTCCATTGTCCAAGCACCGGCGAATAGTCTTTTCGGTACGTTCGATTTCTTCGTATGCCTCACCAAGTTTTCTAATACTACTATTTCTTAGTCTAAGGACTTCCATAAAACGCTCTTTGTTTACTGGTACTTTTTGTGCTGATTTATTTCCCATTTCGTAGTTCCTCCCATACTGCGGACATTTATGTAAAAAACGCCGCAGGCAGACATATTGACTTTGCGGACATTAATGCCTATAATGATTATAGTCGACGCGGACATAAATGTCCATATTGGATGTAAGCACTATAATATCGTTCTGGCTTTAATTGCCAATATGACAGTTACAGCAATCACCTATACGAGGAGGCAGACAAGTGGAAGAGAAGAAAAATGGGCTTATTTCGTGGATAAAAATACACAAAAGACAGTTACTTCTTGCGGAGATCAGCATTACAGTAGTTATTGGGATTATTATTGGACTCAAGAATAAGGAGGCCATAATGGATTTGTGGGATTCTCTCAAGAGAAATCTGACGAGATATCCTGGAGGGCAGATAACACCCTTATACTCAGCAGAGGTGACACCTTCTGCAGTTGAAGAAGTAATTTCGATTCGATCTTATACTTCTCCGCAGAAAGCATTTGATGTCAATCAGCACATCAGAAATCTATCTGGAGGTAGACACCATTCTGCCGAAAAAGCTGCTGAGGCAGCTGCCTTAGGAATTGTGTTGTTACCGCATCAGACAATCGTCGATACATACACAAAATGCGCTGCGTAAAGACACTCTATCAGGTTGTAGATAAAGATGGATTTAGAATGTCGATTGAAGTAAATATTTTAGGCAAATACGAGATGGCCTATGGCACAGAAGTGGAAGTTAGTTATATTTGCCCTCATTGTTGTGAATCAGTTACAGAAATTATCTGTTTTAGCAAGAGTATTAAAAATTGCGTAGCAAGCGTTGATGATCACGAATGCCCAGAGTGTGGAGAAGAAAATGATTTAGAGATCGATTTGTATTAACCAGCAGAAAACAAGGAGAGGAGGAATGTAAAATGCAAATGTGTCCAAATTGCGATCGGGTTTACGATGAGTCCGAATATTCTCATTGTCCATATTGTCATCCTTATGATGAAGATGATGGAAGAGAAAGAACAGTAATCGTATACGACAGAGATGAGGGTCGAGCAAAATATGTGCCAGAATCTGAAGTAGAAAAGTATAATTATAAAGATTAATCAGAAAAGCGCCTCGCCAATGGAATCAAGTCCAGTGGTGAGGCGTTTCTGCAATTATGGGGATTATGCCCTAACTCCCTGCCCATCTTTAAAGGTAAACCGCACATCGTCCTTGTCGTAGACGGTTACGAAATCCACCAGTCCGCACCAGAGGGCAGGGTCAAATTTCTCCATCAGGTCAGCTTGTGCCAACGTGTCCAGAAAGGCTTCAATTGCCGCTCGTCTGGATTTCTTATCAGCAATTGCGTTTTCGATTTCCTCAAGCCGTGCTTTTGCGGTGTCGAATCGGGCGGTGAGACTGTCATAGCGTTTCTGATATTCTGTTTGGTCGAGCGCCACATGAGCGTTTTCGTAGATGCATTTCTGGATAAGGTCTGAGGCCACCATGAGCTCGTCCTGCAATTTTTCGGTTTCGGCTTCCAGTGCGGAGGTGTCGAAGGCAATGTCCAGCGAAGCCCTGAGCGGCGAGATAATTGCGGCCTTTTTGCCGATCAGCTTGTTTGCCGCCGTAGCAAACATCGCTTTGATCTCATCCTCCGTCAAGTGCGGCGTGGAGCATTTTTCCTCGCCGTCATACTTGTGATTGCACCGCCAGATCACCCGGCGGTATTTATCCGTAGAGTGCCAAACCTTAGATCCATACCATTCGCCGCATTGTCCGCATTTAATTTTGCCGGAAAAAAGGTGGACACCGCTATGCCTGCCGCCGCTGGTTTTCCTGCGCTCCAGTTCCTGCTGAACCAGTTCAAACACCTCCGGCTGGATGATGGCTTCGTGGTTGCCTTCCACATAGTATTGCGGGATCTCTCCCTCGTTAATCTTTTTCTTCTTGGTGAGGAAGTCCACCGTGTAGCTCTTTTGCAGGAGCGCATCGCCCTTGTATTTCTCGTTGGTGAGGATGCTGCGAACCGCTCCTGCGTTCCATTTGTCCTTGCCGCCCGGTGACTTGATGCCGTCGGCGGTCAGCCTGGCGGCGATGCCGTGCGGCGTCATGCCCTGCAGGAACATACTGTAGATACGGCGGATGATGACCGCCTCGTCCTTGTTCAGCACCAGATTGCCGTCAGGACCCCGGTCGTAGCCGAGAAACCGTTTGAAGGGCACGGTGACTTTGCCGTCTGCAAACCGTTTTCTCTGGCCCCAGGTGCAGTTCTCCGAAATGCTCCGGCTTTCCTCCTGCGCCAGCGAGGACATAATGGTGATAAGCAGTTCGCCCTTGCTGTCCAGTGTCCAGATGTTCTCCTTCTCAAAATAGATCTCCACGCCTTTTTCCTTGAGCTGACGCACTGTGGTCAGGCTGTCTACCGTGTTGCGGGCAAAACGACTGACCGACTTGGTGACGATAAGGTCTATTTTGCCTGCCAGCGCATCCGCCACCATGCGTTTGAAGCCCTCGCGGTGCTTTGTATTCGTACCTGTTATGCCTTCGTCCGTATATACGGAAACAAACTCCCAATCGTCCCGGCTCTTGATATAGTTGGTGTAATAGTCCACCTGGGCGCTGTAGCTGGTGAGCTGCTCCTCGCTGTCAGTGGAGACACGGGCATAGGCGGCGGTGCGGCGCTTTTTCTTCTCATTGATCGGCGTTGCCGTGAACCGGCTTATCGTTGCCGGTATCGTCGTTACTTTCGCCACGTTTTTCCCTCCATCTCTGTATCATTACTTCCCGCATATGCTGCTTGCGCTGCTCCGTATGCTTGGGCATTTTTCGCCTGTTTTCCCATGCCGCTTCAAAGGTATGCCCGTCAAAGAAACGGATGGAAAACTGATACGGAGCCGTGATATGAGTGCAGGCAATTTGCTCACGAAAAGCCGTTTCGTCAAATGATTCCAGCCCCATAGCGTCAGCGCAGAGGTTTTTAAGAACTTCTTCCTTGATACTAGGGCTATTGCATTTTCCGCCTGATGCGCACCGCCATACGGAATCAAAGCTGCCGTCTTTGTGCCGTGAACGCTGCCTGCGGTAGTTCTCACCACAGCTGTCGCAGCGAATGCGGCTGGTGAAGCAGGAACTGTTGGGGCCAAGCTGATGCTCCTGAACATATCGGCCTTTGGCGGCTCTGCGCTCATCTGTCCAGCAGTCCTTCCGCATGGTGGATTCCCAGTGGCGCGGCACGATGCGGCCGTCCTTAAAATAGAAGACCATCTCATTCGGAGCAGGAATCTCAATGCGGTCTACCTGCTCTGAAAAGATGATCTCATCAAATGTATCCAGTCCCATGACCTCAGCGCAGGCTTCCTTGAGCATCTGCTCCGGGATGTCCTTGTTTTGGCACTGGGCATTCCCGGTTTTTCTTCGGGTACCGCAGACCCAAATGGTGTAGTTGGCGTCAGGGTCTTTTCGTCCTTTGCGGTTGGAACGCTGATAGCTCTTTCCGCATCGACCGCACTTGATCTTGCTGGTAAAGCAGGATGTGTTAATGCTCCAGTTTGCCAAGGCGCCAAGCTCCCGGCGGCGCGCTTTCTCGGTCTGCACCGCTTGGTAGACCTCCATCGGAATGATGGCTTCATGGGTATTCTCCACGAAGTACTGCGGCAGCTCCCCACGGTTGAGCTTGCTTTTCTTGCTGATGGGGTCGACCACATATTCTTTCTGGAACAGAAGGTTGCCCGTATAGGTGATGTTACCGAGAATCTGCCGGATGGAGGTGTTGCCGAAGTGCTGTCCTTTATAGGATTTTACGCCCATCTCGGCAAGCTGCTTTTCCGTGGTTTCCGCTGATAATCCATTTAAGTAATTGTCATAGATGAGCCTGACAATCTTTGCCTCATCCTCATGGATGACCAGATGGTCGCCCTCCCAGCGATACCCGTAGATTTGAAAGCGGCCGTTGGGAATGCCTTTTTCAAAGCGTTTCCGGGTTCCCCATTTGACGTTGTCCGACAGGCTGCGTATCTCCTCCTGGGCAAAGGACGCCAAGAGGGTAAGCATCAACTCGCCGTCCTCTGTGAGGGAGTCAATGCGCTCCTTTTCAAACTGCACGGAAACGCCCAGCTCCTTGAGCCTGCGTACCGTATTCAACAAGTCAACGGTGTTGCGCGCGAAACGGGAAATGCTCTTCGTCAGAACAATATCGATTTTTCCGGCTTCGCAGTCGGCAATCATCCGATTGAACTCTTCGCGGGCTT
>CAMULB010000218.1 GCA_947089585.1 uncultured Lachnospiraceae bacterium | reverse complement strand
CCCCGCTGTATCCGTAATATAGATCTGATCGCCCGCTTTCATGCGCAGCACCTGGCGGATGTGATTGACATCCGACCCGGTCAGGATCATCCTGCCTTCCTCATTCTGGCTGTGCTCTGCAAAAAAATGATGCATCGTTTATCCTTTCCGTGCGGTTACGCTGACCCATTCACCGTCTCTTGTCACCGCTTCAATCGTAAGGCCGGCCGTCTGAAGGGCCTGCTTCACTGATTCTTCCTTAAAATCAATGATTCCCGAAGTAATGCAGACACCGCCCGTCTTTAACGCACCTGCCAATGCCGGCGCCATCGGAATGATGATGTCGGCCAGAATATTGGCTACTACGACATCATAGCACGCTCTGCCGACCTGCTCCTGCAGCGCCAAATCCCCGGTCAGATCGCCGACATAATATTGTCCCATGCGCTCACTTAGCCCGTTGACCTGCATATTTTCCCGCACCGCCTCCATGCAGGCTTCGTCCACATCCGTTCCGTTCACCTGCCCGGCGCCCAATTTAAGGCTTACAATCGACAGAATGCCGCTGCCGCAGCCCACATCCAGCACGGACGCCTGCGGCGTGAGGTACGCACGCAGCTGGCGAATGCAAAGACGCGTCGTCTCATGCTTGCCGGTTCCAAAGGTCGTGCCCGGATCAATTTCGATCACGCAGCAAAAATCGCCCGACGCCGGCAGCTCCTCCCAGGTGGGTTTAATCCAGATATCGTCAATCGCAAAGGCATGAAAATACTGCTTCCAGTTGTTGAGCCAGTCCTGATCCATGGTCTCGCTCCTGCTGATTGTCCCCGCTCCGACTACTACAAAATCCCGCAGCGCTTCAATCGCCTGCCGCACCTGTGAGAGCAGTGATTCCTCCGCCAAATCCGGCTCTGCCCCATGCGCGCCGCCGTCTGAATCGCCCTTAACGCCCGCTGCGCCACCTTTTGTCTCTTCCACATAAAAGCTGACATATGCCGTGCCGTCATCCGGCGGCAGCTCCGGTAAAATATCAATAAATAATTTTTCCTGCTCCTCGGCGGACAGTGGAATATTGTCTTCAATCTGCACTCCCTCGATCCCCAAATCCGCCAGGGCGCTGCCGATCAGCTCCTCCGCCTCCGTTGTCGTCTTGATCGTATATTTGCTCCACTTCATGCTGCACGCTCCGTCTCATGCGCCCCTTTGCAGGCGCCATTTTCCGTTCCTCTATGTATCCAGTTTTATATAGTAACACAAAATCCTCTTTCCTGCAAGAAAAAGAGACGCCGCCGAAATTATGTCGCCCGCCTCGCCCTCTGCGCCATCCGGTCACAGCCGCGTGACCAGGACTTTTCTGTCAGATAAAAAAGCAACCGAACCGTCCCCGATTCGATTGCTTTTTTCATAAGTCTCTTATGCCTCTGCTTGTCAGAACCGTAAAAAAATCACTAAAACTGCTGTGCACACTGGGAGAACTTCTGCTTCGCTTCCTCCACCTTCTGCGTCTGCGCCATCGGCGTGGGGTAATAGCCCTTGCTGTGCATGATATTGAACACATCCTGCTGAATGGCGTGTTCCTTGCTCAGGCAGTCCAAAATGGCGTTCTTGACGCCTGTGTGCACACATTCATTGGCCCACAGGTTGTAATGCTCGGTCGCTGTCTTTTCGGATGTCAGCGCATCCGCCAATACTTCTTTTTCTGAAAAAATCTGCTGCTGTTCCATCAAATTCCCTCCTATCTCAGCTGTGAATACAGGGAGCGAAAATGCTCCTGATGCTTTCCTGCAATTTCTGTAAATTTTGCTTTTGTCTCGCTGTCTGTGCTGTGCTGCGCTAGCATCTGGAATTTCTTTACCAGCAGCTCTTCTTCATTGAGCAGTTCGTTTAAGCCGTTTAATTCTTTTTCTGTCAACTGATCCATGAGTTGTCTCCTTTCAAGCCTTTTGCAGGCTACCGGCCGCCTTGCCGTCATGCAAACACACACATCGGGCGGTTTGAGCAGTAGCCTTTACACTTGATAGGTTCTCCGAATCTTATGTTTTTATACGTTGAAAAATCAAAGCAGTATTGTATGTGCCTCACGTCAAATATCTTCTAACGTCTCCTTGAGCTTATCCATAAAGCCCTTTTTTTTGCCATGTTTCTCTCCGCCGGACGCGGCCGACTTCTGGCTCTTCAAGCTCTGGCCGCTGGCCTCGTCAAATTTGCGCAGCGCTTCCTTGGCTTCGGCGTTTAAAGAAGTCGGCACCTGCACCACCAGCGTAACATAGTGGTCGCCGCGAATGGATTTGTTGCGCAGAGAAGGAATCCCCTTGCCCTTTAAGCGGATTCTCGTGTCCGTCTGAGTCCCCGGCTTTACCTCGTACAGCACATCGCCGTCGATCGTGCTGATCTTGACCTCACCGCCCAAGGCTGCCTGAGCAAAGGAAATCGGCGCCGTTGAATACACATTCATATCCTGCCGCTGGAAAATCGGATGTCTGGTCACGCGCACCTCCACCAGCAGATCGCCTCTCGGCCCGCCGTTGGTTCCCGGTTCTCCCTTATCGCGGATGCGCACGCTCTGTCCGTCGTCAATACCCGCCGGAATGCTGACTTTAATCTTCTTGCGGCTGGCAATATAGCCGGTTCCCCGGCAATCCGGGCATTTTTCCTTGATGATCTTACCGGTTCCCCGACAATCCGGGCAGGTCTGCACATTCTGTACCATCCCCAAAAAGGACTGCTGGGTATAGACGACCTTCCCTTTTCCGCCGCACTTCCCGCAGGTCTCCGGCGTCGTGCCGGGCTTCGCGCCCGTGGTGTGGCAGGTCTGACATTCGTCCTTTAAGGTGATCTCAATCTCCTTCTCACATCCAAAAGCCGCTTCTTCAAACGTCACCCGCACGGCGGCTCGCAGGTTCGCTCCCTTCATCGGGCCGTTGCTGGCAGAACGTCTTCTGCCGCCGCCGAAAAAGTCTCCGAAAATATCACCAAAGATATCGCTCATATCCATGCCGGAGAAATCGAAGCCGCCGGCTCCTCCGGCGCCGCCCTCAAAGGCTGCATGACCGAACTGATCATACTGGCGGCGTTTTTCCTCGTCACTTAAGATGGCGTAGGCTTCGGAAGCCTCCTTGAATTTCTTCTCTGCTTCCGTATCCCCCGGATTCATGTCCGGGTGATACTTTTTGGCCAACGCCCGATATGCCTTTTTGATTTCCGCTTCGCCGGCGTTCCGGTCGATGCCTAAGACCTCATAATAGTCTCTTTTCTGTTCTGCCATAACTGATCCCTCTTTACCGTCTGTAAGGGCTGGCCGCCCGATACCGCATCTCGCTTGTCTGCGGACACGGTACCGGCTGCCAACCCTTGTCAGCTCTTATATTATACTTCCTTGTAATCTGCGTCTACCACATCGTCCTCCGGCGCGCTGTAGCCCTGTGCTCCCATATCCGGGCCTGCACCCTGTGCGCCGCCCTGAGCTGCCTGGGCCTGCTCATACATCTTGGCAAATACCTTCTGTGCGCTCTCCATCAGCTTCTCCTTGGCCGCTTTCATCTCACCGACCTGATCATCGGTCATCTCTTCTGCATTGGGATGTGCCTCTACTAAGTCCTTCAATGCCTTGAGATCTGCCTCAACCGCGGACTTGTCGGCTTCGTCGATGTTCGCACCCACCTCTTCCAATGCTTTTTCGGTCTGGAATACAAAGGAATCTGCATCGTTTCTCGTGTCGATCGCCTCTTTGCGCTTCTTATCCTGCGCTTCAAATTCCGCCGCTTCCTTCACAGCCTTGTCGATATCCTCATCCGACATATTGGATCCGGCTGTAATTGTAATGTGCTGTTCCTTTCCGGTTCCCAAATCCTTAGCGGATACGTTGACAATGCCGTTGGCGTCGATGTCGAAGGTTACTTCGATCTGCGGTACGCCGCGTCTTGCGGGCGGAATCCCGTCGAGACGGAACTGACCTAAGGACTTGTTGTCCTTGGCAAACTGACGCTCACCCTGTACGACATTGATATCTACTGCCGTCTGATTATCGGCAGCCGTAGAGAAAATCTGGCTCTTCTTGGTCGGAATCGTCGTATTGCGTTCAATCAGGCGGGTGGCAACTCCGCCCATCGTCTCAATGGACAAGGACAACGGCGTTACGTCCAGCAGCAGGATCTCGCCTGCGCCTGCGTCTCCGGCCAGCTTGCCGCCCTGAATCGAAGCGCCCAAGGCAACGCATTCGTCGGGGTTCAAGGACTTGCTCGGCTCTTTGCCAGTCAGCTGTTTTACCTTATCCTGTACGGCAGGAACACGGGTGGAACCGCCTACCAGCAATACCTGACCCAATTCAGAGGCTGTAATGCCGGCATCCTTTAACGCGTTCTGTACCGGAATTGCGGTACGCTCCACCAGATCATGCGTCAGCTCGTCGAATTTTGCTCTTGTCAGATTCATGTCAAAATGCTTGGGGCCGTCTGCCGTCGCGGTAATAAAGGGCAGGTTGATATTGGTGGTTGTAGCGGAGGACAGCTCTTTTTTCGCCTTCTCTGCCGCTTCCTTCAATCTCTGCAGTGCCATCTTGTCGTTGGAAAGATCCACGCCTTCTGTCTTCTTAAATTCGGCCAGCATATAGTCGGTCACTTTCTGGTCGAAATCATCGCCGCCCAAGCGGTTGTCGCCGGAGGTAGACAATACCTCAATTACGCCCTCGCCGATCTCGATGATGGATACGTCAAATGTACCGCCGCCCAGGTCATAGACCATGATCTTCTGTTCCTTCTCATTGTCCAGGCCATAAGCCAAGGCTGCCGCCGTCGGCTCGTTGATGATTCGCTTTACGTCCAGTCCGGCAATCTTGCCCGCATCCTTGGTCGCCTGACGCTGTGCGTCGTTGAAATAGGCCGGTACAGTGATGACTGCTTCCGTAACCTTCTCGCCCAGATAATTCTCTGCATCTGCTTTCAGCTTCTGCAGAATCATCGCCGAAATCTCCTGCGGAGAATACTTCTTGTCGTCAATGGCTTTCTTGTGGTCGGTTCCCATATCACGCTTGATCGAAGAAATGGTCTTTTCCGCATTGGTTACTGCCTGACGCTTCGCCGGCTCGCCTACCAGACGCTCTCCGGTCTTGGTAAAAGCAACTACGGACGGTGTCGTCCTTGCTCCTTCTGTATAGGCGATCACCTCTGGCTTTCCACCT
>CAMULB010000217.1 GCA_947089585.1 uncultured Lachnospiraceae bacterium | reverse complement strand
GGAAAGCTTACACCCAGCTCCTTAAAAACGATGCTTCCCTCTGAAATACTTACAGCGCCTTCCAACTTTCTGCATTTGCATAATATTTTGCCTGCGCATTCCACAGCTGCTGATACAGCTTCCCTTCCTCTGCCATCAGCTGTTTGTGGCTTCCCCTCTGAACGATGCAGCCTTGCTCAAAGACCAGAATCTCATCGCAAAAGCGGCAGCTGCTCATACGATGGGAAATATAGATACTCGTTTTCTCTCTTACCATCTGTTCAAACCGGGTATAAAGCTCGTACTCGCCAACCGGATCTAAGGCGGCCGTCGGCTCGTCCAGAATCACAAAGGGGGCATCCTTGTACAGGGCGCGGGCAAGCGCCAGCTTCTGAGCCTCCCCGCCGGAAAGCTCCACACCGTCGCCCAGTCCATGAAACAGCAGCGTATCTGCCCCATGCTCCAGCGCGTCCACCGACGGCTTGATCCCGGCCTGCAGCAGCGCGCGATCCAGCTTCGACGGTTCTTTTGTTTTACTGCATGCAACGTTCTCTCCCACCGTCATCGGAAACAGGGAAAAGTCCTGGAATACGGCGGCAAACAGACTCTGATATGCTTCATAATCGTATTTGCGGATATCGACGCCGTTTAAGGTGATCACCCCTTCTGTGGGATCATAGAATCGGCACAGTAGCTTGATCAACGTCGTCTTGCCGGCCCCGTTTCTGCCTACAACCGCAAATTTGTGCTTGAGAGACAGCTTGAGGGAAATGTGGCGCAGACTGTAAATCGGACTGCCGGGATAGCGAAAGCCGACGTCATGAAATTCGATTTCGTATTCATTGTCCCGGCGTTTTTCCACCGGCAGGGAGCCGGTATGCATCCGGTCCTCTTTTTCCAAAAAATCTGTGTAAAACGAAAGATACGACTGATGACGGCGGATTTCTCCGGCCGCCTGTGCCATACTGCGCAATCCAGTATGAATCTGGACTAAGGCGCCCGCAAATCCCAAAAATGCACCGGCGGTCATAACATGAGCCCAGACCTTAGCCGCTGCAAATGCATAAGCCAACAGCAATACGAAATCATTCAGCAGCGACAGACGCAGCAAATGCCTTTCTTCAAAACGCCAATACACGCCGAATACCCCGCGCACCTGTTCACTCAAGCGTTCCCATTGCTCCATCAGCCAATCCTTCATCCGATAAAGCCGGATCTCCTTGGCCAGCGTCTCGTCCATCGGCAGCGTAAAGGAGCTGTAATTCATTCTCTGATTGGCATCCATCAGCTCCTTGCGCATCGCAAATGCGGTTTCTCCCATCCGGCGAAACCATATGCAATTGCATAAAAAGATCAGACCAAACGCAAGTCCCACTGGGAGCAGCGACCAGAGCCCTTTGAGGAACATGCACGCTTCCAGGGCCGTCTCTTCCGCCAGCGTTAAGCGCAGCAGAAAGAAAATCCCATAGATGGCGCTCATGCAGCCGCACAGCAGCTTAAAAAACCAGTCCGCATAGCTGCCAAAGCCGCCGTTGCGCGCCATCTGGTAATCGGCGGCCTGAAATTCCTCCAGACGCTCCTTTTCCTCCATCGCAGCGTAATCCAGGCGGATGGATTTTAAGATGATCTGCCCATTGCACCTGCGGTTGATGGTCATGCTCTTGGCTTCCGCTTTTCGATGCAAATAGCAGCTGATGCTTTTAACGACCGCTTCGGCTGCAAGCATCACCGCCGCGGCAAGAAACGCCTGCCGTCCGTTTCCCGCAAGCAGATCATCCAACACCCGAACGCTTCCGATCATCGTGATAAAGGGCAGCGCAGACCCGGCACATGCCGCCAACAGATAGAGCGGCAGAAACGAACGATCGAGAAAATGGATCATTTTTATCAGTTTAAAGTCCTGCTTCATGGCGCATTACCTCCTTCTGATAGTAGTGAGCCTGCATCCGATACATGTGCGCATAGCGTCCTTTGCGTGCGAGCAGCGCCTCATGCGTGCCCTCCTCCAGAATCTTTCCATCCTCCAGGTAGCATATCCGGTCGCAGAAACGGGTTGAGCTTAGTCGGTGTGAAATAAAGAGCGAGATTTTCCCCCGGCAGAGGCCGGCATATTCTTCATACAGGCTGCTCTCCGCCAACGGGTCGAGCGCGGCAGTCGGTTCATCCAAAATCAGCACCGGCGCATCGTGATACAAGGCGCGGGCCAGCAGCAGGCGCTGCGCTTCTCCGCCGGAAAGACTGACGCCGTCGGCTGAAAGAATTTTGGTCAAAACCGTATCCATCCCATCTGGAAGCGCCTGCACCTTCTGCCAGAGCTTTGCCTGCTGCAGACAAACGGCCGCGCGGTCACGATCGTACTCCCTTCTGCAGGCCACATTTTCCCCGATGGAAAACGGCAGCGGCGAAACCTCCTGAAAGAGAACGGAAAACCAGCGGGAGCGCTCCGCCGGCTCCATCCGGGCAAGATCCTGCCCGTCGAGCAGAATTCGCCCGCCGGCCAGCGGATAAAGACCGCAGAGCAGCTTCACCAGCGTCGTCTTTCCCGCCCCGTTGCGCCCCACCAGCGCAATGCGTTCCCCGGCCGTAAGCTCCAGCGAAAAATGTTCAAACACCATCTGATCCCCATATCCGAAGGAGACATCCTCAAAACGAATCCTGCTGCAGGAAGCAGCCGCCTTCGTCTCCTTAGACGGATTGGCGCATGGCGCCTCCTCTCTCTTCGCTTCCCTGGACGCATCGGCAGATGACGGCTCCTCTCTCTTCGCTTCCTTGAACGAATCGCCGCATGACGGCTCATTTTCTTCCAGGAATGCACGGGCCACCGCCACTTGGCCGTTGACCTTTTTCAGGCAGGCCAAGGCTTCGGTCAGCTGCTCCACCCATCTGCCGAATCCGGCTGTAACCCCCAAATAGGCCACAAAGCCTGCCGCGTTCAGCCGGCCGCTGCCCACACAATAGATCAAATAGCCGTAGGCGCACAGCTCCTGCACCGCTTTGGCGAGACAGGCGAATACTTCGCCATAAAAATGATGCATCTGTACCTTGTCATAGATGGCGGATGCCTGGTCTGTATTTTCCTTCAGCATTGCTTCAAACCAGCCGGACAATTGGTAGAGCCGCAAGTCTTTGGCTCTGCGGCGGTCGATCGAAAGCTCCTTCAGATGAAAAAAACGACTGTGATTTTTCCAAAATCCGTCCATCTGCTTCCACTCATAAGCCACGGCCCGGCCGCGGGCAAGGCAATTCAGGCCTGCCAGCCCGCCAAGCAAAAGCAAATACACAGGATGAAGCCTGGCTGCCGCCAGCGTGTACAAAAGCAGTCCCCCGGCCGCTGTAAACAGCTGCCAGGTATATTGGAACAGACCGGGAATCCCCGCCGTCACAGAACCATCCGACCACTCCATGCCATGAAGAATCTCCGTCATCCGCTCCCGGCTTTCGGATTCCTCCAGCTGTCGGATCTCACAGCCAAACAGATGAGACAGCATTCTGCGCTTGTAGCACGTTTCATACAGGCGAACGGCCAGATGCTCCATCCGTTTCTGACTTATGGTCAAGGATGCATTCAGCAGCAGCAGCCCACCCAACAGCAGCAATAGTTCTGCAAAAATCCGACCGTAGGCGCATTGCTCCGCCAGCAGCTGCACGACGCGCGCCGGAGCCGCTACCAGAAGCACCGGGGCGGCAATCCCGGCTCCCAGCTGCAGCAGCAGCCAGAAAAATCCACGCTTTTCTATTTGTCCCATTTCCTTTAACAGCTTCCAGAGATTGTTGTGATAAGGATAACGCTTTTGACATGCTTCTCGTTGCATTTTCGCCCCTTCCTTTCCTCAATTCGTATTCTGCCCTTTACAATAGCCGTTTTGACCACAAAAAACCGTTTTGTGCACGAAAAGCTTCCTTTTATGCACAAAACGGCTTTGTTCGATGTCGATCAAGGCAAATTTTTTGACCTGTGCATTGCGTCGCGCCCCATCACCGTTCAAGGCAAATTTCTGACCTATATATTGCGTCGCGCTCCCATCAGCGGAAGCATCAATTCACAGACAAATACCCCCGGTTCATTTTTCAGATTCAAATAGCCCTGATACTTCTCCACTACCAGCTTTACCCGCTTCATCCCATGACCGTGCTCTCCGCGTTTTTCACTGATATACTGTCTCTGATTCCATCCAGGCTCCTCCTCGGCCGCATTGAGAATGGAGAAATACAGCTGACTGTGGATCACATCGCCGTAGATCCGAATCCGACGCTGCGCAGCCGGCAGCTTTTCACAGGCTTCGATCGCATTATCCAGCAGATTCCCCAGCATCACACAGAGATCGACATCAAGGACGCCCGTCTGCTCTGGAATGATTACTTTACAGTTGACATCAATCTGTTTCTCCTTCGCCAGAGAAAGCTTGGAATTGAGCACGGCATCCGCCATCAGATTTCCGCTTTTGACCAGCTCGTCCACCTGCTTTAAATCCTGCTCCAGCTCCGCGAGATAACGGCGCAGCGGCTCGTATTCGCCCATCGCCAGATACGCCTTCATCGACTGGATGTGATTATGGTAGTCGTGACGCCAGCCCCGCATATTGAGATAGACGGCTTTGACCTCCTGATAGTGATGCAGCAGCACCTGATTTTGGAATTCCGCTTTCGTTCGCTGAAAGCTCTTGAAAAATCCTCGATATCCATACTGCAAAAGGCACAGCAGCAGCAGACTGCACAAATTCGCGAGCAGCGGACGCCCCCAAGCTCCGATCGCAAAAAAGGCGGCGCAGAGCGTAAAAAAAAGCAGCGCCAGCGTTCGGTTTCCCCGTCCTTGGCGCCACAGAAGCAGGAAAAAGAACAGTGGAAAGTAGAGCGTCGGAAACAGCAGCCGCCAATCCAGCTGCGCGCCGCCATCAGATAAAAACCAAAAAGCACAGACACACAACGCAAAGACCGCCGGCTGTCCGACGCAATAAAAGCGAAACTGCGTATAATCCTGAGCGTAAAACAATAGATAAAGCTCGGTTAGAAACAGCATCGCCAGCCAGCCAAGCACCGACCGGTCATAGAAAACGGCGGTTGCCCCAACACAGGCTAACGCAGCAATCCAGACCGCTTTGCTGACACGTCCGCCCGCCAGCGCAAATTGAAAACAGGCGCAGAGCACAAATCCCAGCAGCATGAAACGGCTGACCGCAGCGATTAAAAGGAA
>CAMULB010000216.1 GCA_947089585.1 uncultured Lachnospiraceae bacterium | reverse complement strand
GGCGTCTTCAGCACCGCTTTTGCATGGATTCCTTTTAATGCATTGGTTCCGACCTGTTTCAGCTTCTTGCTGCGAATGGTAATGCTTGTAAGCTTTTTCGTCCCGGCAAATGCCTGCTTGCCGATTGTCTGCACATTCTTGCCAATCGTTACGGAAGTAACCGTCGTTCGATTCTCCAATGCTTTCTCGCCAATCTGCACAATCTTGAACTTGGCTCCCAAAATCGTTACCGTATCGCCAATCGTCACCTTTTTTGTATTTTTCGCCAAGCCAACGAATGCTACTGTTCCTTTGCCGTTGATCTTAGGAGAAATAATCTTATACTTATAATTTCCCACCGTGTAGGTTTTGCCTTTTTTACAGACGGCCTTCGGCAGCTTTTTTGTCTTGAGCGTGGCTTTGCAGTCCGTACAGATCGTCTTTTCTGTTCCATTCTTTAAAAACGTAGCCTTGTTGACACTCTTTTTTGTATGCTTATGTCCGGTTGCCGCAATGGTTTTTGTCTGCTCCATCCCACAAGAGCAGGTGCGAGCGGACACACCTCCCTTGGTACAGGTGCTTTTCCTTGTAGTCTTCCAGGCACCATAGGAATGGGTATGAACACTGCGCTGCATGCGCATTGTAATCTGATTCGGCGCTTTTCCAACGGCATATCGCAGCATCCCTTCCCCGGTCAGATAGATGCCAAAGATATTACCCTGACTTTTTTCATTCTTCGTCAGTTCATACACAACGACCGGCGCTTCCTTGGGCGCTGCCAGATTGAGTGAAAGAATCTGATTCGGCGCGGCATAATAAAGCCGATTGCCAAATACGGCGCAGCCGCTGTAGCTGCTGGTATAGTAGGCTGCACTTCCCCACAGATTCCAGACGTCCGTCAGCTTCCTGATCTCCTTCACCTTCTTCAAGCCGCTGCTGCTGGCGGAATACTGATTGATCGTCCCATTCACATTGCCGTACCAGTACCCTTTGTAATAGCCAAACGGACTCTCCACCGAATTCCAAAAAGCATTGTCAAACGTCGTGCTGGACGCCTGTGCGCTGCCCGCCTCGCCCGAATAAACAAGATCCGACGCATAATGCGATTCCACACCACTGATGGAGGGAGAATTAAACCAGGCGCTGCTCTTCAAAAAGTAGACGTGTTCGGATCTCCCATACAAATCCGGCACCGGATCATTCCAGGTCACATCCACATGATACCAGGATTTTCCGATCTTGACCAGATTCCAGGCATGATTCAGCTGTCTGCTGCTCACCACCTCGCAGGGGATATCCAACCGATTCATCAGATCCAGAAACGCCAGCGCATACCCCTGGCATACAGATATCCCATCTACCAGTGCATTGTAGGCTGTGAACCTCTGTAAGCTGTTGTCATATTGACAGTGGATAGCCAGATAATCATTGACGTACAAGGCTTTTTCCAAATCCGACCAGGTCGGATTAATGGAAGCAAGGATCTCCTTGACCTTACTCTCATAAGCCGAGCTCATCTTTTTTAAGTACGTCAGATCGGAAGAGGTGTAGAAAAAATTAATCTGCAGCACCTGCCCCGCAGTGTTATATACATAGGCATAGGAACGAAGATAAAAAAATTCCGGATGCCCATTGACTAAATCCGCATAAAGCGCGCTCATTTCCGAGACTGAGAGATTGTAAGCGCTTACATTTAATTCCGCTTTAAAATTTTTGACCGCGTTCTCCACCGCTTTCTTTGCCTTCTCGCGATTCGTAGCGCCGGCGCCCTGTGACGAGACAGAGCCGCCTCCCAAACCGAAGGAGCGGACGGCTGCCTCTGAATTGTCTCCCACTCCGAAGGAACGGAAGATTGCCCCCGGACTGTCTCCCGAACCAAAGGAGCGGACGGCTGCTTCTGAATTGTCTCCCACTCCGAAGGAACGGCCAGCTGCGTCAGACTGATCCTCCAGCAGCAAATTCCCCTCCTGCAAAACGCCGTCTGTATTGCCCTCCTTCACCATGATGGACGCTGCCTGCGCCCTGGAAAAATCAACGGTCAGCAGCAAAACGGCCAGCAGCAGTCCGCAGAGCGTCCAGAGCACCATTTGATCGTGTCGTTTATGTTTTAACATTTCCTGCCTCCTTCCTCTCTATATTTTATCGGCTGAACTTGCGCAACAGTTCAGCCTTAAAACGCCGTCACCCGTTTTATATTTGCCCCCTTGCGATTCAGCAATGCCCTGTACCTGCGCAGCTTTGCCTTGGGAACCCTGATTTTTACCTTGCTGTAGGTCTGTTTGAGCGCATGCGCGCCGACCTTGGACAGCCTGGTCGATTTGATGGTGATGGTTTTCAGCTTTTTCGTCCCCCGGAACGCCTCCTTGCCAATGCTCTGCACCGATTTTCCAATTGTGACCGAGGTAATGAATGTTTTGTTTTTGCATGAACGATCTTTGATCTGTGTAATCTGAAATTTCGCTCCCTGAATCGTCACGCTGTCTTTGATTACCACCTTTTTGGTACTCTTTGTCAGACCGGCAAAAGCAACCGTTCCCCGGCCGTTGGTTTTTGGGGAAAGAATCTGATATTTATAGCCCCCGACCGTGTAAATATCTCCTTTTTTACACTTGATTTTTGCCAGTGTTTTGGTACGTATGGTTTTTCCACAATCCTTGCACACAATCTTCTGTGTGCCTTTTTTGACAAAGGTTGCCTTTTTGCTTGTCACGGTGCGCGTGTGCAAATGACCGGATGCTTTTTGCAAAACAGCCTGGCATCGGCTGCAGCGCGCCGGTTCCGTACAGCTGCGCTTCCCTGCTTTATGGCCCAGCGCTTTGGCCAGCTCGGCCTGACAGCTCAAACAGCTCTGCGGCCTGGTACACGTCGCCGACGGCCCCGCTTTATGGCCGGTTGCTTTGACCAGCTCGGCCTGACAGACCTCACAGCTCTGCGGCTTGGTACATGTCGCCGCTGCCCCTGCAGTGTGACCGGCGGCGGGAATTCTCTGATTCTGCCAAAATCCGCAGGCCGTGCAGACACCCGATCGCTTTCCGTCCGTTGTACAGGTGTTCGCGATTGTCTGCCAGGATGCCGTCTGGTGCTCATGTACGCGCTGCTCCCTGGCCGGAACCGCCGTATTGGGATCTTGAGCCAGACCATATTTTAAAACCCCATCCCAATTGACATAAAAGCCGTAGAGACGTCCCTGGCTTTTCTCCGCATCCGACAGCGTAAATACAACGCTTTCTTCCCCATTTTCCAAATTGAGCGCATAAATCTGTTCCGGCGCCGCATAGTACAGGCGGTTTCCCAGCATACAGCAGCCGCTTAAGCCACGGTAATATTTTTCCTCGCTCCCCCATTGATACCATTTATAATCAAATGTTTTTTCTGTCCCGCATACTTCCAGACCATTGCCGTTTATGCGGAATTTCTTGATCGAATTCTGGAAGTTACTGTACCAGTATCCGTCATAGTAGCAAAACGGGCTTTTTACTTCGTTCCAAAAATAGTCGTCATAGCTGGAATCGACGCCTTGATCGTCTTCGGCCGCACCGGAATACACCCAATCCGCCGCATCGTGTTTCCCGGTCGTGCGGAACCAGCTCGTGCTTTTTTGAAAATAAGTGTGATTCACTCTTCCCTCACGGCCGGACGGATCATTCCAGGTCACATCCACATGATACCAGGAGCTGCCGATCTTGACAAAATTCCAGGCATGATTGATCTCCATGCTGGTGACAATTTCACAGGGGATGCCCAGCCGGTTCATCAGATCCAGATAGGCCAGCGCATAGCCCTGGCAGACGGCTGTCCCATCGACCAGTACATCGTATGCGCTGTGTCTGGTATGCGTATCATCATAAAAGCAGTTTAATGCAATCGTGTCATTGATATACAGCGCTTTTTCCAAATCAGACCAGGCGCTGTCTACCTGGGAGAGAATTTCAAAGACCCGATTTTCATATGCGGCGATTTTTTGCCTGACCTCATCGGTGTTTTCAAAGCGGTAATAAAACCTGGCAGTGATCACCTGATTGGTTGTTTTAGAATACGTCCAGCCATAACGCGAATCCAGGTAAAAATACTTTGGATGATTATTGACAAAGGAGACATAAAAGCGTTTGTATTCGTCCACCGTCATGCCGTATTCCTTCATGGAAACACTGGCCTCAAAATTCTCGATTGCCCGCGCAAGAGCCTGTTCCGCCCCAACATAATCCGCTCCATAAGAGCGAACCCCATTCGGCGGCACACGCTCCGGCAGACTGCTTTCCGCTTGTAAAAGCCCGCCGGTCTGCAGCATTCCTTCTGCTTCTTCCTCTGCGGCTGCCAGATCGTCTGTATGCGTCTGCGCCACAACGGATTTCGGTGCAGACGCGCGTGCCGGCAGCGCAAAGCACAGGCAAAGCAGAGTGGACAGGAGCAGACACGCTCCCATATTGAATGTTATTTTTTTCATTTTCCTCACCCTTCCGTAACGCTGTAATTTTTTAAAAGCGTCTAATCCAAGATCCGCTGTGACCGCTGTCCGCCATGAGCGCCGATGTATCTCAACGCGAAATCTTTACACTGCTCTTCTGCCCCTTCTTTTTGAAAAGCGCTTTATATTTGTTAAGCTTCGTTTTGGGCGTCTTGATTTTCAGCTTTGCATATGTATTTTTCAAGGCATTGACGCCGACCCTTGTAAGCTTCGCAGATTTTATGGTAATCGTCTTGAGCTTTTTTGTGCCGGCAAGCGCTTCCTTGCCAATCGTTTTTACATTTTTGCCGATCGTGACCGATGTAATGGATGATTTATTTTTCAAAGCCCGGTCTTCAATCTGCACAATCTTAAATTTTGCGCCCAGAATTGTCACCGTATCGCCGATGACTACTTTCTTGGTATTTTTTGCAAGTCCGGCAAAGGATACGGTTCCCTGGCCATTTGTTTTCGGTGAAACAATCTTGTACTTGTAACTGCCAACTGTATAGCTCTTTCCCTTTTTGCATTTGATCTTGCTGATGGTTTTAGTTTTCAGCGTCTTACCACAATCCTTACAAATCGTTTTTTCCGTACCGGTCTTGGTAAAAGTCGCCTTTTTAGTAACGGATTTTTTGGTGCTGCGATGTCCAGTCGCCTTAGCGAGAACCGTTTTGCATACGGTACACGTCTGCGGCGTCGTGCAGGTCGCCGCCGGGCCGAACTTATGGGCGGCTTTCGGCTGAATCTCCGTCTTACATACCGTACACGTCTGCGGCGT
>CAMULB010000215.1 GCA_947089585.1 uncultured Lachnospiraceae bacterium | reverse complement strand
TGAAGCAGTCTGCACGGCGGGAAAAGGGAGAGCTGGAGGATTTGGAATACCGTTTGATGGATTATTTACGGCGGCAGAAGGAGGAGCATCCGGGGGAGCCGAAGCAGGGAAAGATTCTGCTGGTGGATGCCGCCTGCTGTAAAATGATTCCCCCAAACTGGAACCGAATGGTGAATTTCGGCAGGATAAACGGGCTTGTTCATGAGAACATGCAGGCACAGGTGCTGCTGGAGAAAAAAAGGATGGGCATCACGTATGTGCGCCTGTGGGGGCTCTGCAGCAGGGAGTATCGTCAGAAGCCGCAGGCGGAGAGCGGCAGGGAGTATCGTCAGAAGCCGCAGGCGGAGAAACAATATTTTGCGATACTGGATCAGGTGATGGACTTTCTGACTGCCAATCAGCTGCGCCCCTACCTGGTGTTAAGGTGCGGATTCGGGCTTTGCAGCCAGCGGTGCAGCTCTGGCGCGGCCTGGGAGGAAAAGCACGCCTTTGCAGAGGAGTTAGAGGAGTACTGCCATTTTTTACAGAACGTCATGCTCCACCTGGTCAAACGCTATGGGGAGGAGGCGGTATCGCATTGGTACTTTGAACAGTGGTATAATCCCAGGCTGCGCCATGAAGGCGGACATGAAGCATATTTTCAATGGTTTGAAGCAGTATATGAATGCATCAAGTGGGTGGTGCCCAGAGCCAGTGTCGGCGGCTCCTATAACGGCGGCTTCGGCGGAATTGATTATCGGCGCCTGATTTCCGAGTGGAGTGTGCGCAAGGTGCAGCCGGATTTTGTTTCGGTGCATTACATTCCGGCGAAGCAGGAAGCGGAGGGCGCAAGAAGAGAAGCGGAGCGCGATTTTTACCGCACGGATTTTTTGATGGATTACCTGACCGAATGCAGACAATTCATGCAGGAATGGGGCATGACGGTGCCGCTGCATGTCGGGGAGTGGGGACGGACTGCGGGCGGAAAAAATGTGCTCAATGACAGCTGCTTCAAAGGCGCTTATGTGATGAAAAGCCTGATCGAGCTCTGTACCCAGGTGGATCTGGCCGGGTATTGGCTCGGCTCCGATTTGCTGGCGGAGGAAGAGGCGCCTGCCGCGCTGCTCGACGGCCTGGGCGGACTGGTATCCCGTCAGGGCATTTGTAAGCCGGCTTTTTATGCGATGGAATTTGTAAATGGAATGGGCGATTATTTGCTGGAGCGTTCCGAGCATTTGATGGCGGCCACAGACGGTAATGATCGTTATGTGATTGTCTGCCACAACTATAAAGCGCTGGGATTTTCTTATTTTCTCTCAGAGGAAAAACAGCTGAAGGTGGAAAAAATCCCGTTTATGTTTGACGATCAGTCTCAGCTGCGGCTGCGGGTATCCTTGCATTCGCTCAAAAACGGCACTTACCGTGTGCGCACGAAAAGTGTCAGCTGCAAAAACGGCAGTGTTCAGGATGAATGGCTTTGCATGGGGCTCAGTGAGCAGCTGGAGGAACAGGACGTAGAATATCTGCGGCGCACCTCTGTACCGCAGATGACGCTGCGGGAATGCGTGGTGCGGGAGCAGAAGCTTGAGGTGAGTATCACGCTGGAGCCGCAGGAGATTCAATGCGTAGAGATTCGCAGAAAGGAAGCAAATGATGATGCGGGCAACGATTTGGTAAAACAAGAAGGAGAAGCAGATGGATTTATTTGATTATATGCGCCGGCAGAACATGGAAAAGGAGGCGCCGCTGGCCAGCCGGCTGCGTCCTGTGACACTGGATGAGGTGGTGGGACAGCAGCATATCATCGGCAAGGATAAATTACTTTACCGGGCCATTTTGGCAGATCAGCTAAGCTCGATTATTTTTTACGGCCCGCCGGGTACTGGCAAGACGACGCTGGCGAAGGTCATTGCCAATACCACCAGCGGAATTTTTACCCAGATCAACGCGACTGCGGCCGGGAAAAAGGACATGGAGGAGGTCGTGGCTCAGGCGAAGGACAATCGCGGAATGTACGACAAGAAAACGATTCTGTTTGTCGATGAGATTCACCGCTTCAATAAGAGCCAGCAGGATTATCTTCTGCCATTCGTCGAGGACGGTACAATCATTCTCATTGGGGCCACCACAGAGAATCCCTATTTCGAGGTCAACGGGGCGCTGCTGTCCCGCTCGGTGATTTTTGAGCTCAAGGCCTTGTCGCGGGAGGATATCAAGACGCTGCTTTTGCGGGCGGTTGCCGATCAGGAACGTGGGCTGGGGGCTTATGAGGGGCAGATTGAACCGGAGGCGCTGGAATTTTTAGCCGATATGGCCAACGGCGACGCGCGTGCCGCTCTGACCGCGATTGAGCTGGGGATTTTGACAACGCCCAGAGGTGCGGACGGAAAGATTCATATCACGCTGGAGGTCGCTGCGGAATGCATTCAGAAGCGGACCATGCGCTACGATAAAGGCGGAGACAACCATTACGATACGATTTCCGCTTTTATCAAAAGTATGCGGGGCTCCGACCCCGACGCGGCGGTCTATTATCTGG
The DNA here is from genome assembly GCA_947089585.1 of uncultured Lachnospiraceae bacterium. Lineage (GTDB taxonomy): Bacteria > Bacillota > Clostridia > Lachnospirales > Lachnospiraceae > 14-2. Next base: position 2,703 of record CAMULB010000215.1, on the reverse strand, counting down.
CGCGGATGCTGTATGCCGGAGAGGATGTCAAATTTATTGCCCGACGGATCATGATCTGCGCCTCCGAGGATGTAGGCAACGCCGATCCTGCGGCGCTGTCTGTCGCGGTCAGCGCCAGTCTGGCCGTAGAGCGGGTGGGGATGCCGGAGGCGCAGCTGATTCTGGCACAGGCAGTGACCTATGTGGCCAGTGCGCCCAAGAGCAACGCGGCGACCGAGGCGATCGGGCGGGCGATGGAGGCGGTGCAGACGACCATGACGGCGCCGATTCCCGCACATTTGATGGATTCGCATTATAAGGGAGCGAAAAAGCTGGGGCATGGCGACGGGTATCAATATGCCCACCTGTATCCCAATCATTATGTGAAGCAGCAGTATCTTCCAGACGGACTGGAGGATTCACGCTTTTACGAGCCGACTGAGCAGGGCTATGAGAAGCAGATCAAGCACTGGCTGGAGCTGATCAGGACAGAAGCGTCCGAGTAGCGCGGACGTTTGTATGGAACAGAAAATGGAGGAAGCAAACATGCAGGCTTATGAGGAAATGACCAAAGAAGAATTGTTACAGGAAAAAGCAAAGCTGGAGGCCGCTTATAAGAAATTTCAGCGCAGCGGGCTGCAGCTGGACATGTCGCGTGGAAAGCCGTCCCAGGAGCAGCTCGATCTCTCCATGGGGATGATGGATGTATTAAACAGCGATACGGACTTAAAATGTGAGGAGGGCATCGACTGCCGCAATTACGGCGTGCTGGACGGCATTCAGGAGGCGAAGGTGCTGCTGGGCGATATGATCGAATGCCACCCGGACAACATTATTATTTACGGAAATTCCAGTCTCAATGTGATGTACGATACGATCTCTCGGTCGATGACGCACGGCGTGATGGGCAATACGCCCTGGTGTAAGCTCGATCGGGTCAAATTTCTTTGTCCGGTGCCGGGCTATGACCGTCATTTTGCAATTACCGAATATTTTGGCATTGAGATGATCAACGTGCCGATGCTGTCCACGGGACCGGATATGGATCTGGTGGAGGAGCTGGTCAGTCAGGATGAGGCGATCAAGGGGATCTGGTGTGTGCCCAAATATTCCAATCCGCAGGGAATTACCTATTCGGATGAGACGGTACGGCGCTTTGCGCGGTTAAAGCCGGCGGCAAAGGATTTTCGGATTTATTGGGACAACGCTTATGGCGTGCATCATCTGTATGACATTGACCAGGACAATCTGGTCGAGATTATGGCGGAGTGCAAGCGGGCGGGCAACCCGGATATGGTGTACAAATTCTGCTCTACCTCAAAGATTACCTTTTCTGGCTCAGGAATTGCCGCGCTTGCCGCTTCCCTGAATAATCTGGATGAGATTCGGCTGCAGCTAAAGATTGCGACCATTGGCCATGATAAGGTCAATCAGCTGCGTCACGTTCGTTTTTTCAAAGACATTTACGGCATGACGGAGCACATGCGCAAGCACGCGGAGATTCTGCGGCCCAAATTTGAAATGATTCTCGACACCTTTGACCGGGAATTTATGGGGCGCGGCGTTGGAAGCTGGATTCGTCCCAAGGGCGGTTATTTTATCTGCTTTGAAGCATTGGAAGGATGCGCCAAAGCTATTGTCTCCAAGGCGAAAAAAGCAGGAATGGCGATGACGCCGGCAGGAGCGCCGTTCCCTTACGGAAAAGATCCCAAGGATTCGGTGATCCGTATTGCGCCGACGTATCCGACATTGGAAGATTTGAAGCTGGCAACCGATATTTTTGTGGTCTGTGTGAAATTAGTCAGCATTGAGAAAATTTTAGCTTCTATGAACTAAGATTACAATTTATGGAACAGACAAGCAGAGCTCAGAACGCGAATGGCTGTGCAATATTTCTAAAAAAAATATAAATTTTTGCAAAAATTCACCGATTTGCATGAAAGTGTGTTATAATAGAAAAACAAAAGTGTTTGCTGTTCACACATGCGGTGTGAACAGCAATGCAGGTCATGTACATAGGTCGTTTGTTTTGTCGGTTGGATGCAGGGAGCATCCCGGATGGAAAGAAGTTGGTAGTTTGGATACGAGTGTAATTTTTAACGAGGGTATTGACAGTTGGAAGACAGTCATTTTTTTGTACAATGCTGCATTGAAGGAGGTTAATACGAAGCTGGAGATTCTCAACGATGAGTTTAAGCATGTGCATCAATATAATCCAATTGAGTACATTAAATCCAGAATCAAGGCTCCTGAGAGTATTGTCAAGAAACTAAAGCGAAACGGCTATGAGAGTACGATCGAGAACATGGTGAATTATGTTAATGATATCGCGGGCATTCGGATTGTCTGTTCCTTTACATCGGATATTTATCGAATCGCAGGAATGATCGGCAAGCAGAACGATCTGACGGTTGTTTCCGTGAAGGATTACATTCGCAACCCCAAGCGCAGCGGCTATAAGAGCTATCATATGCTGGTGACGGTGCCGATTTTTTTATCGGACAGTGTGGTGGACACGAAGGTTGAGATCCAGATTCGTACCATTGCTATGGATTTTTGGGCCAGTTTGGAGCATAAGATCTATTATAAATTTGAAGGCAACGCGCCGGAATACATCAGCAAGGAGCTCAGAGACTGTGCGGGGATCGTCTCTATGCTGGACGCGCGGATGCTGCAGCTTAATGAAGCGATCCTGGAGGCCAAGCATAAGCAGGAGGAGCTGGA
>CAMULB010000214.1 GCA_947089585.1 uncultured Lachnospiraceae bacterium | reverse complement strand
AGATTGACCTTGCAGTTGTTTTATTTTTCAAAATTGGCAATCAGCTCATCCGAAATATACTGCTGCCACATATAGACATTGAGCTCACTGGAAGCATCTCCTTTGGCCTCTTCCCCACCGGCCTCCTCGCCGCTTTCTTCCTGCTGCTCCTCCTCGCCCCCGGCTTTTTCGCCGCTTGTTTCCTGTCCGCTGTCTCCGGCAGACTGCTGCGAATCCGCGGCAGCATCTTTGTCCCCGCCGCCGCAGGCCGTCAAAGACAAGGTCAACCCCATGGTCAACAACAGTGCAAAAATCCGTTTCATATTGCTACCTCCTTATTTTGGCGTTTTTTCAACGCAGACTTAATAATATTATTCAAAATCATCGCAGCTACGATGACTAGAATCATGATGGTCGTCAACGCATTGACATCCGGGGTCACGCCCGCCTTGTTCATGGATAGGATCAGAACCGGCAGCGTGGACTGCTTGGCGCCCGCTAACATGTTGCTCATCACCACATCGTCAATCGACAGGGTAAAGGACAAAAACGCCGCGCTCATCACGCCCGGCATGATGCTGGGCAGCGTCACGCGCAAAAACGTCTGAATCCGATTGGCGCCCAAATCCATCGACGCCTCCTCCAAGCTGTTGTCATCCCCGCTGATTCTGCCCTTGATCGTAACAATGGCATAGGGAATACAGAAGGTACAATGCCCGATCAGGATCGTCCCCATTCCCAGCGCCGTACCGATATTTAAAAAGATAATCAAAAGCGCCACCGCCAATACGATCTCCGGCACGATAATCGGAATGTAGAGCATATTGTTGATAAATTTACGCCCGCGGAATTCAAACCGCTTAAGCCCCAGCGCGCCGATCGTTCCGATCAAAACCGAAATCAACGTCGCCAGCACCGCGATGATCAGCGAATACCAGAGGCTGCCAATCAAAGCGGAATTCTCAAACAGCTTCCCGTACCATTTGGTTGTAAACCCATTCCAATAATAGTTGTAGCGCTGGTCATTGAAGGAAAACAGCATCATCACGGCAACCGGAATATAAAGAATGGCATAAATGATTATGGCATAAACATTTCCCAACACAGCAAACGCTTTTTTCTTTTTCTGAACCTTAGACACTGCCATTTATACCACCTCCATATCTTCAATGCTGGCAAATCTGGTATACAAAAAGATCAGCAGCATGGTAATTACAATCAGCAGCACGGACAGCGCCGCCCCCAGCGGCCAGTTGCGGATCGCGCCAAACTGGTTTTTGATGATGTTACCAATGTAGAGCACTTTTCCGCCGCCCAGCATATCGGACACCGTATAAATTCCCAGCGTCGGGATAAATACCAGGATAATCGAAGAAAAAATTCCCGGAAACGTCAACGGCAGCGTCACACGGCGAAACGTCGTCGCCCCGTTGGCCCCCAAATCGGCCGAAGCCTCCAAAAATGATTTGTTCAGCTTCTCAATCGAGCTGTACATCGGCAGCACCGCAAAGGGAAGCATATTGGTGATCATACCCAAAACCACCAGTCCGTCCGTATAGACAAAGGTAACGGGCGCATCGGTCAATCCAACCCACTGCAAAAAGCTGTTGACCGGGCCGTTGGTCTGGAACACCAGCAGCCAGCTGTTCAAGCGCATCAGCGAATTCGTCCAAAACGGAATCATGATCAGCATAATCAGCTTTGCCGCCGTCTCCTTGGGCTTTCTGGCAATGTAATAGGCAAAGGGATACCCCACCAAAAGGCAGAGCACGGTCGTAAATACCGCCACCCGCAGCGACTTCAAAATTACCTTAAAGTAAGTGGCGTCCATCAAGGTCTGATAGCTCTCGCCGGAAAATTGATACACGACGTCTCCAAATACCCCTCTGGACATAAAGCTTATGTAAATGATAAACAGCATCGGAATCGTGACAAACAAAATCATCCATAAGGACACCGGGCCTGCCATCGCGAGCGCCGGCAGCGTTTTGCGCTTGACATCCCGCTTTTTGCCGATTGCTTTCAAATCACTGCTGTCCTCTAACTTCTTACTCATTTTTACACCCCCTGTTGGACTTCTTGCACATGGCTATACCCCCTTGGACTGCTTGATTGCAACTGCTTTCTCCGGCCGCCAATACAGATACACCCGTTCCTGCTCCTTCACGCTGTCATCCTGCTCGAAACGGGAGTAGCGAACCTCCATCCCGTCCTTTAAATCGACCGCCGTCTTGACCACAGTTCCCATATAGATGAAATCCTTGATCGTACCGGGAAGATCAAATCCCGCCTTCGGCTGCTTGCTGACCTCGACATACTCTGGGCGGACGGAAACATGCATCGCCTCTCCCTTTGCAAAGCCTTTTCCCTTCACCTGCACCATTCCGGCTGCAGTCTGCACGGTCAGAAGCTCTCCCTCCGCCGCCTGTACGGTTCCGTCAAAAATATTGGACTCTCCGATGAATCCGGCGACAAATTTTGTCTTCGGCTGATCATAAATCTCATTCGGCGCCGCCAACTGTTCAATCACGCCCGCATTCATGACGGCAATCCGGTCGCTCATTGTCAAGGCTTCCTCCTGATCGTGTGTGACATAGACAAAGGTAATGCCGAGCTTTCGCTGCAGCCTTTTTAACTCCAGCTGCATCTGCTTGCGCAGCTTCAAATCCAAAGCGCCCAGCGGCTCATCCAGCAGCAGCACCTTGGGATTGTTAATCAGTGCACGGGCAATCGCCACACGCTGCTTCTGTCCGCCGGACAGCGCATCCGGCTTCCGTTTCTCGTATCCCTTCAGCTGCACCAGCTCCAGCATCTCCAACACGCGTTTTTTTATCTCGTCCTTAGGTACTTTTTTGATTGTCAGTCCATACGCCACGTTGTCAAAGACCGTCATATGGGGAAAAAGTGCATAATTTTGAAATACCGTATTTACGTCCCTCTGATACGGCTCCTTGTCCTCAATCCGCTCTCCCTGCACCTTGATCACGCCGGCGCTGGCATCCTCAAATCCGGCGATCATCCGCAGTGTTGTCGTCTTGCCGCAGCCGGAGGGGCCGAGCAGCGTCAAGAATTCTCCTTCGATGATATCGAGGTTCATCTTTTTTACTACCTGATTGGTGCCGAACCGTTTCTCCACTTCAATCAATGATACAATCGCATCTCCCATCACATCCACCTCATCTTTTTCTCTGAACACGCCTCAACTGCACAGCATCCATCCCCCGGCTTCCTGCCCCAATAAAATGCAGGGCTCCGTTTCCATGTACAACGATTTCCCCGGATGGAATCGCTGTTTTGTTGACCTACCACTTTTCACGTAAAATATACCAGATCAAATTGGATATCGCAATCTTTTTTTGATTTTTTCCGTGATTTTTGACTATTTTTTGCTTATTTTTCATGTTTTTTTGTGTTATTTATGAAAAAAATATGATTTTGTTTAAATTTGGTTTTAACTTTAGCTACTATTTACTATACCAGTTTTAAGAACCACGGTTGACGAATCCAGGGGAAGCGTGTATAGTAAGAAAAAGTGAGAGAAAGGAAGCAGACTTCAATGAAAAAGAACCTACTGACGATGGACATTATTATATCGCAGGAAATCAAATGCATGATGGAGGAACAGCACTACCAGCCCGGAGACAAGCTTCCTTCGGAGCGGCAGTTAGCAGAGCAATTCGGGGTACAGCGGCTCACGATCCGCAGCGCCCTCAATCTTCTGCTGCAGGATCACACGATTATCGCCAGGCCCCGCAGCGGCTATTACATGGCTCCCGGCAGAATCCTTCTGTCCACCCATGATTTTTCCATGAATTACTGCTCGCCGCAGACCAAGGAACCCTTAACCTGCAAACTGCTCGCGTTCCGCAAGCGCAAGGCAGACCTCGCCCTTTGCGGGAAAATGCTGCTGCCGGAGGACAGTACGATCTACAAAATTACCCGCCTCTATCTCGACGAGGACAAGGCAGTCTGCATCAACCACTCTTATCTTCCGGAATATGTCTGCCCCGGACTGACCCGCACCGTCGCCGCCTCCGCCTCTCCGGCCGAGCTTGCGGCCAGCCACCAATATGCGATTGCCAAAGCGAACCAGAAGATCACCCTCATCTATGCCAACGAGGAAGAAGCACAGCTTCTCTCCCTTGCCCCCGGCAGCCCGCTGATGAAGCACAAAGGGCTGATGTACAATTCCGGCGGACAGCTGGCCGTTTTTTTTGAAAGCTTTATGCTCTTAGATCACTTTGCATTTATCCGGGAGGCCGTCCTATGAATGAACATGAACACATTGCCGTACATATCCGCGAAACCATCATCAACCGCATCGCCACCCACGAATATCTTCCCGGCGAGATCATTCCCAGCGAACGGGAGCTGGCCGCCATGTATCATGTCAGCCGTCCTACGATTCGGGCGGTCATCGACGAGCTGGTCAACCAGCGCTATCTGGTGCGTATCCAGGGCAAGGGCACGCTGGTTCGCAAGCCCGATCACAACAAGGTGGCCTTAGGCATCCTCAATGAAGCCAAGAACGCCAGCTTTACCTCCCTGGTTCGCAACTTCGGCATTGAGATCTCCAACAAGCTGCTCGGCACCGGCTTAATCAGCGGCCGCAAATATATCGCCTCCAAGCTTGGTCTTACCCTGGAGGATCAAATCTACGGACTGCACCGCATCCGCCTGGGCAACCGGGAGCCGCTGGCTCTGGAATTTACTTACGTCCCCTTTCAATATTTTCCCGACATCGACGACTACGCCTTTGAACGCATTTCGCTTTATGATTATATGGATTCCAAGGGACATCTTCCGGTTAATTTCCAAGAGACGATGATGATGATTGAAGCCGGAAGCAAGCTGCGCAACTATCTGCAGCTGAACGAGGATGAGACGATTGTGAATTACATTGAGATTATCGGATATGACAAAAATGGGACGCTGGTGGAATATACTGAAAATTATTCCCGCCCCGACAAGCTGGAGGTACGGTTTGTGACGGATTATCGTTGATGTGAGAATATGAACGGAATTATGATCTAATCACCAGTATCAGAGACTTGCTGAACAAGTTTTCAGGGACATTCAACTGCCCATCAAATTGGCAGAGCATCGACATGGAATTGGCAACAGAGTACTTAGAAAATTCACGGGTATATAAGAACCTGGAGCTGTATAACTACAAGAAATAGATATTGAATATGGGCGAAAAAGGAACGGGGGTGCGGCTACCTTGCCGCCTTTGTCGTAGGCAAAAATGCTCTTGCCCTCTGCGGTG
>CAMULB010000213.1 GCA_947089585.1 uncultured Lachnospiraceae bacterium | reverse complement strand
ATCTTTGAAGCTTCCGATCTGCTACATCGGCTTTAAATTTTTATTGAGCCGCTCGACCATCCAGGCAATTCGTTTCTCCCGTCCGGCATCTGTTTTTGCGTCAAAATATGCGCGTGTGTAGGTTTTCTTTACCGATAAGGGCATGGCCGCAAAATTCGTGCAAGCCGGCTCATATCCCTCTAACAGCGCAGAAAGCTGCTTCATTTGTTCCTCTGTAATTGCCAGGGGGTTTTGCGCATACCATTGGCCATTTTGCTTGGCTTCCTCTATTTTCCTTCTGCCAAAATCGGTCATAAGTCCCTGTTCCTCCAGGCGATTGACCAGCGCTTTATTTTTTTCTGACCACTTACTCTTTTCCCTGCGCATCGAAAAATATTTTTTGTAAGCTTTCTCGTCAATGCTTTTCATCTGTCCGTCAATCCAGCCAAAGCAGAGCGCTTCTTCCAACGCTTCTTTCGCTTTGATGGTTTTCGGCCCACCGGCCTTGCCGAATAAAAGCCAAACGCCGTCCTTGGACAGGCAATGCGCACAAAGCCATTCCCGAAACGCTTGTCTGTCTGTGAATTGTATGGTATCGTTCATTGCCGTTCTCTCAATATCGTTCATTTTTTATCTCCCAGAACCTGATCTGCAATCACATCACCACTCGCGCCATCGTTGTAATTGCTTCTTTCTGCAATAATCATATCATTTGTAGACGTATTTGGCAATATTGTGAATTATTTTTACACGCGATTACCCGCCCAATCTTTCCTCTACCAAATGCAAACCATAAAAAACATTTATTTTTAGGAAAAGTCAAAAAAGAGCATAGGAAAGCAAATTCCATAAGCTCTTTTACACTCATATGATTCACATTACTTTTCCGGATTCGTTTCGTGAAACTTCTTTAACTCCTTTTCAAATTTTAATAATTCTCTTTTTCTCTCTCCAATTTTTTTACAGGGAATTCCCGCATATATACTCCATTCCTTTGAATCTTGATTTATAAAGGAAAAACTGCCAAAAGCGCCCCCTTCCTTTAGAATAATTCCTGGCAGAACCACGCTATTGGAACCTATAATCACATGACGACCTATTTTTACGAACGCACTTTCTACTCTTTTGTATGCTTCCGGAACCATTGGGTTGGTCATCGACAAGCCGGAATAATCATCATTCCTGCTATAAATAGAGACTCTTGATGATATATTTGCAAAGTCATCAATGCACACACCATCCGTTCCCCCATATAAGGCACTAAATGCCGCTATATGAATATAATTGCCCAAAGTAATTTTTCCGCTTAATATACAAAAATCATCAATACGCACATGGCTTCCAATTGATATGTCCTCCGCTCCATAAAAGCTTGCTTTTCGGCTGATTAGAACCTCCTCACCAAAAGATTTTAATCCTAATTTTTTTATCTCATCTTTATCATAAAAACTTGTCATGCCCACTCCATTCCAGCGGAACAGCTTCGATATCCTAAGAATGTTCAATCATCCGACTCACTACGCATCCAATTAAGAGAATAAAAACATTATTATTTGTAAAGATCGTGCTTCAATTGTTGTTCCAGCTTTAAAATATTTTTACTTCTCTCCCTTACACGCCTACATGGAATGCCAAGATAGATTCCCCAGGATTCCAAATCCTTATTGATGAGTGACATACTTCCAACAGATGTCCCCTCCTTTATTGTGACCCCCGGCAATATTGTACTTCCGCTGCCGATCAGTACATGCTTCCCAAGAGTAACTCTTCCACCCTCTACCTTCCTAAACTGGTCTGGCACAGTAGGATTTGTCAATGCAAGTCCCGTATAATCATCGCTGTCAGCATAGATTGCACTTCTCGACGAAATCCCAGCAAAATCCTCTATCACAATCCCTGAATTTCCGCCAAAAAGTAATACAGACGCCGCAATATGAACATAATTACCAATCGTGATGTTCCCACTTACAATACAAAAATCATCAATACGCACATCATTTCCGATCGAAATATTTTCAATCCCATAGATACTTGCCTTTCGGCTGATCAGAACATTTACCCCCCCCCCTATAAATTTAAAACCCATCTGCTGCAGTTCTTCTTTTGAATAAAAATTTGCCATTTGCTCTTCTCCTTTTTCCAACTAATCCTAATATTTTTTAACTCGTTCACCATATGGAGCAATCACTTTTCATTCACGCTGTGTACCACATTTTTACATTATCTTTGCAATCCCAGTATAATGTCACAAATCCGATCCACATCCGCCAAAGCCAAATCTGCATAAAGGGGCAATGTTAGTACCCTCTTGCTAATATGTACCGCCACGGGAGTCTGGTTTGTGTCAAACTTTCCATGAAAGCATTGAAAGGAACTTGTCAAAGGATAGAAATACTTTCTGGCATTAATTCCATCGGCCGCCAATGCCTCATAGACTTCATTCCGGCTTGCACCAAAGAGTTTCTCATGAAATACAACCGGAAAATAGGCATAATTAGATTTTACATTTTCTTGAATCGGATTTAGCTGCAAACCCTCAATACGGTCTAAATGAAAACGATACCGCTCCACCACAGCCTTACGTTTCAATATCTCTTCTTCTATATGTCTCAGATTGCAAATTCCCATTGCTGCACAAAACTCATTCAATTTCGCATTTGCTCCAACACCATCTATTATCTCTTCATTTTTAATACCAAAATTCTTCAGCCGATACAGCTCCTTGCCAAAATCATCATCATGAAAGCACACAGCCCCTCCCTCAATACTATGAAATACTTTTGTAGCATGAAAGCTGAAGCAAGAGACATCTCCATAGCCTCCAATTCCTTTATCCTTATAAGCTTCTCCAAACGAATGCGCCGCATCATAAATAATCTTTAACCCATATTTCCTGGAAATCCGATCCATCTCTTCAATATTGCATAAGTTTCCATAAACATGAACCGGAAGCATGGCGGTCGTTCGGTCTGTAACAAGCGCTTCTATCTTTTCTGTATCCATTGTGAAATCAGAACTATCTATGTCGCAAAATACTGGAGTCAATCCATTTCTGACAATTGCATGAGTTGTGGAAGCAAACGTAAACGGCGTAGTAATTACTTCGCTTCCCTTTGGCAGACCCAGTGCCTGTAATGACAGCTCAAGTCCCATATGCCCATTCGTAAACATGTCAAGCTGTTCTACCCCAAGATATTCTTTCAATTCAGACTGCAGCCTCTTATGTTTGGGCCCCATATTTGTAAGCCAATGGGAATCCCAAATTTCTTTTATTTCATCAACGTATTCCTGTAAATCCGGCATAGAAGATCTTGTCACGAAAATCGAATCTGCCATCTTATTTCCCCCTTTTCGTTTTAAAAAGATGAAGCAAATATTGAAAGCCAGCGTGCTTCAAACATACGGATTCTATCAAATAAACTGCCGCACCAGCACAAATCTGTAGGATCATAACCCAAAGACCATGAAACGATAAAAATGAGATCGGATACACGATCACGGCCATTCCCAGAGCCATGAAAAGCGGTGACAACAGATCTGCAAGCTGTTCCAAATAGCTATATTCTAATAGCTTGATATTTGGGGCCGCATTGATAAATATTGAAATAATGTCAGCAGCAATTAAGCTTAAGGCCATGGCAAAAGGGCTGATCTGCATAGAAGCAATCAAAATAATCAAACCAATGCCCTTCTTTATAATCTCTAATTTCATAAATAGATCACTACGTCCCAGAGCATTAAGCGCTTGAAGATTCGCCGTATGAATGGGCCATAATCCATAGCTAAAGCAAAACACTCTTAAATATGGCACACAGGGAAGCCATTTTTCTGTCAATACGATTTTTATCAAAGGTTCTGCTATCACTGCCAGACCAAGCATCAGGGGCCACATCACATAGGAACTGACCTGTATCGCCCGTCTGGTCATTTGTTTCATTCGGATTCTGTCCTCCTGAAATCTTGATAAAGCCGGAAACATTACACTGCTGATTGAAGCATTGATGTTTACAACAATTAGATTCGGATATTTTTCTCCTTGATTATAAAATGCCAAATCTGAATTCGTGTATTTTTTCCCAATAATCAGATTTCGCAATTGCTTATACCCAGTATCCAGCAATCCAGCAACAAGCAGCTTCCAGCCAAAATTCAAAAGCGATCCTGCTCTTTTCCACGAACACTTAAAATCTGGCCTCCATCGAACTGTAATCCAAAGCACGAGTGTATCCGTACAGGTATTCGTTAAATATTGGGCAATTAATGCCCAAACTCCATACCCTTGATAAGCCATAACAAGACCTACCGCCCCAGATATAACCGTGCCAAAAAGTGTAGACCAAAAGAAGCGTTTAAATATCATATTTCTTGAAACGAACGCCTGCTGTACCGTATTGATTCCAGCAACAGGTATTCTTAATCCTAAAACTCTTAATGCAGGAGCTAAAACCGGCATATGATAAAAATCTGCTATCAAGGGCGCGATTACAAACAAAATAAGGTATAGAATCACGGAAATGAAGAGATTGATATAAAACACAGACGAAAAATCCAGATTATCTGCATCCTTTTTCTGGATTAGCGCATTTCCAAACCCATTACTGACAAACACATTCGCAATTGTAATAAATACCATCACAATTGCAACAGCTCCATAATCATCGGGATCTAAAAGGCGTGCCAGTATTATGGAAACGACTAAGCTTACAAACTGTGCCGTAATACGTTCTCCAAACTTCCAGAACAAACCAGAGAGTATTTTTTTTTGAACACTCTTTGAGGTTTCCATTTTCTTTGCAACGCCCCTTTCCGAATTTAATCCCTCTTCTCCATCGCCGTTCTAAAACATTTCCATATCCGTTTCAGCGAAATATATAGAAGCGGTACTTTCATAACAAAAAAATATTCCATTTCATATCTTAAAAATCTGCCCAAAGAAACCTTATGGTATAAAATTTTCGGACTTATATTATATTTTTTTAGGTCGTTTCGTACCTCCGCAATATAGTAGTACGCAAACCCCATCAAGCGCATAAACCTGTTTGCCACTATATAATCATGATATTTATATTCTGTGTATTGATCAAATTCATTTTCATATGCCAAATCACTGAGCATTAGTTCATATCTTCCTTTGATTCCCTGTTCTGCCATTCTTGAATTCCAATTTCCGATCGACCACAATCTCCTTACAGACATTTTTTCATTTATAAAATAGCAATCTCCAAACACAAGACATTTCCTCAAAATTCCAATGTCACGGGGTGATTCAAAGGAACTTAGAGCAACCGTCCTTCGATAAAAA
>CAMULB010000212.1 GCA_947089585.1 uncultured Lachnospiraceae bacterium | reverse complement strand
TGTTTCAGCGAGGACTTTGTCTGCCCAGCGATATTAAAATGAAGGATGAAGAACAAGAGAAAATCATTCAGATTGTCCGGGCCTGTTTTGATTGAGGGGAAGCTCATGCAGAATACGTTTTATCAAAAATATGGGAAACGGGCGTTTGATCTGTTGTGTGCCGTGATGGCGCTTGTGGTTTTTGGCTGGCTGTATGTGCTCGTGGCAATCCTGGTGCGCATTAAGTTGGGAGCTCCCGTGCTGTTTACACAGCTGCGTCCCGGTAAGGACGAACAGCTTTTTCTGATGTATAAGTTCCGTACCATGACCGATGAAAGAGACGAGTCAGGCGCGCTGCTGCCAGACGAAATGCGCCTGACCTCCTTTGGAAAGCTACTGCGCAGCAGCAGTCTGGATGAGCTGCCGGAGGTATTTAATATCTTAAAGGGGGATATGAGCCTGATTGGCCCCAGGCCGCAGCTGGTACGCGATCTGGTTTTTATGACCAGACGGCAGCGACGTCGTCATATGGTACGACCCGGCCTTTCCGGTCTGGCTCAGGTCAATGGCCGCAATGAGATCGACTGGGAAGAAAAGCTGGAATGGGATTTGCGGTATGTCAGGCGGATTACTGCTTCGGGCGATCTGAAGATTTTGCTGCAGACGGTTTTTAAGGCATTTGTCAGGCGGGAAGGGATCACGGAACAGGGAATGGCAACGGCGGAGGATTTCGGGGATTTCCTGTTACGGAGCGCCCGAATTACGAAAGAAGTATATGAAAAAAAGCAGCATCAGGCAGAGAGAATGCTGAGCCGTTATGGCAAATGACAGAGCAGGAAGAGAGAATGCTGAGCCGTTATGACAGGTGACAAAAAAGTGGGACAGAGCAGGAACGGTTATTTTTACAAATGGCTGAAACATGCGCGCATAGAGGAAGAAAAAGATGCAGAAAAAGGAACTGGTTTCGATCATTACACCGTCCTTTAATACGGGGGCATATATTGCCGAGACAATCCAAAGTGTCTTGGTGCAGACCTATGACCGATGGGAAATGATTATCGTGGACGACTGCTCGACGGATAATACGGATCAGGTGGTTGCGGAATTTACAGATCCGCGGATTCGTTATTATAAGAATCAGACCAATCGCGGAGCGGCGATCTGCCGCAATCAGGCGCTTCGCAAGGCAAAGGGTGACTGGATTGCATTTCTTGACAGCGATGATCTTTGGATGCCGCAAAAGCTGGAGCTGCAGCTTCAATTTATGAAGCAGAACCATATTAGTTTTTCCTATACAAGGTACAGGGAAATGGATGAAGCACATACGCGCATTTTGAAGGAAGTGAGCGGCCCGAACAGGATTACGCGAAGGGGCATGTATCGTTATTGCTGGCCGGGCTGTCTGACGGTGATGTATCATGCCAAAACGATTGGCCTGGTGCAGATTCGGGATCTCAAAAAGCATAATGACTATGCGATGTGGCTTAAGGTCAGCAAAGCAGCAGACTGCTATCTGCTGGACAAAAATTTGGCACTCTACCGCAAGCGAAGCGGCTCAATCAGCAACCAGAGGTATCTTACGCTGCTGAAGCATCATTACCGTTTGTATCGTCTGGGAGAAGGACGGGGGATTGCTTGCGCTGCCTTTTTTACGCTGCAGAATCTCTTCTGGGGTATGTGGAAAAAAATTCGGTATGTAAAAGCGGCTGTCGACACGAAGTAGGTGAATCAATGAAAAAAGTCTGTATCTTGGGTCATTTTGGGTTTGGAGAAACGCTTTTAAATGGTCAGACGATCAAGACAAAAATTGTTGCAGAAGAATTGAAAGAGCGCTTGGGAGAGGAGGCGGTTCTGCTGCTGGATACAAGCGGCGGAAAGAAAAAGTGGCTTCAAGCGCCGATCCAAGCGTTTCTGGCATTGAGAAAAGCTGGCAATGTGATCATTCTTCCGGCACAAAACGGCATACGAATCTTTGCTCCCTTGTTGATTTTGATGCGTTTTTTATTTTCGGATCGTCGGCTGCACTACATTGTAATTGGCGGTTGGCTGCCGGAATTCCTTAAAAAAAGACGCGTGCTGACAAGGGTCTTGCGCCGATTTGATTATATTTATGTTGAGACTCGTACAATGAGACAGAGTTTGTCTCAAAATCGGTTTCGCAATCTGGTGCTGCTGCCCAATTGCAAAGCGCTGGATATCTTGGAGTGTTCAGAGCTTTCAACGACTGAGCCCAAACCGTTTCGATTCTGCACCTTTTCCAGGGTGATGAAGGAAAAGGGTATTGCCGATGCCGTACAAGCAGTGATGACGGTCAATGCAGAATTTGGCCGGGTATGTACACTGGATATTTACGGTCCGGTAGAAGCAGGAGCGCAGGTCTGGTTTGACCATCTGCAGAAGACATTTCCTGACTTCATTACTTATTGTGGATGTGTGCCCTATAGTCAGAGTGTGGAACGGCTAAAAAATTATGATATGCTGCTGTTTCCGACGAGGTTTTATACTGAGGGAATACCGGGAACAATGATTGACGCATTTGCCGCCGGGCTTCCGGTTCTTGCCTCCAGGTGGGAGAGCTTTGAGGATGTGATAGAGGAGGGGCGCGTCGGATTTGGTTACAAATTCGGCAGTCAGGAGGATTTGATCCGAGTAATCAAAAGCTGTTTGCAGCATCCGCGTCAGGTGATGGCGATGAAACAAAACTGCTTACGTAAAGCCGCCACATTTCTGCCGTCAGTCGTATTGTCTGCGGTGGTCGAGCGGTTAGAAGAAGGAGAGAGAGCGAGAGACACATGAAAATAGCGATGATCATTCCCTCCCTGAAAATCGGCGGAGGACAAAGGATAGCCATGGAGCTTGCGGGGGACAATCCGAATCTATTTTTTATTATCATTGAAAAAAGAGAGGATAATTTTTTTGCCAGGCAAGTGGAACAGGACCATAAGGTTTATTATTTGGACAAGGAGTTGGGATTTCATGGCGGAGTATTT
The DNA here is from genome assembly GCA_947089585.1 of uncultured Lachnospiraceae bacterium. Classification (GTDB taxonomy): domain Bacteria; phylum Bacillota; class Clostridia; order Lachnospirales; family Lachnospiraceae; genus 14-2. The sequence goes on along the minus strand of CAMULB010000212.1, from coordinate 2,327 downwards.
TACAAAATTTGGAAAATACTGAGACAGGAAAAGCCGGAGCTTCTTCACTTTCATCTCGGAGTTTCACTCTATGGATTGGTTCCTGCGTTTTTTCTGAAAAAAATAAAGCTGATTTATACCTTCCATACGATTGCCCAAAATGATTCAGTGGGGATCATTCGCCTCCTCTGCAGAATGGGGATCAAGCTGCGGGGAATGATTCCAGTTGCAATCTCTAAGACCGTCGCAAAGAGCATTGAACAGGTGTATCGGATCGAGAACGTTAAAATCATTTATAACGGCATTCGTCTCGAACATTATCACTGTAACAAGAGAAAAGAAGACCAAATCATCAAGTTGGTTACAGTGGGGCAAATATGGGAAATAAAAAATCATGCTTTCATGATTGACCTTTTACGTACATTAAAAATGTCCAAAACGCAGAGCTATGAGCTGACCATTCTGGGGGATGGGCCACTGCGACAACAGATCTGCGAAAAAATAGACCATGACGGTCTCAGACAACAGGTAAAGTTGACGGGCAACGTTTCAAATGTAAATGATTATCTGGCAGACAGCGATATCTTTTTATTGACCTCTCATTATGAGGGACTATCCTTGGCTACTTTAGAAGCAATGGCCAGCGGGCTGCCGATTGTCAGCAGTGATGTGGGCGGCATGAAGGATCTCGTGTCGGATAACGGGTTCTTAATAGAATCCGGCAATATGGAGGCTTTTGTAAAAGCAATTGAAACACTGGCAAGTCAAGAAAAAATGCGGGAGTCTATGGGACAGAAGTCCCTTGCCTATGTAAAGCAATACGATGTGAAAAAGATGCGACAAGCGTATTTTGAATTCTACAGAGAGGTGACAAAAAATGGGGCAGAGGCTTTCTAAGCAAAAATTAAATATGGTTCTGATTTTTGTTCGATATATGTTGCTTCTTACCACGTTTGGATTTTTTGCTTTTCCGCAAGCGATTTTTTCTTTGGCTGTTTACAGCATATTTCTTTATGTGATGTTGTGTGGCTGCTATTACCTGGAGAATCAGAGGATACTTTCAGAATATATTTTAGTGCTGTTATTCTTGATTTTATTCCATGGAGGACAAATAATCGTATTTGTAATTGCTCCGGAAAGATATTTACCGGTGTTTTTTAATTTTGCGGAAAAAACCGTATATCAAGGATACCTGTACAGCCTGGTCTGTATCCAAAGCTTTGACCTGGCTTATGCTATGTTTTCGCCAGGAATGAAACAGAAAGCAGTGAAAAAAACATCGTCTGACTCCTTTTTGAAAAGTGCCAGACAGATTTCAACGCTTGCACTGTGCTTGTTAGCGCCGATTGTATTGCTCCAATCCGGCATGAAAACATTTTTTTCTCTGAAACATGGCTATATGAATTTATATGCATACCAAGGGGCAGGGTTTACGGAACATGTCCTGATGCCATATTTACGCAATCTTTTTGTCATTATGTGCATTTTAAATATCGTTTCAGTATCTTATGAAAAAAAGAAGATCAGAGCGCCCTTTCTGCTGTTGATATTGTATAGCATGCTGATGTTTTTAAGCGGAACCAGAAGCGGCTGCTTAAGCGTAATTTTGCCGTTGCTGCTCATTTACACGGCAAAGGTAAAAAAGATCGAAAATAAAACGCTGATCAAATATTTATTGTTTGCTGTCGTTTTGATGTTTGGCTCTGTATTTATGTCAAAATATCGGCTGATTCTGAATAAAGACAGCGGCGGAATTGCAGAAGCGGTTCGATATGCATATGAATCAAATCCTGTCACTGAAACGTTGGTCGAAATGGGCGGGTCGTTGACGCCGTTATTGCACTGTATTAATATTTTTGACCAATATGAGCCAATCAGGATGGGCGCTTCCTATCTGGCAAGCGTCAGTCTGCTGGTGCCCAATCTGTTCGGGATGCTTGGCACAGTTCATCCTGCGGCCGCTTTTAGTGGACTGTCTCAATGGCTGATGGATTATATGCAACTAGACCATGGCCCTGGCTTTTCAATCGTTGCAGAAAGCTATTATAATTTTGGAATGCTTGGGTGGGGCGTATTTTTTCTGTGGGGTATATTTTTCTGTAAAATATTGGGAGAACCTGCACTTCAAAGCGAAGAAAGAAATTTTATTTCCTACAGTACGCTGGTTCTGTCATTTTCTCTGATCCGTGGTTCTGCTTCAGATTTTATTCGCTATTTTGTCTACGAGGTACTTTTGGTCTGGATTCTTGTAAAATTATGTTCTCGTAGGATTTCATAGGAAGGAAAACACATATGTTTTTGACGATTTTTACGCCCGCATATAATCGAAAAGATAAGCTTGGACGATT
>CAMULB010000211.1 GCA_947089585.1 uncultured Lachnospiraceae bacterium | reverse complement strand
TATATTTTACATCATATCTCCCTCTTTGACAATGATTAATCGTTTTCTATATAGCTTGCTACGGAAGATGGACCTGCTTTGGCATACTTCCGGGCAGACCAGAGGGCATATACATCGGCAAGCGTAGTTTGGAGCTTATCCGGCGGAGGCGCAATGCCGTTTGCGGCTTGCCGGTTGTATTCGTCCAGTGCCTGCTGGGCCTCGCGGGCAGAGGCATGGTAGCTAAGGTACTTCTGCTGGATGTGCCCGCGCCGGTCGATGCAAGGCACGCGTACTGCATAAGGCCTGCGCCGATCGCCTGACAAGCGGGTGATCGTACCGGTTCCATTTGCTCTTCGCATAAAAAATCACCTGTCCTTTTCAAAAAATGGTTGCACTGAACCAAGGGCAGGTGATATAATAGTATTGAAATTAGCCACTATTATTGGGGGACCTGCCCCTAATAAGGTTCTCCGACCGCCCTTCCTGCGTCAACAGGAGGGGCGGCTTTTCTTCTGCGTACGACGGGATCCATCACGAGATCGGAATGTATAGGAACAATCGAAATGGTTAGTCTCCTTTTAATTGTGCTACTCTTCCTTAAAGCACTTCTCCAATCGCGAATCAATCTCTGCGCTAGGTAGCCGAATGGTACCGCCGTTTTGTTGTTGAAGTCGTTGGAGACAGTCTTTGTACTCTTGGTTGCTGATCATCTCTAGTGTTAAAAGTTGATCAATGATTCCAAGTGTTCCAATGACAGGCACACCTTCTTTTTTACATGCTTTTCGTAAAGATCCATCGCCTGTTAGCAATGTGATATTTCGGTTTTTGGCAATTGAAAGGGCTATTCTGTCATAAATTGATAGCTTTAAATATTTCTCGCCATAGCTTTGAGCCAAATCAAATTCTAAGTCGGAAATTTCAACTGCTTTTAATCCATATGCTTTCAGTCTCTCTCCGAGTCCTGGTGGGGAAAGCAATTCGTCAGATATCGCATCTTCGTTCATAATGTAGGTATAGGGTAGTTTGAACGGTAGATTTAGTTTTTGGATTATAGAAAAATCAATCCAAACATTTGTGTCACTGCTGATGTATTCCATGGATTACACCTCATTTAGGCAACACATGGCTGCCACCTCGTCATAAGGCTGTTGTAGCAGTTCGGCACCACGTTGGATGCTGATTTCTTGTTCATTTACGGCTCTGTAAACAAGCTGTTTGAACAGGGAGGGAGGATCTGCCTTGATACGGGACGGTTCCGCAGTCCTCCATCCGGCTTGTGACGCTCGGATAAAGAAGTTTTGCGCAACAGCGTGCGAGACAATCTTTGCGATTTCGCTTCGCTTTACTAAAAGCATCATGGAAATACCATATTCTTTGGCGACAAGGGTCATATCATTTGTAATTGAGGAGCGTCGAATCCCGAGTTTATGAATAGCATCGTTTTTGGGAAACAAGAACGCGCCGCTGATTGAGGTTGCTTTTTTCTCGATTTCTTCGTCCTGCATATTTTCCGGCCAAGCGAACATCAGGTGAGCTAATTCGTGTACGATGGTAGAACGGATGCGTTCTGGGGTCATACTTGGATTGATGACGATATAAGGCATATCATCGATAAAACCGTTCATTCCGGAAAAATTCCGGTTACCCACATCACATTCGTATATAAGAATACCTTTGTTCTCAAGTTTACTCGTCAGTCCTTCAATTGGTCCGTTACTTGGAAAGTCGAGATACTTGCGTAAAGATGCAGCGTTTTCCTCATCATGATCGGTGAGAGGCAACACATAACAGTTTGGAGCATCCGGGAGCACGGTACCACCAAGGATGTCTTGAATGGTCATAAAACGGCTAAAATATTCTTCTGTAGCTTCGCGCACAAAGTCCTGTTGAGACTGGCTTAGCTTGGTGTTTTTCCTGAACTCGCCATGAGCAAATACGATATCTTTGCTTCGCGTGGCAAGGAAATCTGAAACGCGAACATCCAACGCTTTAGCCAAGCGTTTCATGGTTTCCATGTCTGGCTTCCGCTTGCCGCTTTCGTAATTCGTGATTGCCATTGGCGTAACATTTGCCTGATCGGCAAGTGCCTTTTTAGTCATCCCCTTTTTGAGTCGGAAATATCTAAGGTTCTTACTAAACATGCTTCATGCCTCCTTCCGTTTATATTATATCATATGCGCTTGAAAAGTAAACACTTGGCTTAAATTTGTCAATAAAGACTTTTAGCCGTGCCGCTGGAAAGTGCAGCCATTTTGCGCAAGGATATCGCGTACCCGCTTTTTATACTCTGCCATTTACAACGCAATCCTTTCATGTCGTTCTGAGAGGAACGTCAGGGTAAACGGCGGCTTTGTATGGTTCAGCGCAAGCATTTCCGGCGCGGCAATGCGGACACGCTCTAACAGAGCATCGAATGAACCGGATTCCAGCACCAGGCCGGGAATGTCATCGCTTGTAGCGACCCAGACAGCTGCTTCGCTGTCCCAAATAAGTTTCACGATATATTCCATAAACTATATACCTTTCAATTATTCGGAATGATTTTCTATGCCGCCCGTGAGGGCGGCTTTTTCATTATTATGCATTTTCGTTCAATTTAAGGGTTTCCCGGTATTCCGTTGCGTCTGGTATATCTACAAACTTAACCGTTGCATTGTGGTTTTCCAAAACCACTTTTTTTATTTCAGCAAGATCAACGCAGAAGAATTCTTTTCGAGGATTCACTTTGTTTACACGCTCGTTGCTAAAGTGCTGATGCAGGATAGTTTCCAGTCCGGGCGCATCATCTGAAAAGATAAGGGCATGGACATCGAAAGGAAATGGGACAGACGCGCTGCTGAGTTCTGCAATACGGTCCATAGGCTCCAAGCGCCGTGTCATGCCAATTTTGTATATATGCTCACCGAAAGCGCCAATGTTAGAAATAATGTAAACGAAACCTGCCCGGGTATTCTGTTCGCGCTGGAGGACGTTTTCTTTATCAGCTTCCAGAGCCTTAATTTTTTCCTGCAAGTCATTGATCTTATCTATGTACAGCTGACGTTCCACATCGTCTTTCGACTTTTGGAGGTATCCCATTAGCTTATTGACCTCATTTGTAAACTGGGATTCCTCTTTTTCAATTTTTTGTTTGGCACGTTCTATTTCGCGACGAACTTTTTCTTCTTCAACCATCTGCTCGCGGATTGCTTTGCGCTGTTCACGTTCTTCATTTTCTTTGAGCATATAGGCATAAACAAGACTAAGTTCTTCAAATTTGCTCGCAAGATAATCGGAAGAAATTTGAACACCGTCTACCGTAAATAGTTTATTAACCGTATCAAAGGCACGCTGGATTTTAGCACGGGAAGCATCAACATTCTTTACGGTAACACTGCCAATAATGTTTGAACATTCAGCATTAAAACAGCGCAGAACCTGTTTCTTCTGATTATCCGCAATACGTTTTTGAGTGCTGATATTAGAGGTGGTTTTTAACGCAGAACCGTTCTTTATCAATTCATCCTGCTTTCCGCGCAGCAGCGTCAGCTGGTTTTTGATTTCGTCAGATTTTAAGTTTTCATAATCATCAATCCTGACCATACCAATAAATATATCCAGCTCAAGATTTTGCAATTCCTCTTGCAGAGCACCTCTTTTACTTTCCAGGGATTTTGTGTTCTCTTTCACATCGTGGTAATATGCATCTGCTTTGGCGCGTTTTTCTTCTGCATATTTGTCTGCGTCACTGCGCTTTGCTGTATCGTATTTGTTTGCTTCAAAGCGCATTTCGGCATCATAACGGTTTGCTTCATTGCGCTTTTCAGCTGCATATTTGTCCGCATCTTCGATCTTTTGAACGATTTGCTGTGCAGCGTATAAATTCTTTTGAGAGCGCCGATATTCAATGAACAGCCAAATCAAAAGAGCAATAAGGATGAGCAAAATAATTGGCATGATTTTCATCTCTCTTTCTGTTATCAATATGTCACTTAAAGACGGCGGAAACTGGATTCAATGCATGGTACGCTTTGCCTTATCTTATCCTGCAGCCGTGTCGAAGTTTCCAGGGCCAAAGACCGGTGATGTGTTCTGGGTCTCCTTTTCTTCATCAAGCTGGCGCTCTAATTCGGCAATGATATCTTCTCGTGTCATTTCATCCGGCGCTTTTTTCTGCTTGCGTGGTTTTGTCTTGTTGTCTTTGGATAATGCAACTTCTGGGTAAAGTTCCGTGACAAGGTTGTCTACGTATTGCAGGATTGCGGAGCGGCCATCCTCATCAAGTTTTAGAAATGCAGTGATGACTGCGCGTTCTCTGGTGCTCATCTTGTACTCTGCGGCTAGACGGTCCAAAAGACTTTCGCTGTCCTGACGAAACATTTCCCCAGCGCCGGTGCGTAACCATTCTTCGTTTACGCCAAACTCAGAACAGATCAGCTTTACGATGTGGTCTTTTGCATCGACTCTTCCGCGTTCAAGGTTATTGACAACATCGCCACTTACACCTATGCGTTTCCCGAATTCAGCGCGTGAAAAATCTAGGCTGTCGCGGATTTGCCTGATTCGATAATTCATCAAAATCACCTCCTATCATTGAATATATTTGAATTATAGCATTTATCACTTGGTTAGTCAACCAAATAAATAAAAGATATTTTTCGAATATTGGTTGACAAGCCAAAATAATTGTGGCATGATTGGTTCATCAACCAAATAAATAGGAGGTGAAAATTATGAGCGCGAACGAAGCGGCAATCCGTCTCATGGAAGAACGATTAAAAAAGCTGCCAGAGGATGTGCAAGACCGAATCGGCGACATTATCCAGGGCGCGTTACTGATGCAGACCCGGAATCCCTCCCGCCCCGCTGAGCGGCAGGAGGGCGCGTAAAAAAGCCCCGCAAAGCGGGGCGCGAAAGGAGGTAAGTACGATGGATGAAACTTTCGACCCGTGGACGGAAGCCGAAATGGGATGCTTGCTTAAGGCGTTAAAATTGCTCGAACAAGAAACCATCCCAACTGCTGGAACAGTTGGGATGGTCAAGACCTTGATCGAAACTGCAATTGTGATTGATGAGCGCGATTATCGTTGAAAAAGTCCATTTATCTCACGATGATCATTACCGATTAAACGGATTGCCTTTAGATAGCCCGTGAGATTCGGGCAGACGGGAAGGTTTGGGAGCGTAGTTCTCACAAATTTCACGATATGCTTTATAGTACATATCCGAAATTTCAGTAGGCGACTTATCACTCAAATCTTGCTGTTGCAGCCAAATGGAGGCAAGATATGCATGATCTGAATCGGAAAAATCTTTGTGATGCTGTCCATAGAAGCACCTCCTCCTTATGTGTTTCTTTAATTATAGGAGGTTTTCTGATGAAAG
>CAMULB010000210.1 GCA_947089585.1 uncultured Lachnospiraceae bacterium | reverse complement strand
GCCGATCTGGTGCAGTGTCGATCTTCGGGACGGCAACCAGGCGTTGATCGAACCGATGAGCTTAGAAGAAAAGCTGGAATTTTTTCAGATGCTGGTGCGCATCGGCTTTAAGGAGATCGAGGTGGGATTTCCGGCTGCCTCGGAGACGGAATATACGTTTATCCGCACGCTGATTGAGAAAGAGATGATTCCCGACGACGTGACGATTCAGGTACTGACCCAGGCGCGGGAGCACATAATCAAAAAGACCTTTGAGGCCGTCAAGGGAGCCAAGCATGCGGTGATTCATCTCTACAATTCGACCTCGGTCGCGCAGCGGGAGCAGGTGTTTCATAAGTCCAGGGAAGAGGTCAAGCAGATTGCCGTGGACGGAGCCTGCCTGTTAAAGCGTCTGGCCGACGAGACGGACGGCAATTTTACATTTCAGTACAGCCCGGAGAGCTTTCCCGGCACGGAGGTTGATTATGCGCTGGAGGTCTGCAACGCAGTGCTTAAGATCTGGCAGCCGTCCGAGACGAATCCGGTGATTATCAACCTGCCGACCACGGTGCAGAATTCGATGCCCCATGTGTTTGCCTGCCAGGTGGAATATATGAGCAAGCATTTGTACGGGCGGGAGCATGTGATTCTCTGCGTGCATCCGCACAACGACCGGGGCAGCGGGATTTCCGATGCGGAGCTAAGCGTTTTGGCCGGGGCAGACCGCATTGAGGGTACGCTGTTCGGGAACGGAGAGCGCACCGGAAATGTGGACATTGTCACGCTGGCAATGAATTTGTTTTCACATGGCGTCGATCCGCAGCTTGATTTTTCCGATATGCCGCACATCTGCGAGACGTATGAACGGCTGACGAGAATGCAGGTGTCGGAACGCCAGCCCTATGGCGGGAATCTGGTATTTACGGCCTTTTCCGGTTCCCATCAGGATGCGATTGCCAAGGGGATGGCTTACCGCGGGGAGCATGGCGATCAGAAATGGAATCTGCCGTATCTGCCGATTGATCCCGTGGACGTGGGCCGGACGTATGACGCCGATGTGATTCGGATCAACAGTCAATCCGGCAAGGGCGGGGTCTGCTATATTCTGAAAGAAAATTATGGTATGGTGATTCCCGACCAGATGAAAGAGGATTTCAGCTATACGGTCAAGGATGTGTCCGACAAGGAGCACCGGGAACTGACGCCGGACGGAATTTATCGCATTTTTGAGGAGAAATATATAGACAACAGCCGCGTATTTTCCATTCCCGAATGTCATTTTAAACAGGGAGATGGGATGATTGCGGAAGCCACGGTCAAGCAGGCGAAGGGCAAGCGCGTCGTGACCGGAATCGGCAACGGACGGCTGGATGCGGTCAGCAATGCGATCAAGCATTATTTTAACATCAGCTATGAGCTGTCCGCGTATGAAGAGCACGCGATGACCAAGGGTTCCTCGTCCAAGGCGATTGCTTATGTGGGGATTACGTTCCAGGGCAAGCTGTACTGGGGCGCCGGGATCGACCCGGATATCATCAAATCCTCGATTCAGGCGCTGGCGTCAGCGATCAACCAGCTGCCGGAGCTGTCCGAGGAAGAGGAGATGAAGGATGAACGTCTCAACGAGATTATGAATTACATTCAGGTCAATTCCCTGACCGTGGACATGGATGAGCTGGCCAATCATTTTCATCTGTCGAAGCCGTATCTTTCCAAATACATTCGGGATAAATCCGGCAGCACCTTCGGCGAGATTTTGCAGTCGGTGCGCATGAAGAAGGCGCGTTCCCTGATCAAGGGCACCGGACAGAGCATTGAGCGGATTGCAGAGCAGGTGGGGTATCAGAATGTGGAGCACTTTAACCGTCTGTTTAAGAAAAAATATGGGATGACGCCGGTGCAGTTTCGGAATCAGAAGCAGTAGCGTGCGGATGGTGCTGCTTTGGAATTGAAAGCAATGACGGACGTGCCGTGCTGTTTTGTGATCAGAGGCAGCAGGGGTAAGAGACAGAGAGGATGGACATCATGATCAGGATTCTCATTGCGGAGGATGATGCAAATATTGCCAAGCTGATTGAGGCTACGGTCGCGATCGGCGGTTATGAGGGCGTGGTATGTGCTGACGGTGCGGAGGCGTTTCAGAGAATGGAGCGGGAGCAATTCGATCTCGTGCTGCTGGATGTGATGCTGCCTAAGATGAGCGGCTTTGAGATTATGCGCAGCCGCACCAGCAGGACGCCGGTGATCTTTATTACCGCCAAGCAGGAGCTGACCGATAAAGTGCGGGGCCTTCGGCTGGGCGCGGAGGACTATATCGTTAAGCCTTTTGAGGCGATGGAGCTTTTGGCCAGAATCGAAGTGATTCTGCGGCGGGTGAAGAAGACGGCAGTGGTCTATGAATATGGAGAGATCTCCGTCAACATCGAGGAGCACACCTGCAAGCTGGCGGAAAAACAGATTTATCTGACGCCGAAGGAGTTCGAGGTGCTGGTATTTTTTCTCCAGCACAAGGATGTGGCGATTTCCCGCGACCGGCTGCTCAGCGCGGTGTGGGGGTTTGAATATGAGGGGGAGAGCCGGACGATTGACATACACATTCAGCAGCTGCGCAAAAAGCTGAAGCTAAAGGAGCGGCTGATCACGATTCCCAAGCTGGGATACCGATTGGAGAGTATCAAATAGATGAAGCTTTGGCAGAAAATTTTTCTCTATACGTTGATGCTGGTAATGCTTGCCGTAGGCATTACCAGCATTTTGATGCTCAAAAACAGCTTTCAGCTGACCATGGAGCAGAAGAAGCATGCGGCTTTTACCGAGCATGAATTTTTGATTACCAATTTTAAAAGTCTGCTGTTGTCCGAGCGGCTGCGGCAGAACGCAATTCTGTTAAACGAGGAACAGATTCTGGAATACATGGAGCGTACCTTTGGCGAGGAAGGGGAAAAGAACGGAATCTCTTTCTTTAATCGGAGCAAAAAATTGGTCTACAAGAATCGGGAGATGGAGCCGATGGAGGATCTGCTCGCGATGGTCTCAGACAGCGGGCAGGGCTATATGCAGATCGAAGGAGAGGTACTGTATATTGCTTCTAAGGAGACGCTGGAGACGAATACGTATTATTTTTTGACCTGGAGTGATTTGCATGATGTGCTTAAAATGCACCGCGATATGCTCAACCAGGCCCGTATGAACAGTATGGTCTGTGCGGTGGCGATTGCCGTCGTGCTGCTGGTGGTGGTGAAGCTGCTGCTGCTGCCGCTGCAGAAGATCAATGCGGGAACCAGGGCCATTGCCGAAGGCGATTATAAGCGTCGGGTGCCGCAAAGGGGCAGGGATGAGCTGTCAGAGCTGGCCTGCAATATGAACCGTATGGCTCAGGCAGTGGAGAAGAATATCAAGGCGCTGGAGGATGTGGCCGAGGACCGCAATCAGTTTATCGCCAATCTCTCGCATGAGATGAAAACGCCGCTGACCTCGATTCTCGGCTTTTCCGATCTGCTGCAGATCAAAAACGATCTGTCGGAGGAAAAGCGGCTGGAATATGTCTCGATCATCAAGGAGGAGGCCAGCCGGATGCGAACCTTATCGGGAAAATTGATGGAGATGATTACCGTGGGCGAGGCCAATGTGGACTGGCAGGAGGAGGACACGGAGGAGATCTTTACGGAGATTGGCGTATCCCTGCATGTGGTCGCCAAGAGTCATCAGATGGAGCTGACCTGTGTATGTGAAAAGGGGCGGCTGCGGATGGACAAGGAATTGATCAAATCACTGGTCTATAATCTGGCGGATAATGCAATGAAAGCTTCCAAGGCGGGGAATACGATTGCCATTCAGGGATGGTTTGCGCAGGGAATGTTCTTTTTTTCCGTGACAGATCAGGGGATTGGCATACCGAAGGAAGAGATTGCAAAGATTACACAGGCGTTTTATATGGTCGATAAGGCGCGCAGCCGGGCCAGCGGCGGCGCGGGTCTGGGCCTGGCCTTGTGCGTGGAGATTGCCAGGCTGCATCAGGGAGAGCTTACAATTCGGAGCGAGATGGGAAAGGGGACGGTTGTTATGGTTCGCATGAAAGGAGGCGCTGGCGGTGAAAATTCTTAGATCCTTGCTGTTGACCGTATTTTTTGCGTTTGCGATTCTGCTGTGCGGCTATCTGGGCATTGTTCATGTGGGCGAGCAGGTGCTTTTGAATTCTGTAGAGCCGCAGCCGATCACCTTTACCAGTAATATTTCCAATCTGTTTTATTCTCAGCTGGAGGATGACATTCAGCTTTATCCCTGGAATTATTATAACAAGGACGAGCAGGAAGCAGCGGTGGCAGCGGAATTTTTTTACAGCTTTCCCGACTTTTTGGAAGAGGATTTGTATTCAATGATTGCCGCGGCAGCAGAGGTAGAACGGGATGTGGTCGTACAGTGGTATCGGAATCAGCAGAAGTCGATTGTTGAGAGCATGGTACAGGGAAAGGACGGCGACAAATTTATTCAGATATACTTTTATGAGGATGTGCTGACGCTTGAGGACAAGCAGTATCAGGTGCGCATGGCCTGCGGCGAAACGGTCCGTTCTTTTTCCTGCATCCAGTGTCGGGACGACGATGTGAAGGACAGTGAAGCATGGGAAGAGCACAAGGCGATTCTGACCAAGGGGCTGGAGCAGTCGGCGCCGGTTTTGCTCATGATGCCCTATTATTTAGGTGAAAAATATGTCTATGCGTTGCCGGAGGAGTGGTATTTGCACGCCGAGCTTTTCTACAATTACCTGCAAGGACTGAACACGTTTCTTATGGGAAAACAGACCGAGGTGCTGCATGAGGATTTTTTTCAAGAAAATGAAATGGGGATCGAGCAAAACATTGCTGCGATCGAGGAGATCCTGGAAGCGGTATATCGTGTTCCGGTCGATGGATGGGACGATTTTATTTTCTGGCTGACACGTCAGGAAGAAACCTCCTGGTGGGATCAGCCGACCGTACAGATCATAGAATTAAAAGACAATATTCTGCTGGTTTTTGAGTCGGATATGACGGTGGGGCTTTATTATGACGTGATTGATCAGCGGATTGCAGGATTTCATTTTTTCTAAAAAATTCATTAAATTTCGTTTCTTTTGCAGTTTCCTATTGAGATTCTGATTTTCTTGACTTATACTTAGGTAGAAGACGGCGGGCCCAGGAGGCAACCGGTTTTCTACATAAGTATAGAAGGAGATTTTCTCATGTCAGAAAAAGAGTTGTTATCGGATTCGGCAGAAGAGGCCGAAGACCGTTTGTCACATGCGGATACAGAGCAGGAGAAGGAAGAATATGAAGATGTTTGTTATCTCTGTCGTCGGCCAGAGAGCAAGGCGGGGAAGATGATTAAGATTCCCAGCAACATTTGTATCTGCTCGGATTGTA
>CAMULB010000209.1 GCA_947089585.1 uncultured Lachnospiraceae bacterium | reverse complement strand
CGCAATTGTGCTCGGCGCGCAAAGTGTCCAAGCCCCTCATGAGTGAGGGGTTAGGAGAGCTGAAGTGGGCTTGCCCACTTTGCTCTATGACGCGAACCGAGTTGCCGGGACGAGACACGGCACGCCTGGCCATAAAAATTTCAGTTGACAGCTTGCGTCATTCGGAGTGATAATAAAAGGCAGCAGCCACAGATTGAGGAGAAGAGAAGAATGAAAATCAAAGTGATCCGAGAAGGAAAATCCCTGGTTTTTGAAGGAAATGGGCAGGATTCCCTGCTGACTCAGCTGCGGGAGCAGGATGTCTATATCAGCGCGGCCTGCGGCGGCAAGGGCAGATGCGGCAAATGCAAGGTGCGGATGACAGAGGGCGCCGCAGAGCCGACCGAGGCGGACTGCGCCTGTCTGAAGGCGGAGGAGCTCGCAGAGGGCTGGCGACTGGCCTGTATGGTCTATCCAGATCGGGATTGTACATTGACGATTGATTCGGCGGATGAGTCGGAGTTCGCGGTTGTGGCGTTTCAGACGGAAGGAAGCTCGGAAGAGCTCGCGGCGCGCATCGCGAAGGAGCAGACGTATGGGATTGCCATTGATATCGGCACGACTACGATTGCCATTGCGCTGATTGGGCCGAGGTACGGCACTCTGCACGCCGTGACCTCGATCAATCACCAGCGCGCTTACGGGGCGGATGTGATTTCGCGGATTCAGGCGTCCAACGACGGAGAAAAGGAAGCGCTCAAGGAGCGTATTTTGCAGGATTTGTACAGCGGCATCGGCCGTCTGCTTGCAGAAAGCGGCGCCGATGCACAGAAGGTAAGCCAGATTGCGATTGCCGGCAACACCACGATGGGACATCTTCTGATGGGCTATTCCTGCGAGACGCTGGGCGTGTACCCCTTTACGCCGGTCAATGTGGGAACCATTTGTGAAAGCTTTGGCGAGATGTTTGCTTCGCAGATCGAGGATCAGGGCGCGCACGCGCTTGCACTTGACGTTCCGGTCACATTGCTGCCGGGAATTACGACCTATGTGGGGGCGGATATTTCGGCCGGGATGCTCTCCTGTGGATTTGACCGCTTAGAGGAGCCCTGTCTGCTGATTGATTTGGGCACCAACGGCGAGATGGCGCTTGGCAATCAAGAGCGGATTCTGGTCACGTCCACCGCGGCAGGCCCGGCCTTTGAAGGGGGCAATATTTCCTGTGGCATGGGCAGCGTGCCGGGGGCGATCTGCAATGTGACGATCGAGCATGAGCATGTGCAGACGAAGACGATCGGGGATCAGCCGCCGGTGGGGCTGTGCGGTACTGGTGTGATCGAGACGGTCTATGAGCTGGTCAAGGAAGAGCTTGTGGATGAGACGGGGATGCTGGAGGAAGATTATTTTGACGATGGGTTTGTGCTTGCCAGGACGGAGGCGGGAGAAGAGATCGCCTTCACGCAGAAGGATGTGCGGGAGATTCAGCTGGCAAAATCAGCGGTGCGCGCGGGGGTCGAGACGCTGCTGCTCCGTTATGGCATCGGCTATGAACAGATCGGCCGCGTCTTTTTAGCGGGCGGCTTCGGCTACCGGGTGGATTTGAAGAAGGCGGTTGGAATCGGTATGCTGCCCGAAGCGCTGCTGGATAAGACCATTGCGGTCGGGAACAGCTCACTGAGCGGCGCGGCCCAATATTTGCAGCAGGCGGACGCCGCAGAGCGCTTAGACGCGCTGATTGCGTCGTCTGAGGAGATCGAATTGTCTTCGGATCGAGATTTTAATGCATTTTATACCGAGTATATGTTTTTTGAATAAAAAAGAGAACGGTTCGGTTTGTACCGCACGTTCTGTTTCCGCAATGGCCATGCGGCGCGGTACGAGTCTGAATCGTTTCTGAAGGCGGTGAGGACGGCCATGGAGAGAATAATCGCGGCAATTGAAGCCGGGAAGCGAAAACAGGTCAAGTGGTTGATTGAGCAGGCGCTTTTGGAAGGGCATGATGCGAAGGAAATTGTAGACTTAGGCTTGCTTCCGGCGATGGAATCCGTGTCGAGAAAATACCACAGCGCGCAGTTCTATGTGCCGGAGGTAATTTTAGCCAGCCATGCGATGACGGTGGGAACGACGATTTTAAGCGATCAGATGGAGGAATGGAGCGGGGATCCGATCGGCAGGGTAGTCATCGGGACGGTCAAGGGGGATCTGCACAACATCGGGAAAAATCTGGTGGCGATGATGCTGCGGGGCGTTGGGTTTACGGTCTATGACTTAGGCTACGATGTGGATGCGGATGTATTTGTGGAAAAGGCCGGTGAGCTTGAGGCGGATATCATCTGTATGTCCGCCATGCTGACAACCACGATGCCGGAGATGCGAAAGGTAATCGGCCGGCTGGTGAATTTGCGCGTGCGGGAGCGCTATATCGTGATGGTAGGCGGGGCGCCGGTGACGGAGGTCTTTGCGAAACGGATTGGGGCCGATTTGTATACCAGGGATGCAGGCATGGCGGCGCTCGCCGCCAAGGAAACACTGCAAAAGAGAAGGCAGGAGCTTTGCAGATGAAGCGTCTGCATCGGATCGGTGAGAGCAAGAGGAGAAGAGGATGAAGAAGATTTTACTGACAGCAATCAACGCCAAATATATCCACTCCAACCCGGCAGTATACAGTCTGCGGGCGTATGCGAAGGAGTATCTTGCGTATACGGCGATCGCCGAGTATACGATCAATCAGCGAACAGAAGTGATTTTGCGGGAATTGTATGATCAGCAGCCGGATGTGCTGCTGTTTTCCTGTTATATCTGGAACGTTCGCCTGGTCTGTGAATTGGCGGCGGAGTTAAAAAAGGTGCTGCCCGATGTGCGCATCTGGGTGGGCGGCCCGGAGGTATCCTACGAGTATCGGGACTTTTTGCAGCAGAATCCTGCGGTATGCGGGGTGCTGCTGGGAGAAGGGGAAGCGACGTTTTGTGAACTGTGTGCGTATTACACCGAGCAAAACCAGACAAAGAAGCAGCTGTTTCAGATTCGCGGCCTTTGCTTTCGAGATGCGGACGGCAATTTGAACGAGACCGGGATGCGGCCGCTTCTTGAGATGGATCAGCTGCCGTTTTTCTACCGCGCGGAGGCGGTGGGCGCGGCTGCAGGCAGTCCGTGGCAGAATCGGATTCTTTATTATGAGAGCAGCCGCGGCTGTCCCTTTTCCTGCAGCTATTGTCTGTCCTCGATTGCGCGGGATCTGCGCTTCCGCAGCCTGCCGCTGGTCTTTCAGGAGCTTTCTTACTTTCTGGAGGCCAGGGTGATGCAGGTCAAATTCGTGGATCGCACCTTTAACTGTGATCACCGCCGTGCGCTGGCAATCTGGAGCTTTCTCAAGGAGCATGACAACGGAGTGACAAACTTTCACTTTGAAATTTCAGCGGATTTGCTGCAGGAGGAGGAGCTTGCCCTGCTTCGGACGATGCGCCCTGGACTGGTGCAGCTGGAGATCGGTGTGCAGACGGCGAACTTAAGAACACTGAGAGAAATTCGCCGGAAGATGGATCTTTGCAGGGTGGAGCGTGCAGTAAGAAGCATTGCGGCGGCGGGAAATATGCATCAGCATCTCGATCTGATCGCCGGTCTGCCCTTTGAGGATTTCTCAAGCTTTCGCGCGTCCTTTGACCGCATCTACCGGCTGCATCCGCAGCAGCTGCAGCTGGGCTTTTTAAAGGTGCTCAAGGGCTCCTATCTGTATGAAAACCGGGCGGAATATGCGCTGGAATTCGGAGCATATCCGCCCTATGAGGTGTTGTCAACCCGCTGGCTGTCCTACGGGGAGCTGTTGAAGATCAAGCTGGTGGAGGAGATGCTGGAGGTCTACAGCAACAGCGGACAGTTTGCGATGACGATGCAGATGGCGGAGGCGGCATTTGCAAGTCCCTTTGATCTGTTTTTACAGCTGGGAGAATTTTACCGGCAAAAGGGACTGCTGTTTTTGCACCATACCAGGCTGCGCCGCTGCGAGATTTTGCTGGATTTTTTGACAGAGTCGGATCAGACGCATCGCGCGCTGTACGAAGAGGCACTGACGTTTGATTTGTATCGCCTGGAGCGGGCCAAGCGTCGTCCTCTGTGGGCGAAGGATCCGAATCAGTGGAAGGAGCGTTCCCGCGGCTTCCGCCATCAGGATGTTCATATCGAGCAGTTTTCGTATGATTTTTTTGAGCTTCTTGAAAATCGCCGGCCGGGGCTTGCGAGTCGTCATCCGAGTCCGCAGCTTTACGTGTTTTCCTATCAGGAGCGAGACAAATTGACCGGCCAGGCAGCAGTGCGGCGGTGTGAAGCAGAGGAGGACATATGCTGAACGATGGAACGGAATATATTGCCGTCGATCTGGAGATGACAGGGCTTAAGGCCAGCCGGGACAAGATTTTGGAGATTGGAGCCGTGCGCTGTAAAAACGGGCAGGTGACGGCGCGGTTTCAGATGCTGGTAAATCCGTTGCGAAAGCTTCCGCCCAAGGTGATCGCGCTGACCGGGATTACCGATGCGATGGCGGAAAACGGCGAGACGCTACAGCGGGCAATGGAAGCCTTTGTGGAATTTTTTGGCGGTCTTCCGCTGGTGGGGCATAATCTGATGTGCGATTTTGCCTTTTTAAAGCAGAATGCGGTCAACCTGGGGATTCCCTTTGAGGCAAACGGTCTGGATACCTTAAAGCTGGCGCGTCAGCTGCTCTTGGAGCCAGAGAAAAAGACGATGGAATCGCTGGGGCAGTATTTTGGATTTTTGCCAAGTCAGGCACATCGGGCATTGGGCGATGCCGAGGCGGTGTTTTGTTTGCTGGAGCTTTTGCGCGCGCGATTTGCCGGAAGCCGGCCGGAGCTGTTTGTGCCGAAGCCCCTGTTGTACCGGGTGAAAAAGCAGGGGCCGATCACGGCAAAGCAAAAGAAATACTTGAAGGAATTATCAGAATATCATAAAATAGAGCTGCCGGCATCGCTCGAGGGGATGACAAAAAATGAAGCGTCCCGACTGACCGACCAGATTCTGCTGCGCTATGGGAAGCGAAGCAGATAGGCGGTTCCCCATACGCGCCGTCTGTTACAGCTCGGAGAGCGCCTTGAGAATCGGTTCCTTCATCAGGGAATGGAGCGAGCCGGCGCGCGCCTTGAGATTCTCAAGGGCAGCTTCATTGCGTTCCTCGCGGTAGATGCGGCCGAGCAGCACGTAGCTTCCCTTGATGTCGCTGCCCCAGGAGACGGCGAAGGCCAGGACACATTTGGCTTCCTGCGTGAGGGAGAGCTCATACAGTCTTGCGCCCCAGCGCTGCATCGTGCGCGCCAGATTGGTAAAGCGCTGATCGCATTCGTCGAGAAACGGCAGATTGGCGGCTCCGTAAGCGAGCTTGATCTCCGTATTGGTCTTGCCGGTCAGGTTAAGAATCTTCTCATCGGCCAATGCAA
>CAMULB010000208.1 GCA_947089585.1 uncultured Lachnospiraceae bacterium | reverse complement strand
GAATAAATCCTCGCTTTGCCATTTCCCTGAAAGCATAGGCATAGTAATGGTTATTGTACGCTCCTAAAGCAGTACAAACGCTGTAAACCGGCGTGCATTTTCCATCCGAATCCGAGACCCCGATTGCACCTGCAAATGCGTCCATAGCATGTACCACAAGGTCTCCTTTTTTCACCCCCTGGTAGCCGATTTCTTTTATTGATTCTGTGAAACCAGTCATTCGTCTGTTCTTTCGCAGTGTCACCGTCCCATCTCGAAAGCAGGTAACAATGTCATCCTTTTCCGAAACCGGTCTATTTTCTTTTTTATACATGTATTTTGCACGTCTGCACTCCCAATGGGCCGGCAGCTCTGTCATCCATGGAATACCAGACTTTTTATATGAATCGTACCTTTTTTTCATCAATTTCAGACTCCCAATATATCCCGAAGC
Organism: uncultured Lachnospiraceae bacterium; assembly: GCA_947089585.1. Taxonomy (GTDB): domain Bacteria; phylum Bacillota; class Clostridia; order Lachnospirales; family Lachnospiraceae; genus 14-2. The sequence goes on along the minus strand of CAMULB010000208.1, from coordinate 4,998 downwards.
ATGCCATTGGTTTCTGCTTCAAGCGTTTCCAGGTCAGCGACGATCTCTTGCATGGAACGTAATTCCGTTGGTTTAAAAAAATATTTTGTAAAACTTAGCTCATAGCCAATTTGTATTTTCCGCTCATCCACATATGAATCTGGCGCATAGGGCTTCACTTCGTTTTTCAGGAAGCCCTCTACCCCGCCCTCGTAAGAAAACGGAATCCGTTCCGTATCGCGAAGCTCTGTATCTGCCTCACCATCAATTGCTTTTGCCGAAGCATCCTTTTCGGTAATATAGGGACGTATTTTTTTTAGCATTGCTGCGCTTAGCTTCGCAGCCTTTGCGAACGCAGTCCAATCATCAAGCTGCGCCGTTTTGGCAGCCAATGCAACTCCTGCTCTGGCTTTCGCCAAGTCCTCTGCTTTCCTGAACACAGACGCCGGTATTTCGGCTTCCGGTAAAACGCGCAAACGAAGCGGTCTGTCAACTGTAACCGACCAGTACCCAAATTCCTCATGATTGAAAATCCTGCTCACATCGCTTTCTTCCATTTCCAGAAAAATGCGCACAATTTCCTCTCTGATTTCAGCAGTCAATTCACAATTTTTCTTACCCATATTTTTGCGAAGCGGCGACTTCATTGCCGTGGCATCAATCAGCTGAATCTTTCCCTTGCGGCGCACTTCTTTTTTACTGGAAAGAATCCAGATAAACGTCCCGATGCCTGTGTTGTAGAACATATTTTCCGGGAGCGCTATGATTGCTTCGACAAAGTCATTTTCAATCAAATAGCGGCGCGTATTGCTTTCGCCGCTTCCGGCATCCCCTGTAAAAATCGACGAACCATTGTGCACTTCAGCAATTCGGCTTCCCAGCTCAGTGTCTGTTTTCATTTTCGCTGCGTTATTCAAAAGAAACAGCAGCTGGCCGTCGCTTGTCCGTGGAATCATCCCCAGCGGCGTACCATCCGCCAGGTATGCGTTGAATCGGCTGTCCAGAATCTCCTTTTTCCCACCCAGCCTCTCTGCATCCGTTTTCCAGCTCTTTCCATACGGCGGATTGGAAAGCATAAAATCAAATTGTTTCGATGCATTCCCATCCGCGGATAAGGTTGAGCCATAGGTGATATGCTCCGCTTGCTCACCATCGCCCTTTAATAACAGGTCCGCTTTGCAGATCGCATAAGTCTCTGGTTGAATCTCCTGTCCAAAAAGGTGTATTGAAACCTTCTTGCCCCTTCTTTTTGCAAGCGCCATCAGCCGATCCTGCGCAACCGTCAGTATTCCTCCGGTTCCACATGCCCCGTCATAACAGGAATAGGTTGCATCCTTTATTTTGTCAGCGACCGGCACAAATACAAGGTCGGCCATCAGCTCAACAACATCATGCGGCGTCCAGTGTTCTCCGGCTTCCTCGTTATTTTCTTCATTGAATTTTCGGATTAATTCTTCAAAGACAGTACCCATGCCATGATTGTCCAGCGCAGGCAGTCTGACTTCCTGCATCGTATCATCTGTGTAAATTGTCTTCGGACTGAGGTTAATGGCCGGAGAAACAAATTTTTCAATCACCGCGCTGAGAATATCCGCCTCCATCATGGTGTCAATCTGATTCCGAAATTTGAACTTTTCAAGAATCTCCTGCACATTGGGCGAGAATCCGTCCAGATAGGCCCCGAAATCTGCCTTCAGTGTCTGCTTCTTCGCACGGCTGGTCAGATCCTTTAATAAAAACGGAGACTCATTGCAAAAGGCCTGCCCTGCTGCCCGACAAAGCGCAGACCATTGATTTGACACACCTGCCTGCGCTAATTTTTCTTTCATTTCAAGAACTGCAGGCTTTGTATCCTCCAGCATTGCATCCAGACGCCGAATTACCGTCATTGGCAAAATGACATCACGATATTTACCGCGCACATAGACATCGCGCAGGCAGTCATCTGCAATTGCCCATATAAAACTCACAATCGTATTGTGAACCTGGTTATCCATAATTTTTATCCATGCCTTTCTTACGCTCTTGATCCTGGCTTCTGATTCGACAAGCATTCCTATATTATTTGTGATACAGTATCCATTGAAGCATGATGCAATGTGAATGTCAAGAAAATAAATAAATCCTTTTGAACCGATGAAATAAATTTAGCCGAGGGGCTTTCGATCAAAAACCGCTCGGCTATATAAAGATCATATGAAATATTCTGTTAAGGTTATCTATTTACAACTGGAGAAACAACCGGCTTTCCATCTTTGTCTAACAATGGTGCCATTCCTCCGGCATAGCCGCTTGCACGAAACACATAATTCACGCCCGTCTCTTTATCCACCCATATTTCGATTACCTTCACGGTTCCCTGTGAATAAATTTTTTCAAATCTCTCGTATCCAGACATTTCACTTACCTCCATAAATTCCCGTTTATGAGATTCATTCTACTTCCAAACTGTGAGGCTGTCAAGTTGTTTTGGCTATTGATCTACCCTTGAGGGCACAGCTTCCATACTGTAGTTCTGCATCCTACCGTTTCCCCAATACATCCTTGATCCATTGATTTATCTCATATTTTTTATAAACTTCATCCGGTAACTCCTCATATGGAACTTGAAAAAACTGTGGATCAATGACCGGATCTTTTCGGTCAATCACTTGGATATTGGCCGGTCTGTAAAAATCGTAATGCACAATATCCCGATTGGTGGTAATGATTTTCTTTTTCAAACCGATCATCTCGATCGTTCTCATCGTAAGGCCGCTCTGCCCCGGATGCTGGATATCCAAAATCACCTTCGAAGCGTTTTCGATTTGAATATTTTTCTGATACTCCATCTTTTGAAACGAAAATTCTGACTGTTTCGCATTCCGATAATCCTTGTTCACAATCTTATAAAAATAATACATAAACCTGCTCTGCAGATACAGGTAGCCGTAAAACCGCCCGCTTTCGCATTGCTCGGAAATCCTTTTTACAATTCGGTAGCGGTCCGAATGACAGGTTCCAATAAAGCACACATCATACGGATACTGTACCGAACACCTCTGCTCTTTTACGGAATAAAATAAAGGTCGAAACAAAATTTTCTCATGCTGCTTCGCATCCTGCTGGTCAAACGATAAGATCCGGTCAAATAAGGAAAATCTTCTTTCGATTGTCTTCAGATTTTTGATGGAATCATCCATATATAAAATCAACTGCATCTGCGGATGCGTTCTTTTCATTTCCTTCAAAAACCAGATCGGCAGACGTTCAATCACAAGCATAAAATCTATTTTTACATTTTGATATTTCCTATAAATTGCCCTGAAATATTGGTTTGACGACTTTAATACAACCTCTGGAAAAAGCTTGAATAATGCCCGGCCCCAGGCGCTGCGGACGGATTTTGAATTATACAGGGCTGTTTTCATCCCCATCCTTTGCATCGCATGAGCGATCGTTTCTCCATAGCCAAAAAAATCAGGATAAAATACAATTACCCTTTTTCCATGTAAGGATTTCTCACCCATTGCCTACGATTTCTCCTCTTTTTTCAACACAGCTGCTACCGTTTGGATTAGAATCTTCACATCCTCCAGAAAACGGTATTCCTTTATACTCTCAAGATTATATTTCATTTTTTGCGGCAATATCTTCTGCACATAGACCCGATCTGCATTCTCCGCTTGTTCGAGCAGCTTCGCTTCATCTTTAAATTTGATACTGGCCTTTGAGGTAACTCCGGCTGGCAGCAACAGCGTCGCCAGCATTTCCGGCGTATAATAGGTCACATAATATACACTCTCCGGCCTGGCGCCAACCAGCGTCATATCGCCGCGCAAAATATTAAACAGCTGCGGGATCTCATCGAGACGATAGCGGCGGAGCTTAGCGCCTACTCTGGTAATGCGAGGATCCTTCCGCAGCGTTACCTGTGTTCCAACCCGGTCTGCATCTGCCACCATTGTGCGAAATTTGAATATTTTAAATTTTCTTCCATACTGTGTCACCCGCTCCTGCCGGTAAAAAATTCCGCCCTTGGAATCCTTTACAATCAGAATAGCAATTACTGCGAAGAAAGGGGCCAATCCAATCAGCATACACAATGACACGGTCACATCAAACATTCGCTTTACAAGCAAACTAAGTCTTTTCTTTTTCAGAATCTCATAATATGGACGCACTGCTTTTGTCCGCATCCGCTTTGGCAACTGCTCCCATCTGCACAGCATGATTCCCCTCTCCTCTCTGCTGCTGTTTCTATTCTCTGTATTCCCTTATAATCTGATAGAATTGGTCTATTCTCTATATTCCTTTACAATCCGACGGAATTGGTCTATGATATAGTCAAGCTCCTCTGGAGTCAGTCTGGTATGAAGCGGCAAGGTAATCTCATTTTCATATCTTTGACAGGCATTGGGATAATCCGCAATCGCAAAGCCAAGCCTTTGATAAGCAGACATCATCGGCAGCGGTTTGTAATGTACATTGCAGGCCACTCCCATCTTAGCCATCTTTCCAATAATCTCCTCTCTCTGCGCACCTGTAATTCCCGAAACTCTGGTAAGATACAGATGCCCTGAGGATTGATGTACATCGTTATAATGAGGAAGAACCTCTATGCCCAATGGCTTCAAAGCCGCATCGTATGTTTGGATCATCTTTTTTCTTTTGGCAAGCATTTCCTGGTAGCGTTTCATCTGTGCCAATCCGATTCCAGCTGCGACATCCGTCATATTGCATTTAAACCAAGGCCCGATGATGTCATATTCCCATGCCCCAAGCATCGTTTTCGCCAAAGTATCTTTTGACTGGCCATGAAGTGAAAGCAGCTGATAGCGATGATAGATTTCCTCCGTATCAATCCCTTTAATTTCTCTAAAGGTTACAGCCCCTCCCTCTGCCGTAGTCAGATTCTTCACGGCATGAAAGCTGAAATTAGAAAAATCTGCAATACTGCCGACTGGTTTTCCTTTTCTGGATGCTCCCAGCGCATGCGCCGCATCCGCCATCACAATGATCCGGCCGATTGCTTCTTGT
>CAMULB010000207.1 GCA_947089585.1 uncultured Lachnospiraceae bacterium | reverse complement strand
AGGCTGGCTTGGCCGATGTAATGATTGCCGCGATTCATGCACGGGAAAAATTTGAAAAAAGAAGAATCCAGTTAATTATTGAAACGCATTCAGAGCATTTTTTGCGCCGTCTACAAAGACGAATGGCGGAAGGGAGCTTGGAATATAATGAATTTTCAGCCTATTTTGCCAATAATGATCAATTTCCGGCAAGTTTAGAGAAGCTTCAGGTAGATCTTTTTGGGAATATTGAGAATTGGCCTAAAAATTTTTTTGGCGATATAGCCGGAGATACTTTTGCACAAATGGACGCTGCGTTAGATAAAAGAATACGAGAGGAACTATGAATAAGTATATTATTGATGCAAATGTTATTTTGCTTGCAGGAACATCTGTGAAGGATATCCCACGCGATCAATTGATTTGTGCGAAAAAGTGCCTTGACTTTATAAAAAGGTTTATGGAAAATCCAAAAGCAAGTCTTGTGCTGGATGCAGAAGGAAGGATTCTTCGGGAGTATCGAGGGGCCTATATGTTGGGCAGCAGCCCTAATATGGCAACGATATTTTCAATCTGGGTGCATCAGCATATGCCTAAGAACGCTGAGGATTTTGTTTCTCTAAAAGAGATAAAAGAGCATGAATTTGTAAATTATCCAGAATCAGAAAAGTTGAAAACGTTTGATCCACCCGATCGGAAATACATTGCGTTGGCTTACAGCCATAAAGAAAGACCGCCGATTGTAGAAGCAAGTGATTCAAAATGGTGGGGAATTAAGGAGGATTTACAGAAAAACGGAATCGAGATACTTTTTATTGATGAAGACTACATAAAAGATAAATATATGCAGAAAATAGGAATATGAATGAATTTATTAAATTTCCATCAACGAAGCACATTTTATTGCCAAAAGAAGAATGTATGAGAGCGGATAAGGTTCTGACTACAGAAGAACTTTTAGAGCTGCTAAACCATGAGGTGATCATTGAAGAAAAAGTTGATGGTGCGAATCTGGGAATTTCGTTTGATCACAATGGGGAGCTGCATTTGCAAAATAGAGGAAATTGGATCCTGCATCCCTATCTTGGACAGTGGAAAAATCTGGATCAATGGATGAGTAAAAAACAAAATCGTTTATTCGATGTTCTGTTGGATCAGTATATCTTGTTTGGAGAATGGTGTTATGCGGTTCATTCCATATACTATGACAAATTGCCGGATTATTTTATTGGCTTTGACATATATGATAAAGAACGGTATGAATTCCTTTCGGTCAAGCGTCGGAATGTATTATTAGAATCAATGGATATTTCTACTATTCATCAATTGGCGAGAGGAAGATATCATTTGGAGGAACTAAAATCTTTTTTGGGTGTTTCCTATTACGGCAATGATTGGTGTGAAGGGATCTATATACGTTGGGATGAGGACGGGTGGTTAAAGAGAAGGGCAAAGTTGGTTCGGTATGAATTTCAGCAAAGGATAGAAGAGCATTGGCAAAAGAATGGGCTAAAAGAGAATCGGTTGCTGCGGGCATTTTAACAAATAGAAATAATTTTTCCTCAGAGACAATCAGGTTCAAGTTCTATCATAATTTTTATGAGAGCTCTGGAGAAGTCTGGAGCTTTTTCTGGATAAGGAGATTGTAGCATGATCAGACGCGCCACCCCAGCCGACATACCAAGAATTGCGGAGATTTTGGTTTTTGCCAAACGAACGGCTTACCGCAGCATATTTCAAAACGATTATTTTTCCTTTCAGGAGCTGCAGGTACATAAGGTTATGAAGGAATACGAGGACAATCAGAGCCTGCTGGATGAAATGTGGGTCTACGATGACGGAATTTTAAAGGGAATCATTTGCGGAAATGAGGATCAATCCTGCAAAGGGGAAACAGAATTGTGTCAATTTTATGTAGAACCGTTTTTTCAGGGCATGGGGATCGGCCGCAGCCTGCTGAAGCATTTTTTGCGGCAGGCGAAGCGCAAGGGGACAAAGCGGGTGGGGCTGTGGGTCTTAAAGGACAATGCGCCGGCCCGCCGCTTTTATGAGCAAAACGGTTTCTGTCTCGATGGACAGAAGCAGATCAACGAGGGCACGGAGATTTGGGATGTGCGGTATGTGAAAGATATTTTGGAAGGGAGAGGCTGCAATGACAACACGCAGTGAAGCGGTCGATTACTGTCTGACCTATCAAAACGTGTACCAGGATTATCCGTTTTCGGATCACAACTGGTGCGTGATTCGCCACCGGGAGAACCGCAAGGTCTTTGCCTGGATCTTTGAAAAAGAAGGCTTGATCTGGATCAATGTAAAATGTAATCCGCAGTGGCGGCAGCTGTGGCGGGACACCTACCCTGCGGTGCGTCCGGCTTATCATATGAATAAGGAGCATTGGAATTCCCTGATTCTGGACGGAACGATTCCGCAAAAGGAGATTGAGCGGATGATCCAAGAGAGCTATGATCTGACGATGCCGTCCCACCGCCGTCGGAATTTTGCCTAGAACATATCTGAAAATCCCGTTCTGATAGAATGAATTTTCAGATATATTCTGGAACGTGTTTGGCCTTATCATTGCCGGTGCGGAGTATCATTTCCCCATTTACATCCGGCCCGATTTATGGCATAATAAATTTGACTTTGGATTATGCAAAATATAGAATCGAAAGAATCGCTGCCCCATTCGGCTTTTTGCTGCACGGGGCATACGGAATTGATTTCGGAATATAAAAAATGGCTCGATGCTTTGGGAATGAAAGGAAGTAGAAGTATGGCGGTAATCAAACGCTTATCCCTTGTGGATCAAGTATACGCAAAAATCAGAGATCGCATTGTACGGCTTGAGATGCCTTTTGGCAGCAAGCTCAATGTCAGCAAGCTGCAGGAGGAATACGGCGTCAGCTCTACGCCGGTGCGGGAGGCGTTGAACCGGTTGTTTAATGAGGGTTTAATTGAATTTGAGAATAACGTGGGCGCCAGAGTGATTGATCTGACCGAGACGGATGTGATTGAGGTTCAGGAGCTGCAGGCGGCTTATGAGATGGCGGCGGCCCGCTATGCGATGCAGAAGGGCGATACCGGGCAGATGGCTGAGGAGATTGAAGCGCACATTCAAAAATACCGTGATTCGGATAATCTGTTGGAGAGCTGTATTTGCATTCGCAATATCAAGGATGTATTTTATCAGAATGCAGACAATCAGCGTTTGCTGAACAAAAGCACCAGTCTAAGCGGTGTTGAGGAGATGCTGCATACGCTGTTTACGATGCAGACGCCGGGCGAGGAGCACAAATACCATTCGGGGATAACTTATTTTGAACAGCTTTATCAAGCCGTGCAAGACGGGGATTTTTCCGGTGTCTGCGATGGCCTTGACGAACACCGGGCCTGGGCCAGAACACATATCCTGCGCAATCTTCGCTATGTGAAGGGGCAAAATATGCAGACGTAATCAGCGGCGTAAAGCTTTTGCATGGAGGAGCTACGCTTTTTGTGAACGCCGTGCGGAGAGGCGCTTACAGATTCCAGCAGATCCGTCTGTAAAAAAACAGCTTTCTCCAAACTTCTAAAAAAAGTATGAAATCGAAGGAAAATGCTTGCCCAATGCAGAGGTTTTGTGTAGAATAGTGATAGTCGGTTTCTTTTCAGGAATTTGTTGGGAATATGAGAAACGGAACGGACGCAGAATCTAAGAACTTAGGAGGAGAAAGGAATGTCAATTTTGGCAAGCGAGGCAACCGCTTACGGTGGGATGCTGATATGGCTGGTGATTATCTTTGTATTTATGTACTTTTTCATGATTCGCCCTCAGCAGAAGGAGACGAAAAAGAAAAATGCGATGATTTCATCCTTAGAGGTGGGAGATACCGTGTTGACCACCAGTGGGTTTTATGGAACAGTCATTGATATTACGGATGACACAATCATTGTGGAGTTCGGGAGCAACCGCAATTGTCGGATTCCGATGCAGAAGGGGGCTGTTTCGATGGTGGAGAAGCCGGAAACAGCAGAGAAGGAACAAAAATAATCTGCAACAGTTCAGATCAGCAGAGCTGCCTGGAAGGTCAAGTGATTTTGTGAATGGAACAGCATTGCGTGTCACCTGCAGATAGAAAAGAGACGTTGCAGCCGAACAGCTGGACGTCTCTTCTTGCTTTATTTTTGAACGAAAGCGTTGACACAAAATTCATCCTGGGAGTATAATAATTATGTAATCGTATTGTCACAGGATCCTCCAAGAGCGGCGAAGCGGAGATTAAGAATGAACATGAAACAAAACAAACAGAAGAAGAACAAAGGGTTGCCTTTGCTTTTTTCTATTTTATTGGTTTTCTCAATTTTGGCAGTAGTTGTGTTTTCAGTGGCTCGACAGATTTCCAGAGAGATGTCTGATTCAGCGATTCAGAATCTGAGCGAAAGTCTGGAGCTGATGAAGGGTACAATTGAGGCAGTTTTGACGAAGGAAGCAGAATTTCAGAAGCTGGTGGCCCAGGAGGTTGCCTCGATGGAGAATCCGGAAGCATTCATCCGTTCCTATCATGATAATCAGACGATGGTGAAGCTTTCGCTGGTGATGAAGGGGAAGACAGAAGGCATTTCCAATACAGGGGATGTTTTTACGCAGGAAGGGCTGGATTTTTCGTCGCAAAAGACGGTTGACGGACTTTTTGTCTCACAGTCCTATGTCAATTTTATGGGAACCTGGGCTTATACGATGAAGTGTCCCGTGGAACGGGAAGGGAATGAGATTGCAACACTGTATGTGGAGTATGTGTATGACTCGTTCGATGAGGTGCTTCCCAACGGGTTTTATAACGGTCAGGCGATGCTTTATATTATGGACGCGAAGAGCGAACGGCTGGTGTTAAAGCCAAAGCGGATGGGTGAGCGCAACGCGGGCCATTTGAATTTGGAGGATTTTTATCGGGCCAACAATATTTTGGAACCGGAGCTGCGCGCACAGGTTTCACAATGTGTTGCAGATGGAAACAATATTTTGTTTTATCATGATATACGCAAAAAGGAAGCGTTGAATTATATGTGGTCGGTCAATGACGGTACGCTTTATCTCATCGGCTATGTTCCGTTGGAAGCGATTCAGCAGGAGGGAAAGACGGTCAATCAAAATATTTTGATCGTGGTTGCTGTGATGCTGATTGCCTTTTTCCTCTGCTGTCTGGTCTATTATTTTGCGCAGAGGCAGCAGAGTAAGGAGAAAAAGGAACGGGAGAAGGAGCGGGAGGTGCACAACCGGCAGCTGGCGGAAGCCCTGCAGGCGGCGCAGATCGCCAGTAATTCCAAGACCATGTTTCTTTCCAATATGTCCCATGATATTCGCACGCCGATGAACGCGGTGCTGGGATTTACCACATTGCTTGCAAGAGATGCAGAGAACCCGGATAAAGTACGGGAGTACACGAAGAAAATCACGGCGTCGGGACAGCATTTGCTCAGTCTGATCAATGATATTTTGG
>CAMULB010000206.1 GCA_947089585.1 uncultured Lachnospiraceae bacterium | reverse complement strand
CAGCTGGAATCGGATTTCAGGATTTTGAACAGATGATTGTAGAGGATAATTTTTATGTGGATAAAACCGGATTCATTCAGGCATGGTGGGAAAACAAGGATCGGGTTACGTTGATTACGCGTCCCAGAAGATTTGGTAAAACCTTAAATATGAGCATGTTAGAAAAGTTTTTTTCCGTGAAGTACGCCAAAAGAGGCGATTTGTTTGCAGGGCTTTCCATCTGGGAAAATGAAAGCTATCGGCAGCTGCAGGGAATGTATCCCGTTCTGTTCTTAAGCTTTGCCGGAGTTAAGGAAAATACATTTTCGGAAGCGAGAAAAAGTATATGCCGCACGATTGAAGAGCAATACAATAAAAATGACTATTTATTAAACGGAGATTTGCTGAATGATAAGGAGAAGGAATTTTATCAGGAGGTTTCGGCAAGCATGTCGGACAGCACAGCGGCCGCATCTTTGCGGTCTTTATCGGATTTTCTCGGCAGATTTTATGGCAAAAAGGTGTTGATTCTGTTAGATGAATACGATACTCCGCTGCAGGAGGCATATGTAAACGGCTATTGGAATGAAATGATGCGCTTGATTAGAAGCCTGTTTCATTCTACATTTAAAACAAATCCGTATTTGGAGCGGGCGATTTTGACCGGAATCACAAGAATCGGTAAAGAATCTGTTTTTTCTGACTTAAATAATTTGGAAGTGATCACAACAACGACGGATAAATACGAAGATGCCTTTGGATTTACGGAGGAGGAGGTTTTCGCTGCCCTGGATGAATTTGGGCTGTCAGATAAAAGGGAGGATGTAAAACGATGGTATAATGGGTTTACATTTGGAAGTAAGTCGGATATTTATAATCCGTGGTCGATGATTCATTATCTGAACAAGAAAAAGCTTCGTACCTTTTGGGCGAATACCAGTTCAAATAACCTGGTCGGAAAATTGATTCGAGAGGGAAGCAAGGATTTAAAGCAATCCTTTGAAGATCTTCTTTGCGGCGGCCATTTGACGACACGGCTTGATGAACAGATTGTATACGATCAATTGGATACGAGCGAGGCGGCAATATGGAGCCTTCTTCTTGCCAGCGGATATTTGAAGGTTGTTCGGATTAAGGAGTATGAGGAGGATAAGGTTGATACAGATACGATTCTCTGTGAGCTGGCGATTACGAATTTGGAAGTGAAATTAATGTTCGGCGGAATGATTCGCGGATGGTTTGCAGAGCATATGTCGGATTACAATGACTTTATCAAGGCGTTACTTAGGGATCATGTGAAAGAGATGAATGCTTATATGAACCGGGTGGCAGCCGGAACGTTCAGCTGTTTTGATGCGGGCAGGAAACCATCTGAAAGTCAGCCGGAACAATTCTATCATGGCTTTGTCCTGGGATTAATTGTAGAGCTAAAAGACAGATATATCATTACCTCGAATCGGGAGAGCGGTTTTGGAAGGTATGACGTGATGCTTGAGCCGAAAAAGCCGGGGGATGATGCGATCCTTCTGGAATTCAAGGTGCAGGACAGCAGCGACGGCGAAAAAGATCTGAATGATACCGTGAAAGCGGCTTTAAAACAGATTGAGGAGAAGCAGTATGAGGCGGCTTTGATTGCAAAGGGGATCCCAAAGGAGCGCATTCGCAAGTATGGCTTTGCTTTTTGTGGAAAGGAAGTGCGAATTGGCTGAACGCATGATGCATCAGGCTTGTCTGCGGACATAAGCGACAGGCGTCGTGTTGCCGATCGCAAAGGAAAGCAAGGTATGATTATAAGAAACGGAGTGAACAGCAGATGGAGCAGTTTAAAAACAAAAGGAACCCCATTCTTCCGCTGAAGCATCATATCCCGGATTGCGAAGCACATGTGATGCCGGATAAAAAGCTGTACCTGTACGGGAGCTATGACAAGCGGGCAGATGAGTATTGCAGTACGGAATATCGTGTGGTTTCGACTGCGGATTTGGAGCATTGGACGATTCATGAGACGGCGCTCAACGGCAGAGAGATTCCCTGGTTTCGCGATCCCAATGCCCCCAGGTCGGAAGGAATCGACTGGAGCAGGCCTACGCCGTTTCTGGCCCAAATATTAGCCGGGCAGCAGCAAACGAGTGAGAAGAACGATGCTTCCAAGGCGTGCAGGGAAGAGGAGTCGATTTTGTATGCGCCGGATGCGCTCTGTCGGGACGGGCGGTATTACCTTTATTTTTGTATGACGGACGACAGCGAGGGTGTGGCGGTGTCCGAGCATCCCTGGGGGCCGTTTCGGGAACCGCGCAGACTTCCTTGCGGCGGCATCGACCCGGCAGTTTTCGTTGATGACGATGGGGCGGTGTATTTTTATTGGGGACAGATTTTTTCACATGGAGTGAGGCTAAACGAGGATCTGGTCTCGTTTGATCCAGACCAGGTCGTACATAATCTCGTAACCGAAGAGCAGCATTTCTTTCATGAGGGCTCTTCGATGAGAAAAATCGGAGACACCTATTATTATGTGTATGCCGATATGGAGCGTGGAAAGCCGACCGCCCTGGGCTATGCGACGAGCAAATCTCCGCTGGGACCGTTTGAATACCAGGGGATTGTGATTGATAACGACGGATGTGATCCGGCCAGCTGGAACAATCATGGCTCCCTCGAATGCTTTGCCGGGCAATGGTATGTTTTTTATCATCGTTCCAGCAGAAACAGCCGCAGTCTGCGAAGATTGTGCATCGAACCGATTACCATTGACGCGGATGGACGGATTGCTGAGGTGAAGATGACGTCCCAGGGGGTCGGAGATCCCTTTGGGCCCGGTGAATGGATCATGGGCTATCAGGCATGCGGGCTTTGGGGGAATGTTTATCTGGACGAGGATGCGGTGTACGGGGAGAAGCTGACCCAGATTTCTGATGGGGATGAGGTGGTGTTTCGCTATATCAAAAGCCGGCAGGGGTTTACAGGGATGGAGCTTTTTTACCGGGGCAGCGGCGTCGTCGAGGTTTATTTTGATCAGATGCTGGTCATAGCCGTACCGGTGCAGGGGAAAGCGGAGCACGAACGGTCTGTCTCGGTGGAATTTCCGGCCGAATTTGCTGCCAGGACGGGGACGTATGAGCTTAAGCTCAAATTTTTGCGCGCCGAGGGACTGGAGGTATTGAAGCTGACGCTGCGTTAGAGGGCAAAAGCGTCGAATTTCCGAAAAGCCGAATGGAAGCCGGAGGTCTCAAATTACACGATATTGATCGAAGCAACGCCATATGATATAATGAAAATCAGAAGCAGACTGCGGGAGGATCTGGAAAAAATGAACCAGGAGGGGAACGTAATGGAAAAAAATTTAACATCAGGCAGCGTATTTCGTACCATTCTTTCTTTTTCGCTGCCTTATTTATTGTCTTATTTCCTGCAGACCTTATATGGTATGGCAGATTTGTTTTTCATCGGTCAGTTTGAGGGAGTGGACAGTATCACAGCCGTTTCCATCGGCAGTCAGGTCATGCACATGCTGACCGTGATGATTGTGGGACTGGCTATGGGCTCAACGGTGATCATCGGCCGGGCGGTGGGGGCCAAGCAGCAGGAGCAGCTTTCGGCAGCGGTGGGCAATACAATAACGCTGTTTATGGGCATCTCTGTCGTGGCGACGGGGGTGCTGATATGCTTGGTAGGGCCGATTGTCGGCGTGATGTCCACGCCGGCGGCGGCCGTGACAGGAACCAAACAATATCTGAACATTTGCTTTGCGGGCATTCCCTTTATTACGGCATATAATATCATCAGCTCCATGTTACGCGGCATGGGAGATTCCAAGAGTCCGATGTATTTTATTGGTGTAGCCTGTGTGGCCAATCTTTTGCTGGATTTCCTTTTTATCGGCGTGCTTCGTCTGGGGCCGGCCGGTGCGGCGCTGGGTACGACGCTGGCGCAGACGATCAGCGTTCTTTTTGCCTTGGCGGCGATTCGCCGGCGGGGGATGGGATTGACCGTAAGGCGGGAGCATTTCAAACCAAAGGCAAAGACGATGTGTCAGATGTTGAAAATTGGCCTTCCGGTGTCCTTGCAGGACGGATTGATTCAGATTGCATTTATTGTCATTACCGTGATTGCCAATCGCCGGGGATTGAACGATGCGGCGGCGGTCGGGATTGTGGAAAAGGTGATCGGAATTGTCTTTTTGGTGCCCTCAACCATGCTTTCTACGGTTTCTGCACTTTCTGCTCAGAATATCGGAGCCGGAAAGCATAAACGGGCAGCGCTGACGCTGCGCTATGCACTTTTGATTACGATGGGATTTGGACTTGTGGTGTCTGTAGCCGTACAGCTTGTCAGCGAGCCGGTGATCAGGCTGTTTACGTCTGATCGCTTGGTGATTACGATGGGAGGTCAGTATTTGCGGGGCTATATATGGGACTGCCTGGTGGCGGGTATACATTTTTCCTTCAGCGGGTATTTTTGCGCATATGGATGGTCGGGCATTTCGTTTTTGCACAATTTTCTTTCGATTGTGTTCGTGCGTATTCCCGGTGCTTATCTGGCGTCGCGCTACTTTGCCGATACGCTTTTTCCGATGGGACTTGCGGCGCCGGGCGGCTCTTTGCTCTCGGTGCTGATCTGTCTGGCGGCATTTGCCTGGCTGCAGAGAAGGAACGGTTCACAGGGCGCCTGTGGGCATCAGGCATAGAAAGCGGACGTGAGGAGCAGGAGAAGAAAGATTGAAAAAATAAAGAGATTATGATAGAATGAATGCGATTGCCAATGATACCGCTCTTTTTGATGCTGTAAGCGGGTGAGAGGAAGCATGTGAAGGAGAAGGAAATGACCAGACAGGAGTTTTTGCAGGAACTGAGAGTTGCGCTGCAGGGCGAGATCAGCCAGAGTCAGGTGAACGAGCATCTGCGCTATTATGAGAATTACATTATGGAGGAGGCGCGGAAGGGCAGGACGGAGCAGCAGGTGTTAGAGGAGTTGGGAAATCCCCGCTTGATTGCTAAGACATTGATTGATACCGGCGGAGGCTATCGCAATTCTTACGATGAATCGTATCAGGATTCGGGGAGCGGACAGGAGGAAACAGCGCGTCGAGGATTTTCAGCCAATTATTCCAGGGAACGTGGCTGGGATATACGCTATGGACGATTTCAGCTGAACAGCTGGTACGGCAAGCTGCTTCTGTTGCTGCTCGCGGTGGCGATTCTTGTGTTTGTGGCCCGCCTGGTCGCTTTTTTGCTGCCGATTGTGGTGCCGGTGATTTTGGTTTTGATGATTTTGTCTTTTGTATTGGGACACAGACGCTGACTGTGATCCTGCGCGGCTAAGGCAGGGAATCCGTTGATCCATATATATGTTTTAGAGGGCGAAGAACAAAACAGAGAGAAGTAGGTGTAGTAATTCAGCATGGTCTGAATTAAGATTTAGAATGGGAGGCAGAAATGAAGGCCAGAAAGATTGCAAAGGGAGATACATTTATTCAGAAGGGAGAGCGTATCCGACATCTATACGTACTGC
>CAMULB010000205.1 GCA_947089585.1 uncultured Lachnospiraceae bacterium | reverse complement strand
TTTTTGAAAGTTTTTTAACTTTTTTCTTGACGGCGGAAAAGCCCTATATTACGCTATTTTCCAGGAGAACCAGCGCACGGAAAAGCTATACAACAAATACAAGCGTACTATAAGAGATCCGAAAAGGCGTTGCCATCCTTGGCGAGGCTTTAAAAGAAAGTAAATCAAATGGAGGAGCGTATGAATCAATTTGTAAAATTTAGAAGGGAATTCCACAAGTTTCCGGAGTATGGCTGGCGTGAAATCCGTACCAGCGCCAGAATCGCAGAATACTTAACCAGCTTAGGCTATGACTGCCTGATGGGACCGGATGTCGTTTGCACCGACAGTGTGCAGCCGGCGGTACGCCCCAGCGCGCAGGAGGTCTCCGAGGCCAGGCAGCGGGCCGTCGCCCAAGGCGCCGATCCGGCCTTTGTCGAACGAACAAAGGGATGGCCGGGCGTAATCGCAGAGCTGAACACCCAAAAGGAGGGGCCGATCACAGCTTTTCGTTTTGACATCGACTGTCTTCCCTATGATGAGCCAAAGACAGCCGGCTATCGCCCCTTCGACGAGGATTATGTATCCTGCAACGAGGGCCTGGTGCACGCCTGCGGCCACGATGTTCATACGGCAGTTGGCATGGGCATTGCCGCCGCTCTGATGGAGAAAAAGGACGCGCTGCGCGGCCGCATCCGTCTTATTTTTCAGCCCGCAGAAGAGACCTTTTACGGAGCCCAATCCGTGATTGACAAGGGGCATTTGGACGATGTAGAGAATTTTATCGCCCTTCATGTAGCCTTAAGCGCTGAAAACAAGCCGCTGCCGTCCAACACCGTCTGCTGCGGCTGCAAGGATTTCTTAAGCGACCGCCAGCTGGATATCACGTTCCACGGAAGAGCGGCCCACCCCTGCGGCGCCTCACAGGAAGGAAAGAACGCGTTGTTGGCGGCCTGCTCTGCCGCCTTAAATCTGCATTCCATTGCCCCTCATGAGGAAGGAATGTTCCGCATCAATGTAGGCGAGCTTCACGCCGGTGTAGCCGCCAACACCATCGCCCCCAATGCCCTGCTCAGGCTGGAATATCGGGGGGAGACACCCAATGTTGCCGCCTATGGCGCCAAACGGGTCTTTGACATTTTAGACGGTACAGCCAAGGCCTACGACCTGACCTATACTTGTTTGGATTATGGCGACGTCCCCGCCGGCAGAAGCGACGACGCCATGATGGAGGTAATCGAACGAGCCGCCAGAAAAGTCCCCTGGTTTGAAAAGATTTACTTTGAAGGCAATGTCGGCGGAACAGACGATGCCGCGGCTATGATCACCAAGGTTCAGCAAAACGGCGGAATCGGAACCTATATCGGAATCGGAACGGATACCACGCAGCCGGTACATAACGCTGAGTTCGATCTTGACGAGGATTGTATTGATGCAGCCATCCAGCTTTGCATTCACGCATTGGAGGAGCTGCATGGAGACAATTGATACGGCCCTTTGGTTTTGCACTCATACACTGAAGGAGCTGCACTGCACTTTTGACGCGGCCGCCCATTTTCGCCTCCTGTGCAAAAACGGGGCCGCACGCACCAGAGGATAGGAGGATTTTATGGAACAAACAAAGAAAAAGAAATTGCTCGCGGTACCCCACACTTATGTGATCATCGGCATTATTCTGATTCTTGTAACTCTGTTGACCTATATTGTGCCGGCAGGGCAATATGACCGGGTCATGGATGAGGAGACCGGATACGAGATCATTGTCAATGGCTCTTATCATCACGTAGACCAGACGCCGGTCGGCCCCTTTAAAATGGTTCAGGCATTGGCCAACGGCATGGCGGACGCATCCGATATCATTTTCTTCTGCTTCTTCGCCTACGGCCTCGTGTATATGCTGATTAAGACCGGCGCCTTTTACGGCGGCATCGGCGCGCTGCAGCGTTTGATGGGCGGCAGCCAGGTTTTAGTATTTCCGGTATTTATGATTTTCTTTGGCATCTGCGGTTCTACCTTTGGCATGTATGAGGAGGTATACGGCCTGCTTCCGGCCTTTATCGGCATCGCCATTGCCATGGGCTACGACGGATTGGTCGGCGGTGCCGCGGTCGTACTCGGCGTTGTCACCGGTTTCTCCGCCGCAACCTTAAATCCGTTTACAATCGGGATCGCCCAGGGCGTAGCCGGCCTGCCGATCGGCTCCGGCGTTTGGTTCAGAATCATCTGTCTGGTACTGTTTGAGGCGTTGGCGATCTGGTATCTGATGCGCTACGCCCGCAAGGTCAAGAAAGACCCCTCCCTGTCTGTGGTCAAGGATGTACACTTCCACACCGAGGAAGGCATGAGCAAGGAAAAGATGGCCCAGCTGCCTTTTACAATCCGGCACAAAATTATCATCCTGGTATTTGTGGCAACGATTGTTCTGCTGGTATACGGAACGACTCAGTACGGCTGGTATCTGTCCGAGCTGTCAGCATTATTTATTATTTCTATGTTTGTCGTTGGATTGATCGGCGGCTTTGGCCCCAGTGAGATCTGTAAGAAATTTGTAGAGGCAGCCGGAGAGATCTTATTTGGCGCGGTCGTGATCGGCGTAGCCCGTTCCCTAGTGCTGGTAATGAACGACGGAAATATCATTGATTCCCTCGTATACTATCTGTCCTCCGCGCTCGGCAACCTGCCCAAGGGGATCGCAGCGGTCGGCATGGTCATCGTTCAGAATATCCTGAACTTCTTCATCCCGTCCGGCAGCGGACAGGCAGCCGTATCCATGCCGATTATGGCTGCGCTTGCCGATTCGATCGGAATGGAGCGTCAGGTAGCCGTATTGGCCTTCCAGTTCGGCGACGGCTTCTCCAACATGTTCTGGCCAACCGTAATCGCAACCGAATGCGGCATCATGGGTATTCCGCTGCAGAAATGGTATAAATTCATGTGGCCGTTGTTCATTATGATGTTCGCACTGCAGCTTGTGCTGATTATGATTGCCACGGGAATTGGTTATCATTAAGAAGCCTCTTTCGGTCTGACCCGAATGAGGTTGTAAGCTCTGATCTCATTGCACTGCATTTTAAATGATCAAAACAGCTCTCCACCGGCTCTGTTGCCAGGTGGGGAGCTGTTTTTGTATCGAATGCGGTCTTCTGTGAAAAGCATATCAGACTGTGCCACTTCTTTGTATTTTTTCGACTATGGGCTGTATTCCCTTTTTCATGATCATCTCAATATCGTAGATTCCCTGCAAAAATACAACCTTATTTTTTTCTCTCATGCCAGGACTCCCGCAGCCAGAAGCCATGAGCACCCCACACGCAATACCGCTCATTGATTCGCAGCCTTTGAACCAGCCTCCATATTGATAAAGAGCGGGGTATCTGACATTCGATTGTAGATAGTACTCGTTCCATCATGCAAATCATAAACCCTGCCAGTCGTTTTATCATATACCAAATCACGGAGCTCGCCGTCATGATCTAATGTTACGATTTCCTCTGTCTTCTGATAGACGCCTTCCTCCAGAGGCCCCTCCCCCTGTCTGTATACACAGTAGCTTTGATCCTGCTGAAAGACCAGATACGTCCCGTTCCCATTCTGCGGCCCCGGCTCTTGTACCGTGTTGTAGGTTCCCACGATCCGTTCCGTTCCATTCAGCTTCAATTTCAGGGAAACGGCGCAGCAGGCCAGCATAAGTGATGCCGCGGCAAGCAGCAGGCACAGCCAATTTTTTTGTAAAAAGCTCTTGGTGGAATTCCAATTTTTCATATACACCTCTCCTTTACTTTTATAATTTTTCCGTCCGGTCTGCACGCTCTAATTCGGCTCCACTGTCACCAGCGGAATCATCTGCGCCGTCCCATCCGCGATTTTATCCCGTTGAAGCACCACAATCGAATGCACAACCTGGCCTTGTTCCTTGTCTACAAGCTTCTCAAGATAACCGAACACATACTGCTCATTGGCCGGAATCCACTCGCTCCAGGTATCCTCGTCCAGCAAAAACTCAAATATCTCATCGCCTGCAAAATCATACACCTTCAGGCCGATTCTTTTCTGATCCTCGGTACGCCACTCTGCATAGATATACGCACAATCCACCGTGGATGCATAGGGCATATAGCTTCCCAGACAGGCTGCTTCTCCCTCTTCGTCCAGCTCCTTCGCCCACAGCTCCCCACCACTTTTCCAGGGCTGTTCCTCCTCCTTCTGATAATAGGAATAATACTGCACGCCCTGGTAAACGTTGCGCATCACAATCCGCTTGTTCTCCTTCTCATCCACCAAAGGCACAGACTCCAGCTTGCCGGTTGCGGCATCATATGTATAAGCGTTCTCCTCTACCTCCAGCTCCTCAAATACAAGGCTTGGATCCTTCAAGTCCACTTTGCGGTCGATTCCCGATTCCTCAAAATAAATCACACCGCCGCTCGACTGCAATCTATGCACACCGCATTCCTGCAGCTGTGTCTCCCAAAGCTTCTCTTCTTCCCCGCCTGACAAAGGCTGTTTCCATACGCTGCAAACGTTTTTTCCTTCCTCGTCCTCTGTACGGAATTCGTAGTACACCACATCCTGAAAAATCGTATACTGGCAGGGCATTTCTTTTGTAGAAAAAGCGATCTCCTTCGTGGAACCGTCCGCCGCAACCTTCCACAGCGGATATCCGTTCGAGCCAGTAACCGAGTCACTCTCCGGAAACATTCCAAACAGATACAGACTGCCGTCCACATAAAACATTTTGTTCGCTATTCCCACATAGACGACGGCCGGACAATCCAAAGCATCGTGTGCGCAATGCGGGCGGTTGCAGATCGGAGACGCCTGATGTTCTAAATTGCCATCCCAATAGGAAATCAGATTCTGACACAACAGATAATATCCATCGTCTCCAGGCACCACAAAGTTATCATAGCCATTTTCGCAGGTAAACGCTGCTTCTCCACTCTGTGCTCCTGCCCCGCCCGTTTTGCAGGCACAGGCCGAGCACAAGCATACAACAACTGCAAGCATCCAGCCAAACCGAACCGGCGCTAAGCGTCTCGTTTGATGCGCGCTTGGATTCCCACACCCGCTTCGTCCTTGCATTCCCATCGTATCCCCCCATTCTAGTATTTTCTGACTTCTCTAGTTATATTGTACAAAATAAAAGAAAATTTATCAACTAAAAAATCCCGCAAGCCTTATCAGGCTCACGGGAATCCATCACCGATGCAATTTCCATCGTCCACTGCACGAACCGGACTTCAAACTACCTGCTCTTTTACGTTTTACACCTACGATATACGCAAAGACGTCCCTTCCGGTTCCCATATCCGCTCCAGCCTGTTCCCCAGGCGGCTTAAAATCTCATTCGTAATCGTATGGCAGCGGGCAGCCATTTCATAAACGGTCAGCTCCTCCTGCCCGGATCTTCCGATCAGCACCGCAACGTCTCCACCGCGCACCTCCTCAATGTCCGTTACATCCACAAGCGTCTGATCCATGCAGATTCTGCCAATGATTGCGGCCCGTTTGCCCCGAATCAG
>CAMULB010000204.1 GCA_947089585.1 uncultured Lachnospiraceae bacterium | reverse complement strand
CAGGCTCTGACCGTCTCCTTCCCCGGTCGGGGCCCCGTCCGCCGATGCGCCTTCTGTGCCCTGCGGCGAGTCTGCTCCGCCCTCCGGCGCTTCTCCCCCGGCTGGGGACCCGTCCTCCGGCGCGCTTCCGGTTCCGTCCTCCGGCGCGCCTTCTGTGCCCTGCGGCGAGTCTGCTCCGCCCTCCGGCACTTCGCCCCCAGCTGGGGACCCGTCCCCCGGCGTTCCTCCGCCCTCTGCCGGCTGACCGTCCGCCCCTTCCACCGGTTCATCCGGGAAAATATTCAGATAGGGAAAAATCTCCGCCATAATCTCCTGCGCCAAGGTGGTCGCCATAATGCTCTGCGACTGCTTCACCAGATTCGGCTCATTGATCACGACATAGATCAGAACCTGCGGATTCTCGGCCGGCGCAAACCCGATATAAGAGACTAAAAACTTCTCCTCCTCGCGGGGATGCTTCTCAGCCGTCCCGGTCTTGCCGCCCATCGAGTAGCCTGGCACCTTTGCACTCTTAGCCGTACCGTCCTTTACCGTGCTGATCAAATAGCGGCGAATCGTATCGCTGGTCTGTGCGGACACCGTCTGCTTCAGCAGCGTCGGCTCAATCGTCTGCACCGTTCCGCCGCGCTCATCCACAATCCGCTTCACCAGATGGGGCTGATAGTAATATCCCCCATTGATCACCGAAGCGAAGGCGGATGCCACCTGCACCATCGTCGCATTGTAATTCTGTCCAAAGGCATTGGTGGCAAGCGTGGTCTGCTTCATATTCTCCGCCGTATAGATCAGCGTATCAGTTCGCGCTTCACCGGGCAGATCAATTCCGGTTCGCAGTCCGATGTTGAAAATATTCTGATACTGGCAAAATACATCCACACCGATCTGAAATCCGATTGCCATCAAAGCATCATTGCAGGAATCCATAATCGCCTTTTCCAGCGTCTCCGTCCCATGGCCATTGCCGTTAGAACAGCCAACGTAATCCGGGCCAAGCTGCTCTCCGCCATCGCATTCATATGTCTCGCTGCCGGAAAGCTTGCCGGAATCCAGGCCCGAAGCCACAGTCAGCGGCTTAACGGTAGACCCCGGCTCATACGTATAAGTAATACAAAAATTCTGCCACAGTGCATTGAGCATATCCAGCTCGGCATCCTCCGTCATGCCCTCAAGCTCTTCATCCGTATATCCTTTGTAATCGCGGCAGTAATTCCGTAAAATCTCCTGATCCCAGGGGTCGTTGAGATTATAGCCCGTACTGTCCGCCATCGCGATAATCTCACCATTGTTTGGATTCATCACCAGTACTGCCGTATTGGCGCTTCCTGGGCCAATCACAGCTTCGTCCCGATGCGCCTGATCAAATTCTGCAATCTTGCGTTCTATGACCTTCTGTACATTCATATCGAGAGAAGTCACCAGGCTGTTGCCATTCACCGCTTCTTCAATCGTCTTCTCCAAATTGCTGTCCGAATTGAGGTATCCGTACTGTCTGCCGTTGACGCCGTTTAAGGTATCATTATAATAGTCTTCCAGTCCTCCAATGCCCACATTGCCCGATGTGGTAAAGCCCAATGCCTTGCATGCAAGCGTATCAAACGGATATCTGCGAACGTATTCTTTCTCAAACCAAACGCCCTTTACATTGGGGTTGACAAGCTTCCCCTTCTTATCCCCCTCAGTATAAACCTCCTCCTGCAGCTGGACAAACTTCTGGATCTTCTCATACGGAAGCTTCTTTCGCAGAACACAATACTGGCTCTCTGCACGTTCCTGCAGAAGACTGCGCAATTCCTCCTCCGTCACATCCTCAAAGCAGGAAAGCAGTGCCCGAATCGTGGGTTCTATATATTTCTGATCCTCATGGATCATTTTACAATCTAAAATGATATTGTAAACGTCTTCACTCGTCGCCAATATCGTTCCCTTTGCATCTAAAATATCGCCCCTGCGAAACGGAATCGTCTTGCTGTCGTACCCCCGCTGGTTCAAAACAATCCGCTCGTACCTGCTGCCGCTGGTCTGCTGAATATACATCAGCCGCACCACCAATCCGCCCAAAAGCAAAAAAATAAGCAGGAACATCACGATTATTTTCTTCTGCATGTATTTGGAAAATTTAAATATGGTTCTTTTTCTCTTAGCCGCCACCTTCTGCTACCTTCTATTTTGCCGGAATATCCTGATATTGATTCATATAATCGTTGAGATCCACATCATAATAAATAATCTGATCCTTGGTCGGGTAGACCATTCCCATCTCATTCAACGCCTTGCTGCGAATCTCTTCTAAGTTCACCGACGTCTCAATTCTTCGTAAGGTAGCCTCATTGCCGGTCTTTAAATCCAGCATCTCACTCTCCAGCGAAGCAATATGCTTCATTCTTCCGTTGATATCCGACTGCAGCTGCACATAGATCAGGCAGACGCCCAGTGTCACACAAACTGCAGCAGTCAAAAACAGCACGTATCCCGGCCCCATCTGCATCGCCCGCTGGCGATTGTGCTTGGCCGCCCGATTCGCTCTTCGCTCCTTTTCTTTTCGTTCTCTCTCCTCATGCACATCTGGATAGCGATTGGGTACCGCGTCAAGCTTACGTACCGTATTTCCCTCTATATATGCCCGGTTTCGATCGGTATGGGGCTTTCTTCCCTGCTGTCTGCTGTATGATGTCTTCGCCTGCTGTCTACTCATTCAAATCTCCTTCTTCCTGATCTCCCGATTGTGTCACGCTCCCCTTACACCCGTTCAAATACTCGAAGCTTCGCACTCTTGGAACGGGGATTTAGCTCCATCTCCTGTTCCTTTGGCAGCACCGGCCTGCGCGTCACTACGGTTCCCTTCGACACGGCCCCGCAGGTACATACGGGAAAGCCAATCGGACAGGTGCAGGGATTCTCATTCTTGCGAAAGAGCGTCTTCACCAGTCTGTCCTCTAAGGAATGAAACGTAATCACGCAAATCCGTCCGCCGGGACGCAGCAAAGAGATCATCTCATTGAGAGAATTCTCAAGTACCGCCAGCTCCCGATTCAGTTCAATCCGTATTGCCTGAAAGGTACGCTTAGCCGGATGGCCGCCCGACGCACGCACCTTGGCCGGAATCGCTGCTTTTATAATCTCTGTCAATTCTCCCGCCGTCCGTATCTCCTGCTTCTGGCGGGCCTTTACAATATGCTTTGCAATGTTCTTCGCAAATCTGTCCTCTCCATAATCGCGAATCATATAGAACAATTCTGTCTCACCATATGTATTCACAACATCTTTGGCTGTTTTCTCCTGCCGTTGATCCATCCGCATATCCAATGGCGCCTCAGGCACGCGATAGGTAAAGCCACGCTTGGGATCATCCAGCTGAAAGGAGGATACGCCCAGATCCAGAACGATTCCATCCACATCCAAAATGTTCTTCTCATGCAGAACCTCCTTCATCCGTTCATAATTGCTACGAATGATGGTTACTTTCTCCCCAAACGGGGCGAGACGCTCGCTCGAAGCCGCAATTGCCTCTTCATCCTGGTCGATCCCAAAAAATCTGCCCTGATCACTCAGACGGCTGCACACGGCAGACGCATGACCGCCGCCGCCCAGGGTTCCATCCACATACACCCCATCTGGTCTGACATTTAAATATGAAATTGTCTCTTCCAATAATACGGGTATATGCTGCTTCATGTCTCCCTCGTAATCCGAACCGGGATTCGCTGCTTCAAAAGCCCGAACACCTTCAGATCATAATGTTCATCTGCGCCATATGTTCTGCAATTTCTTCTACATCATCGTATTCATTGGTCTTGCTCCAGAGCTCCTTATCCCAAATCTCAATCCGATTAACTACTCCGGCCAGCACAACCTCTTTTTCCAGGCCGGCATACGCCCTTAGGACGGCCGGCAGCAAAATTCTTCCCTGCTTGTCCACTCCGCAAAGACTGGCTCCTGCAAAAAAGAAACGGGCAAATTTTCTTGCCTCACTGGAGAATTGTGATACATTTCTAAAATTCGCTTCAATGGTACTCCATTCCTCCGATGAATACACAAATAGGCATTTATCAAGTCCCTTCGTCACAATAAACTCATCACCAAGCAATTCTCGAAATTTAGACGGGACTATCAATCTGCCTTTTGTATCTACCGTATGGTTATATTCTCCCATGAACACTCGAATCACCTACTAACGGGCAAGCGGGCCGCAAAACACTCCTCCTCCACTTTCAACCCTTTTGCACCACTTTCCTCCACTTATATCCCTATTTTAGAACAAATCCTATAAAAAAGCAAGCAAAAAAACAACAGCAGAGAAATTTCTTTCTCTGCTGTTATCTCTTTATTCAATTGTAACCTTATACCACGGAAGTCTCCGTGTTTTCCTCCAGTGTAATGTAACGCTCGATCAGCCGGTCCAATTCCACGCTCAGCTCATAACACAATGCTTCGTCACTTCCATCACCAATCGCCTGATCCAGCTTCTTGCGGGCAATCTCAATGTCCCTCTGCAGTTTCTCTATCCGCCTCATAGTAACTCCTTACGGCTGTCTCTCGTACCTTCAGTTCTTCCATCTGGATCCTCTTCCTATTATGTACTAAGTTGACGTTTCTACACAGGCAGTATCTGTCAGGCAAGGAAATTCTTTCCCACCGACTTAAAATAGGATTAACCGTTTCGACCGTCCACACAAAGTCTGTTCCCCACTTCACCACGGCCATTCCCCCAATCAATAAAACCATGCTTGCCACCCCAATGAAGCAAAATAATTGCTGTGCTTTTGTTTCTGTTTCCTGTGAGCTACCGTTCCAGCCTTAGGTGTTCCCAGCAAAAAGCGAACGCAGCGTGAACCATAGCTTCTATGATTCCATTCTACTATTTTTGTCGGAAAAAAGCAAATAAAATCATTTTTTTTCTGCATGATTACAGTTTTATTCGACAAATTTCGCTCTTTTTCTCCATTTTCTGCAACAAAGATGCCACTACATTTTGTTGATTTCTGTCTCTCAGTACAAAATGTAGTGGCATCACCGTCTTATGCCGCCGCTGCAATGCGGAGCGTCTGCTTCTGAAACAACTGAATTACGGCGCACACAACCTGATGGCACAGCGCGACAATTGTGCGGCAGTCTGCCTCCACCGTCGATTTCCAGCGCAAATACGTATCGTGCGCTGTACGGATCAGTTCGCAAATCGCCTCCGGCGTCTCCAACGTGCAAATCATCCTTTCGTTCCGCTTCGCCTCTCCACTGTTGATGTATTCTCTCAAGCTTCTCTTTAACTGTTCCTCATAGCGGCAATGGTCCTTCAAGTTCCCCGGATAATTGGGATTATGCGGAAATGTAAAATAATCCGCCACATAATGAATCACCTGGCCCAAATCGCGAAAGTATACCCGCATATTCGTCACATCTTCCGCCCTGGAAAGACGCAGAATCTCTTCCTGTACCTTGCCAAAGGTTCCCTGCATCTCATGCTTCGTCGTCAGGAAGGAAGGCTTACAGTCCGGCAGAATACTTCCCAGATAAAAGGCCTTCTTATGTCTGCTCAAATCCTGCTCATCGAGACTCTCTACAATATACTTCGCCAGTGAAATATGAGATTTTTTTCTCATTTACATCCTCCATAAAAAAACATCTGATTGACCGCTTTTTGCCGACATTTTCATTTTACTTCCTTTCATCGGAAATAGCAAGTG
>CAMULB010000203.1 GCA_947089585.1 uncultured Lachnospiraceae bacterium | reverse complement strand
CATTACCTCCATTGAACAGGAGCTGGACCAGATTTTCGTCCTCACTGACCCCGAAAAGGCAATCTATCGCTGTAAGTATTGCGAGGGCAAATTTAAAGGTTTTAAAAAAGTGCGCTAATCATCCGGGCAGCAGCCGGCTGCTGCTTCCCGTCAAGGCTTCGGCAGCCTTCTAAGTGCAAAGCAGCCGGCAGTCCCTATCAATTGGGCCGCCGGCTGCTGCTGTTTTACCTGACCATTCTGACCTTTCTTCCCTCTCCCTTTTTCCCTGAAATGATAATTCTAACCAAAAACTAAAATGTTTCTTAAAAAAATATACCTCCATTGACACAAAGCCATTTTTCTTCTACCATGTAGGCAGAAGAACAGCGACGCTTTCATGCGTCCCTCCCGATTGTACAATTCCCCCCTCGTAAGGAGACGATGATTATGAAACAAAAATTTCAGCAGTTTATGACCGGACGATACGGCGTAGATCAGCTTTCGCGGCTGCTTTTGGGAATCTCCGTTGTCTTTTGTGTGCTCTCGTTGTTCAGCCGATGGAATTTGTTCTATCTGCTGGCCCTTGCGCTGCTCGGCTACACCTATTACCGGATGTTCTCGCGCAACGTCTCCAAGCGGTATGCAGAGAACCAGAAGTTCCTCAACGCCAGATACCGTCTGGCCGTCAAGAGAGATCAGCAGAAGCGCCAATTTGCCCAGCGTAAGGAATATCGCTTCTACCGCTGTCCCGGCTGCCGGCAAAAGGTACGAGTTCCGCGTGGCAAGGGTCGTATCTCCATCAGCTGTCCCAAATGCCGGACCGAATTCATCAAAAAAAGCTAACTCCGGCCCGCACGGCATGCAGCAAGAATGACCTGGCTCTATCCGGCATCTCTTGCTTCAAGAAGCCACCCCATAGACCGCGCTGCATGCTTCAGAAAGGCCAACGCATATGCGATCCGTTCCGGCTTACTGCCCGATGAATTCGTGAAGTGACTGCAGCGCCTGTTTGGAATTCAGCCACTTCACCTGCGTTTCAAACGCCCCGCACAAGCAGTCAACAGAGGTGACATCGAGCCCATATTCAAAAAAGGGAAATCCGTTTATGTAGCCAGTATATAAGACCCTCCCGTTGTCCTGGCGCGCAACCTCCATTTGCAGAAGCGGAATATTTCCATGGAATAAATTGAGATAAATCATTTGCATGAGGAAATTCTTTTTTATACAACGCGCAAACTGCGCTTTGGAAACGCGCGACGAAAAGCCTGTATACAAAACGTCAAAAATCATTTGATATACCGCCTGTAAGCTTTGTTCGATTTGATCTGGTTTGTTATAAAGCATTACGGCTGCATACATAGATTCATAGAAGGTCTCCGTTTTGACCGGTACAATCCGATAATAAAGCGGTTGCTCAAATAATCCCCGATAGTACTGCACCAGCTCTCTTTTGTGTTTGTTCAAACAGTCTGCAGCCGTTACAAATCCTTGATGAATCTGCGCCGCCCACTCTTTTAAGGATGGAATCTCCCCCTCCACCGCAAAGGTTGCATTCTGCGCGTCTTTTTTCGCAAATGCAGTTCTTAAAATAGAAAGGGACTCGTCACAGACCCTTTCGCTTTGAATCGCTTCCGCACTCAGAGCGCACTCCATGTCGATGATGACCGGCCCTTGCAGTGTCGCCATCATATTTTCATAATGAAGATCCCGCACACCAAACAGTTTGGCAAAACACAACAGCACACCCAGTTTGATAAAATATTTTTCCGCCTCTTCACGACTCATCTGCCCTACATGGAACGCAAATTCCATCAGCCCGGTATGATCCGGCAATAAATGCACCTGTAACGATGGCAGCTGCATTTCTTCCGCCAAAAACTGTGAGCAATAAGCAAATGCTTCCGTTACCAGGCTGTCAATTCTCATGTCCCGCGGTTTGTAGACATAGTTCTTCCCGGATAAAGAAACAATAACGGGAACCTTCCCGTCGCAATGCAGATCGCCGTCGGTCGGAACCAAAGAGCCGGCATCATAGCCCCGCATTGTCTCAATCTGATGGCGGACTATATCCATCCCGCCCAAAAAGCTAAGACTGCGCCGCAAAAAGAAATCCATGAATTTTCCTTCTGATACTTTTAGGTTCCAAGCGCTGGTCACAAAGCTTCCCATCCGAAACAAGCGTTCCAATATACAATGCGTATTGGAACCAAAACGATGATAAATCTCAGTGGCCCGCTCCAGCACCTCCATCGCCTGCAGCGGTTCTTTATATAGAAAAGAGAAAAACGTATAGGGGCCTTCCCCGCTGGGGTCATAAGCATATGTTCCATCAAATTTAATCCAGATCTGTATCAGCTCCTTCTGCAGCATTACCAGATTTTGATACTCTCTCTCCCTTCGGATCTGCCCCAGCAGAGATAAGATTCCCGCTCTGCTTATCTCCGTCTGCTCCTGCAGATAGAATTCTTCCAAAAAACGGAGACTTTCTAACATATCATCCCACGACGGGCGCACGCGCCAATGAATCCATTCGTATATCTGCTTTACATACGCCCGATATATTTTATCCTCAGGCCCGCCTTCTATCAGACTGCACATAAACGCTACGAACACTCCTTTCCATCCGACGTATCCCAGCTCTTATATTTGAGAAAAATCTCTCCGCTGGAAAGCGCCAGATACAGATACTTGTAGCACTGCATCAGAAGCTGTAAGAATTCATCCCTGTATCCCTCTGCATCTCTGCCAATCCCAAGATTGGTGTCATTATTCGGCTGATGAAAGGATATCCCGTCCGGCAAAATTCCTGGTTTAATCAGTGCTTCAAAATAAGAATTCCAGATCTTTTTGTCCGTCTCTGAAAATGTGATGGTTCTGTCTCTGCCGGCGTCCATTGCCTGCTGCGTATATTTCTCTAAAAAATGCGTCAAACCAACCACCTGGTCAAACTCAATCTTATTCACTCAAAATCCTCCTCACTCACTTCCACAATGGCCCTCTGCAATAAGCGTCTCATATTGGAAAAGCCAATCGTACCAACTGCACTCGTCAGCGCGGGCAGCAGCTCCGGGTCCTGCTTTATTTGCGCAATCAGATACTCCATATCCCCTTCTGCCTCAAAGCCCTTGGCACAGGCGACCGCTGCCACCTTGCGCAGCAAAACACAGCTCTCCGCAATCAGTCGGCGCGTCTCGGCAAAATAATCATCCGCATAAGCCTTGGCCTCCTTCAGGCTGTGCAACAGAAACTGCTTCTTCCGCTTTCTTTCGTACTGACTGCCGCCGTTTTCCTTATCTCCCAGCTCCGGCGTGTACTGATAAAGCTGTGCTTTCAGAAGCGCCAAATCCGCGGCGAATGGCAGACGATGTTTTTCACTCAGCGACACAAGGCCCGCCAGGTATGTACCTGCTTTTTCCTCCGGCAGATAACATGCCTGGCCAATCGCCTCGGCCAGTGGAACCATTTTTGCAAAATATTGTTCAAACTCTTCCATTAATTCAATCGAAAGCATCTCGTCACCTAACCCAAGGTCAGAAAGCGCTTGGTCTCACCGCTTGCCTCATCCTGATCGACCACAAAGCTGACATCCTGCTCTTTAATTTTAATCTTCACCCGCATCAGCTGTTCCGGCGCACAGCTTTCCATTTTGCTGCTCTCCGGCAGCACGAGAACTCCGTCCTTTTGCTCAAAAACCTCCTTGAATTCTAAAAACATCGTACTGCCGATGATCTGACACATCTTCTTCAGGGCTGTCTTGTCGATAAACGGGGTCTGTTCGTCGGGATAAGCGCCAAATTCCTGCTTACAGACACTTTTCAAGGTAGAGACAAATGCATCTGTAAAATCAAGCAGCTTCATCTCAGCAACATGGTTCTCCTCTGCATAGGTATGCATATAGGTATTCATCAAGGTGCAAATCGACGCCGTAGACGATTTATAGCATGCTTTCAGCTGCGGATTCTCACTCAATCGTATCACACTCGCCCGCTCGCCTTGTTCCTGGTCAAATTTGAACGAAACTCCGACCTGCTCCGCCTCCACGGTTCCGTTTTTCAGCCAAACATTGCGCTCCTGCTTCTCATAATAGCTGTTTTTGATATTTCGATACAGCAGCGTCGGCAGACTGCGTTCTATTTTCTGTAAAATCTTCTTGATCGTCTCCTTTGTAACCTCAGTCCTGCGGATTCCCATGACCTTCACCGGAACGTCAATCTCTGCCTCATCAATCGTATAGTGTGGAACAGGCATACCACTTAGGATCGGATTGACATGATATTCCTCCGACAAAGCAGCGCTGTACGCATCAGCAATTTTACGGGCCTGTAAAAAATCAGTCATCAGCAATCCTGCAAATTCACCAAATGTAATCATCACTTATCTCCTTTTACCGTATGAGTCTCTGTCTCGGATGCGTCGGCAAGCAGGTCGAGCAACCGCTCAACCCCGGCAGGCATGTCGTCCTGTCTGGCATGAACGTGGACGTTGAGGGAATAATCCCGTTTCACAGTATCCGAGGTACTGCTCTTTTTCTGGTTGGAGATTGACGCGCTTAATTTGATGCCCGTCTTAAAGCGGAATCCGTTATAGCCGGCATGTGCCTCGGTTTTGGCTCCATATTGGGCATCGGTTGAGGACTTTGTCTCCTGCACGGAATTAATTTTTACATTGAAATCAATCGTCGCGTCGTCCACTCTTATGTAAGGAATCGGCACCATCGTCAAAAGCGGCACCTTCAAATTTGTCACCTGCTTGAGCGCTTCCGCCTGGGTCGGATTCTTTGTCCCACCTGCCGTATCCTTCTCCTCTTGGTCTGCGCCCGGCTCCGTCCCTTCTTCCGACGCTTCGGGCGCAAGCGTCTTTTCATATTGAAAATCGACGTATACCGGCCGGCGTTTTCCCGACTCGCCCTCAAAACCGACCTCGTGGATAAAATTCACTGTCGTATGCGCCGCTTGGCTCTGCGCTTCTACAATTGCGCTCAAAGCCCCTCCGATGATGCTTCCCAAACTAATGGCGGATATCTCGCTTCCGTAATCTGCCATCGCAAATGCTCCCTTCCGTTCATGTTCTCTTTTTTGTTTTTTTCCTATATTTTTTGTTTTAATAACAATTAATTTGTATATTATACCACTATTTTGCAAAAATTGTCTATTGTAAATAAAATAATTTGTCACAAACGAGAAATTCCATAGACAACGATACAGCATCTAAGAAATGGGGGCTCGTAAAGCCTGCCGCAGCATACGGCCAAGCCTTTTATGCCAAGCCTAATCTTTGTGATCCTAAAACAGTCATCAAATAGATTGGTCGTTATCTCGGTCGACCTGTTATTGCCACATCCAGAATAGACAGCTATGATGGGGATACTGTTACTTTCCACTACAACCGGCATGGGGATAATAAATACATTGAAGAAACACTCCCTTCCATTGAGTTCATCAAAAGATTAATCCGCCATATCCCTGAAAAGCACTTTAAAATGATTCGATATGGCGGCTTATATGCCAGGCACCGAAAAACAGATGAAAATTTGATTGTATGAAAAGGAGAATTTATGGGCAGCAAGAAAACCACAGAGGACACTATCACCACAGCACCAGCTAAAGACACTCCCGCACTGGTGAAGAAGATTGGCCGGACTACCTACATTGTGCGTATTCATTTCAGCAAGACCAGCAAGGAAACCATGAGCGACAAAATCA
>CAMULB010000202.1 GCA_947089585.1 uncultured Lachnospiraceae bacterium | reverse complement strand
ACTATTGCTGCGGGTTCTGGCAATAGGAAAGCGGAGGTTTTGCAAGCGGAAGCGGGCAGCTTTTTTAAAATGGTTTACACAAAAGATGAAAGTTTTGGTAGCTATTCTTGAAAGCTTGGATTATAATAAAGAAAAACAAAAAGGTGGTTGTTCCGATGATGAATATTTTATTTGTAACCGATTATGTGTGCCCCTACTGCCTGGTTGCCAAAACGGCTTTAGAGGAAGCGTTAAAAGAGACCGGAATGGAAGCGTCCATTCAGATTCAGCCCTTTGAGCTGACCAGAGAGCCGCGGGAGCGGGTGGATGTCTGTCACGATGAGAAACGAAAAAGTCATTACAAGGTTCTGGTGGAACCGGCGAAAGCTTTGGGACTGGATATGAAGATGCCCCCGGCGGTCTGCCCCCGTCCTTACACACGGCTTGCCTTTGAAGGCCTGTTTTTTGCAAAAAAAGAAGGGCTGGCAGAGGTATATTCCGACCTTGTATACCGGGCTTATTTTGAAAAAGAGCAGGATATTGGAGATCTTGAAGTGCTGTGCGCCATTGCCAAGGAGGCAGGGCTTGATGCGGCGGCATATCGGCAGGCGTTAGAGGACGGGACTTACCGCCGCCAGGAAGAGGAAGCAGCCGATTATTCCGGGGAGGTGCTGAAGGTAACGGGTGTTCCCACCATCTACATCGACGGCAGGCAGATTGCAATCGAGCACTACACGAAGGAAGAAATGGTGCAGATTCTTAAGGAAGGACAGACTGCATCCGTTCAGGGGATGAGCTGCGGAATTGACGGCTGTAATTGAATATGCAGGCGGCAGCCGCAATGCAAGATCCGGTTTGCGGCTGCAAGCGAAAAAAGACAACCGCTCGGTGAACCCGAATGGTTTGGAAGGTAAGGAAACTACGATGTACAAATTATTAAAACAGGAAGGCCGGGCCAAGCGGGGAGAATTCCACACCGTGCACGGCGTCATTCAAACACCGGTATTTATGAATGTTGGTACAGTTGCTGCGATCAAAGGAGCCGTATCGACACAGGATTTGCAGCAGCTCAAGACGCAGGTGCAGCTGTCCAACACCTATCATTTGCATGTCCGTCCGGGAGATGCGCTGGTGAAGCAGCTGGGTGGGCTGCACAAATTTATGGTCTGGGACAAGCCAATTCTCACGGATTCGGGTGGATTTCAGGTTTTTTCCCTGGCAAAATTAAGAAAAATCAAAGAAGAGGGCGTTTATTTTCATTCCCACATCGACGGAAGAAAGATTTTTATGGGACCAGAGGAAAGCATCCAGATTCAATCCAACCTTGGCTCTACGATTGCGATGGCCTTTGACGAATGTCCCTCCAGCGTGGCAGACCGCGCGTATGTGGAAGCTTCTGTCGCCCGCACGACGCGCTGGCTCGTGCGCTGTAAGCAGGAGATGGGCCGGCAGAACCGCAAGGAGGATACCGTCAACAAGCATCAGCTGCTGTTTGGCATCAACCAGGGCGCGATTTTTGAAGACATTCGCATTGACCATGCCAAACGAATCTCCGAGCTGGGGCTGGATGGATACGCCGTTGGGGGACTGGCAGTCGGTGAGAGCCACGAAGAGATGTATCGCATTCTCGACACGGTTGTGCCTCACCTTCCCACAGACAAACCGACTTATCTGATGGGGGTAGGCACGCCGGCCAATATTTTGGAGGGTGTGGAACGGGGGATTGACTTTTTTGACTGTGTCTATCCGTCGCGCAACGGCCGGCACGGCCATCTGTATACGAATCAGGGAAAGATCAATCTTTTTAACCAGAAATACGAGACCGACATGCGCCCGATTGAAGAGGGCTGTCAATGTCCGGCCTGCCAACATTACAGCAGGGCCTACATCCGTCATCTGCTCAAGGCAAAGGAGATGCTGGGGATGCGTCTCTGTGTGATGCATAATTTGTATTTTTACAATACGATGATGGAGGAGATCCGCGACGCGTTGGACGCAGGACGGTTTGCGTCCTACAAGGCAGAAAAGCTCTATGGCATGAGCCAGATGGGAAATGAGAGCCGTACCGGCGGCGGAGCGTAAGGACGCAAGAGAGGCGCCGGCGAACGAGGTTTTTGTTTGAAAGTGCGATCGAGAACGGTCGGTATCGACAACGATATATCGAAGCGTAATGCATTCGGTCAGAAACAGGGAAAAGGAGTCCGCATTTTCGCGGATTCCTTGATTTTTTTGCAGAAACAGCTATAATGAAGGAGAAGTGATTCAAATGTAAGGCATCCAACCGCTCCAGACCATTCGACAGGTACAGAAGATAAAGAAAAAGCAGCGGAGAGACGAAGGGGGATCACACATGGATCATGCATCAATTGCATATCAGAATAAGGATATTACGAACAAAGTACTGGCAGAGAAATTTAAAGGAAAAACGTTTCAGGTATATGGCTTAAACGTGCCGAAGATCGAACGAGTGCTGCCAACCAACATTCCAACGATCCGGGCCAATGAGCTGCGTCTGGATAATCTGTTTGAATTGGAGGATGGTACAGCTGCGCTTGTAGATTACGAAAGTGATTACCGGGAAGAGGACAAGGTAAAATATCTGAATTACCTGACCGGAATTGCCAACCGATATTTACAGGAGAAAAAGAGCTGCCCGATCCTGCGGATGATTGTAATTTACACCGCCGATATCAAAAGAAAGCAGGTGCAGCCGCAATATCACATTGGAGCGCTTACCATGCAGGTGGAGTGCGCGTTTCTTTCAGAATTGAACAGTGAGGAAATTTTCTTACGCTTAAAAGAAAAGATTGAAAGAAATGACCAGTTAGAAGATGAAGAATTGATGGAACTGATGATTCTGCCACTGTCCTATCAAAAGAAAGAGGAGAAACAGAGTAAAATTCATCAAATGATTCAACTGGCCATACAGATTGGAAACAGAGCACAACAGCTGTTTGTACTGGCAGGAATTTTGGTATTTACGGACAAAATCATTGATCAGGAAGCGGCAAATAAAATAAGGAGGGCGATTGAGATGACACAGGTAGCGCAAATCTTTGAAGAAGAAAAGCAGCAGGCATTGACACAGGTAGCGCAAATCTTTGAAGAAGAAAAGCAGCAGGTAGTGAAGAAATACGAAGAAGAAAAGCAGCAGGTAGTGAAGAAATACGAAGAAGAAAAGCAGCAGACAGTGAAGAAATACGAAGAAGAAAAGCAGCAGACAGTGAAAAAATACGAAGAAGAAAAGCAGCAGGCTGTTTTGAACACCTCGGAAAAGATTGTGCAGAGAATGATCCGAAAAAATTTTTCGACAGAGGAGATTGTTTCGCTGGTATCGAATTTTTCACAGGATGATGTGGAGGCGTTACGGGTGAAGATGGCAGAAGAGGAGCAGAGTCTGCGCATCTCAGTTTGAATAATTCATAAATGTTCAAAAAGGAAAAACCAGAGAAACAGGACAGATCCGTTGTAAGATTCAAAGAGAGGCGCAAGAAAGCGCCTCTTCATAATAACATCCAATCATGGAACTTTCTTCCATTATAATGTCTGGTTATAGTAGTCATAAATAAGAAAAATATCTTTTTCGGTTGAAATCTCCCAGCAAATATAATATAGTAGTAGTTATTGAATCATCGTTCCACGAATCAGGGTGGAACGCAGGGGGCGTTTGACCAAAAACTACAGCGGCGGCGCAGCAAAGGCTGGCTGTTGGATCAAATAATCATGAAGGGATGAGGAATCATGGAATATCAAATCGGCGTAATTTCCGGAGACGGCATTGGCCCGGAGATTGTGAGGGAAGCAAAGAAGGTATTAGACAAGGTGGCGGAAACGTATGGTCACAGCTTTCGATATGAAGAGATTTTGATGGGCGGCGTTTCCATTGACGCCTGCGGTGTTCCGCTGACCGAAGCGGCCGTCGTGTCGGCCAGGGCGGCGGACGCGGTACTGATGGGCTCGATTGGCGGCGATACCACGACTTCCTCCTGGTATCAGCTTCCACCCAATTTGCGGCCGGAGGCAGGGCTGTTAAAGCTTCGCAAGGAGCTGAACTTATTTGCGAACGTTCGTCCGGCTTACCTGTATGAAGAGTTAAAAGGTGCCTGTCCGATCAAGGATGAGCTGATCGGGGAAGGATTTGATCTGGTAATTATGCGGGAGCTGACCGGCGGATTGTATTTTGGGGCGCGAACGACGGAGACAGTGGACGGCGTTTTGACGGCCACGGATACACTTACATACAACGAGCATGAGATTCGCCGCATTGCCGTCAAGGGCTTTGACATTGCCAGAAAGCGCAGGAAGAAGGTTACGAGCGTAGACAAGGCCAATGTGCTCGATTCTTCCCGTCTGTGGCGCAAGGTGGTGGAAGAGGTGGCCAAGGATTATCCCGATGTGGCGTATGAGCATATGCTGGTGGACAACTGCGCGATGCAGCTGGTGCGCAATCCAGGCCAGTTTGATGTGATTTTGACAGAAAATATGTTTGGGGATATTTTGTCGGATGAGGCCAGTATGGTGACGGGGTCGATCGGTATGCTTTCCTCCGCCAGCTTAAACGATACGAAATTTGGACTTTATGAGCCCAGCCATGGCTCGGCGCCGGATATTGCCGGTCAGGATATTGCCAATCCCATTGCCACGATTTTAAGTGCGGCAATGATGCTCCGTTTTTCCTTTGATTTGGATCGGGAGGCCGACGCGGTGGAAGCGGCAGTCAAAGAGGTACTGAAAGAAGGCTTTCGCACGGTGGATATTTATTCCGAGGGAATGGCGAAGGTCGGATGCAGCAAGATGGGCGATTTGATTTGCGAGCGGATCGGTGGCTGAATGCCAGGATTCCGTCCGGGCATATTTAAAAATGCAGCGTTTGGGAAGAAGGAGATGGAAACCAATGAGAAGTGATAACGTAACAAAAGGGATACAGCAGGCTCCGCACAGAAGTCTGTTTAACGCTCTGGGCTATACCAAGGAAGAGTTAGAGCGGCCGTTGATCGGGATTGTCAGCTCTTACAATGAGATTGTACCGGGACATATGAATTTGGATAAAATTGTGGAAGCGGTCAAGATGGGCGTATCCATGGCCGGCGGAACACCGATTGTGTTTCCGGCGATCGCAGTCTGTGACGGCATTGCCATGGGCCATACAGGGATGAAATATTCACTGGTGACGAGAGATCTGATCTGTGATTCCACCGAATGTATGGCGCTGGCGCATCAGTTTGACGCGTTGGTGATGGTGCCGAACTGCGACAAGAATGTGCCGGGGCTTTTGATGGCAGCGGCGCGGCTGAATATTCCGACGATTTTTGTCAGCGGCGGCCCGATGCTGGCCGGTCATGTTAAGGGCGAAAAGCGCAGCCTCTCCTCGATGTTTGAGGCGGTGGGCGCCTATGCGGCCGGCAAGATGAGCGAGGAGGATGTGACAGAATTTGAGAATAAGGTTTGCCCGACCTGCGGCTCCTGCTCAGGGATGTATACGGCCAATTCCATGAATTGTTTGACCGAAGGCATCGGTATGGGCCTTGGCGGCAACGGAACGATTCCGGCCGTCTATTCCGAACGGATCAAGCTGGCAAAGCATGCCGGTATGAAGATCATGGAATTACTGGAAAAAAATATCCGTCCAAGGGATATTATGAACGAAAAGGCATTTTTGAATGCCTTGACAATTGATATGGCGCTTGGCTGCTCGACCAATTCGATGCTGCATCTG
>CAMULB010000201.1 GCA_947089585.1 uncultured Lachnospiraceae bacterium | reverse complement strand
CCAGGCGCACAATCTGATTGGCGACGGCCAAAGCCGTAGACGAGGAAAAAAAGATTCCTGTCAACACGCCCAGCAGCAACATTCCAAAGCTCCCCTTTTTACTCATTGCGTCCCTCCTCACATAGTTTTTTGTTCTCATTTTTTTACGTCATCTGCAAAAATTTCTATGTTC
Source organism: uncultured Lachnospiraceae bacterium (assembly GCA_947089585.1). GTDB lineage: Bacteria > Bacillota > Clostridia > Lachnospirales > Lachnospiraceae > 14-2. Next base: position 5,542 of record CAMULB010000201.1, on the reverse strand, counting down.
TTTTTTCTATTATATAACAAAAAGTGCTGCTATTACATCCCTAAATTTATTTTTACAAAATCTGTAAATGTATGTAAAAACTTCATGTTTACTTCCGAGTGCTCCAACATATAATAGTACCGTAGCAAAATGCTGCAAACAACAAAGGAGGTTTTTACAATGTCTAACAGTTCTAACAAGGCAGTAGTACCTGAGGCAAAAAGCGCATTAAACAGATTCAAATACGAGGTAGCAAGCGAGCTGGGCGTGCCGCTGTCCGACGGCTATAACGGAAACCTGACTTCAAGACAGAACGGCTCTGTCGGCGGCTATATGGTCAAGAAAATGATCGAGGCCCAGGAAAAACAGATGGCCGGCAAATAAGCATTGCTTTGATCTTGCATCACGGACGCAGAGCATTTTAAGCGTTTGAAAAAAGGCAGCGATCTGTCAAAACTAAAAACAGCAGCAGGAGGATCCCGTCAAACAGAATGCTCTTGCTGCTGTTTTTTCAAATTTTTACTCCAAAGACCTTCCGTACTGTTCCAGATAAGCGGTGGCCTCTTTTAAGGATAAGCCGATTTTTTGCTGCAATCGTTTGAGGATTACAACGTCCTCAAGTCCTTCTTCCTTTCCCATTTCAATCATCATCTGCGCTTTTCCCTGTAAAATTCCCTGTGAAATTCCCTGTGAAATTCCTAAAGATATTCCTCGGCGTATCAATTTTTCCGATTCTGTCTCAATGACTGTTCCGCCCATAATCTTCACCAGCCTTTCTTCATTCTGGTTCCCATCGGTGATATGTGTAATAATTGTATTGACAAACCCCATCAAATACTACATTATAGCTCCCAAAAACAATTCTGACAATCCCAAAAATTTCTCTTTCAGAAGCACATTCAGACAATAATTGATATTTTTTTCACAAAATCAAGTACAATGATTGCGCAGACCAACAAGCTGTGATAAAATGATTGCCAAGTTACAGAAACCTCATCATACCAATTACATATCAGAAAGGAATCCACATTATGCTGCATGAAAATGATACCATTGATCAGGTAAAAAATGAAGTGCTTTACTATGTTGCCAAAGCAGCCTTTGAGGGCAATCTGGATCAGATCGAAGCCACACTGCCTTATGAGATTCTTCCGGGGAGCAAATCCCGGTTCCGCTGCTGTGTCTACAAGGAACGTGAAATTGTCCGCGAGCGCATTATGCTGGCCAAAAACATCAATCCGGCCACCGGCCATCCCTGCCACAACACGGTTCAGATTATCCCGGCCGCCTGTGAGAACTGCCCCATTACCCGCTTTACCGTCACCGACAACTGCCAGAAATGCATGAGCAAAAAATGTATGCAGGCTTGTCGCTTCGGTGCAATAACCATGACCAGAGACAAGGCATACATTGATCCGGAAAAATGCAAGGAATGCGGACAATGCTACGATTCCTGTCCCTACAACGCAATTGTGGATATTATGCGTCCCTGCCGTCGGGCCTGTCCGGTCGATGCCATCCAGGTTGGAGACGACGGACGGGTACGGATTGACGATGAAAAATGCATCCGTTGCGGTTCCTGCATCAGCAAATGTCCGTTCGGTGCTATTTCCGACAGCTCACGTATCCTAGAGGTCATTGACTACCTCAAGAGCGACCGTCCGGTCTATGCCCTGGTTGCTCCGGCTGCCGAAGGACAGTTTGGCGCAGACATTACGATGGAGTCCATTCGCAAGGGCGCGAAAAAGCTTGGCTTTGAGGATATGGTCGATGTGGCAATCGGCGCAGATTTTGTATCAGATTCTGAGGCAAAGGAATGGGCTGAAAGCTATCAGGAGGGCAAGAAGATGACCACCTCCTGCTGTCCAGCTTTCGTTCACCTGATCCGCCGTCATTTTCCGGAGCTGGCAGGGCACGTTTCGACGACCGTCTCACCGATGGCTGCAACCGCAAGACTAGTCAAGGCCATGAATCCAGAGGCAATCTGTATTTTTATCGGGCCGTGTATCGCCAAGAAAAGCGAGGCCGGACAGGATCAGGAGCATCCGGGAGACAATGCTGAGCTGGTATTAACCTTTGAGGAGTTCCGCGCTATGCTTCGCGCCAAGGACATAAAGCTCAAGCCGTCCACACTGGAAGAACAGCAAAACGGCAGTATTTACGCCAAGGGCTTTTCCAATTCCGGCGGCGTGACCAAGGCAGTCAAGCAGGCGCTGATGGAGCAGGGCGTATCCGGCGGCGTCAACGTGCGCCAATGCAGCGGAGCCGCTGAATGCCGCAAAGCGCTGATGCTGTTAAAGGCCGGAAAGCTGCCAGAGGATTTCATTGAAGGCATGGCCTGTGAAGGCGGCTGCGTGGCCGGCCCCGGCAACATCCTGGAGGAAAAGGCATTCAAACGGGAACGGGAAAAACAGCTGAAGAAAGCAGACGACCGTCTGGTAACAGATACCGTGGCGGCATATAATACATATGAATTCTCCATGCACCGCCGCGAAGAACACGCATAATATTTGACTAATTTTTGATCCAGGGAGGAAGGCTTGTATGATCCAACGAGAAAAACTGGAATGGAACACTTTTTTCCGTGCCGTATTTTCGATTGCGCTGCCAGTCGCATTTCAAAATTTTCTCTCTACGACTGCCAGCATGGTCGATACCATTATGATTGGCAGCCAGGGGGAATTGTCGGTGGCGGCTGTAGGCATCTGCTCGCAGATTACCTCCCTCTTTTTTGCCTGCTATTTTGGCTTTGCCAGCGGAGCGCTTTTATTCTTTTCCCAATACTGGGGCGCCCGCAATGAAAAGGGAATTAACCGCACGTTTGGACTTGCCTTTTGCTGTATGCTGGCCGTGGCGCTGCTCTTTTGCCTTGTGGCGGTCACAAATCCATCTTTGCTGCTGCGGATTTATACCGATAAAGAAACGATCGTCGCGGTTGGCGTTCCCTACATCCGTATTGTCGGCTTTGCTTACCCGCTGCAGGTCATCGCAATGATTGTGAATTTTTTGATGCGCTCCACCGAACGGGTCAAGCCGCCGCTGTTTGCTTCGATTCTGGCCCTGATCACCAATTTTGTCCTCAACTGGGTTCTGATTTACGGACGCTTTGGGATGCCCAAAATGGGGGCGGCCGGAGCAGCAGTCGGTACGCTGGTTTCGGGTATTGTCAATGTAACGCTCCTTTTCATGTTCCTGCTCAAGGATAAGAGCACGGTGCGGCTGCATCTGAAGGATATGTTTTCCTGGGGCGACGGTTTTTTGCGAACTTACGGCGCAAAATGTGTCCCCATCATCTGCAACGAGCTGTTCTACGGTGTCGGGCAAATGATTATCAACATCGTTATCGGCCGGCAGTCCGAATCAGCGATTGCGGCCATGGCTGCGTTTCGTGTACTGGAAGGATTTGTCTTTGCCTTCTTCGGCGGTCTTGCCGACGCGTCTTCGGTGGTCGTCGGCAAGGAGGTCGGCGCCGGGCGCCATATGCGGGGCTATCAATATGTCAAAGGCTTTGCGATCCTCTGTCCCGCGATTACCTTCACAATCTGTCTGGTCGGCTTTTTGCTCAACGGGCCGATTCTGAGATTGTTTGGGCTGGGAGTGGAAGCCATGTATTTTGGCAAATACATGATTTTGATTTATCTGGCAGCAGGGACGGTACGCACCTGCAATTATATTATGAACAGCTGCTACCGCGCCGGAGGCGAAGCAATGTTCGGTACGGTGCTGGAGCTTTCCTGTCTGTTTGCCATCAGCGTGCCAGCCACCTGGATTGCCGGCATGGTGCTGCACCTGCCGTTTTTGGCTGTCTTTGCGTTTCTTTATACCGACGAATTGATTCGGCTGTTCTTCGAGCTTTGGTATACGCGCAGCGGCAAGTGGGTCAAGCCAGTAACTGCAGCCGGAAAGGAGACCTTGGCGCAGTTTCGGGAAGAAATGGCGCAGCGATAAGCTTTGCCTGCCTATGCCTGCGGCCAAAATGCCCCCTGCAAATCGGACAGATCACAGAAAGGAATCTCTGTGTCGGCGATTTGCAGGATTTTTTGTTTCGGATCTATTTTTGCGACAAATCCTTCCACCCATACGTATGCGCCGTCCAAAAAGTATTCAGCCGCGACCCAATCCATTGTCTGAAGCTGGCGCAGCTTTTGGTCCAGCTCTTCACACCTCTCTTCTGACAATTCTTTTCTGGCAACCAAACTCCGCTCTTTTTCCGCCAATGCCTCGCGAAATCCATCCAGCGCGTCAAACGGCAGAAACTGCTTTGCCCGCCGCTTTCGCTCCATACGCGGATGCTGCTGTCCCACTTCCAGGGCCCGCTCATCCGGCACAGCGGCGATGGTTCGCTTCACCTGATCCTTGGACACGCTCATTCCCGATGTCCGCCGATTTGTTGATTGCGCGCTCTGGCAGTGGAGCCCTCCAGCAAATTCGTTCCCCGCACCAACGCATTCTTCCCATATTTTCGTTTGATTTGAAGAATTGCCTGCTGTAAATTCCGTTCCCTTTGAAATTTCGCATCCTCCGCAAACAGCTGATATTGTTGATATTCATTTTGCGGCTGCACACTGCAAGAAATCTGAAGCTTGCGTATCATCTTTTTGGGGTTCGCAATACGTGTATACACCGCCGACACCTTTGGCTCAATGACCGAATATTCATTACATGCTTCTGTCAGAGAAGCAGTTCCCACAGAGGGCGCAGCATGGAACGGATTGGCGTAGCCAACCGAAAGGGTGACGGAGTTGGCCAGAAAATCTTTTTGCACAAGCTCCAGACAGAGCGCATCCGTCATCTCTCTGACAATGAGTTTTGCTTCCTCAAACGAATAATCCCGTAAAAAGGTTTGTCCGTTGGATAAGGACTTGTTTTGAGGCCGATACGATTTGATGTCCGCCATGGTAACACACTCCCTGCCCCAGGCGTGATCCAGCAGCAGCTCGGCGTCTATGCCAAACTGCCGATCCAGGATTGCTTTGTCTGCATGCGCCAGCTCTTCCATCGTCGTAATGCCAAGCCCTTTTAAACGATTGGCGATCCCGCTTCCGATCCGCCAGAAATCCGTCAGCGGTTGATGCTGCCACAATGTCTGCCGGTATAATGCTTCATCTAAAAATCCGATGTGATCTGCGCTATGCTTTGCCATCAGATCAAGCGCAACCTTAGCCAGATAGAGATTTGTACCGATTCCGGCCGTCGCCGTAATCCCCGTTGTTTGCTTGATATCCGCCATAATCTGCAACGCCAGCGCCTTTGCGGTCATATGGTAAAAAGAAAGATAATGCGTCACATCCAGAAATGCTTCGTCGATCGAATAGACATGAAAATCCTCTTTGGCAATGTATTTCAGATACACGGCATAAATATCGGCGGAATATTTCAGATACAGCTTCATCCGCGGCGGAGCCATGATATAGTCAATCTGTTTTGGAATCTGATACACGCGGCAGCGGTTTTTGACGCCCAGAGCCTTGAGCGAGGGAGAAATCGCCAGGCAAATCGTTCCCTCTCCGCGGCTGGGATCTGCTACTGCCAGATTGGTCGTCATCGGGTCGAGACCGCGCTG
>CAMULB010000200.1 GCA_947089585.1 uncultured Lachnospiraceae bacterium | reverse complement strand
GGCTGATAATATCATTGTCTTTCCCATCGTATATCATTTTTACCTTTACATCAATGGCAGATTTCTCACCATCGAAAAATTCTTCTGAAAGAGAAATAGATTCTGGCTTGCTTACCCTTTTCCGGTGAATATCACGTATAATTCCGGTTTTGGCAGCTTCACCTTTTTGCTGCCATAAAGGTTATCGTTCCTGCGTTCAAAATACTCATGATAGGACTGCACCAAATACATCAAGGCCCGGATTATGATGTTCATTGTCCAGGTGGTTTGTGCCTCCGTCAGAATCATGATTTTGTCTCCTACGGTGAAGCCAAGGTCATTCTAGCACGCATCCACCAATATATTTTTAATCGTAATGTCTCTCCGTTCATCTTCCGTAGTTTCTGTATCTTCCGGGTGAAGTGCCCGGTATAACTGTATCAGATATCTTTTATCCTGAATTAAAGATAAAATAAATCAATGGACGGTTCCATATAATATGGCCCTTCTGTCCATTGATTTTCTATGTTCTCTAATGAATTTCCACCTCTGCTATACTTCCGCTTCTCACCCCTTTTTATAGTTCGGCATTATATATTATCTCACCTTTCGCATTCCAACGTCGTATAACCGTCTCACCTCTTTTCGTGCCCCAACACCGCATACACCGGTTTCAGCGCCGGATAAAGCTTCGTAAATTCCCGATACCGCTGTTCGTATTTTTCCGCCAGAGACGGGTCGGGACAAATGGTCTCCTTCACCTGCACAATCCGTCTGGCCGCTTCCTCGACGCTGCCGTATTCTCCGCAGGAGACCGCCGCCAGCATGGCTGCGCCCAACGCCGGCCCTTCTTCTACCTGCAGCACCTCCAACGGAAGGTTGAAGCTGTTGGCCACAATCTTTTTCCAGAGCGCGCTCTTGGCCCCGCCGCCGCAGATTCTCGCCCTTGTCACGGCAACGCCGAGCCGTTTTGCCGCCTCCAGCGAATCCCGAAGCCCGAACGATACGCCTTCCAAAACCGCCTGCGTCAGATCGCTTCGCGTCGTATCCATCGTCATGCCGACAAAGGTCCCCCGCGCATTGGGATCGTTGTGGGGAGAACGCTCGCCCATCAGATAGGGCAGAAAATACACCGGATTCTCGCCCAGCCGCGTCTCGTCCACCAATGCCTGCTCGGCGGACAAATCAGTGTTCTTTAAAATGTCCCGTATCCACCATCCGCTGCATGAGGCGGCGCTTAGCATACACCCCATCAGATGATAGCCGCCGTCTGCATGTGCAAACGCGTGCAGCGCATAGAACGGATCTGCCCGAAACGCCGACGACGATAAAAACACTGTCCCCGACGTGCCAAGCGAAAGGTTGCAGGCCCCCTCGCCCACTGTGCCGGTGCCAACAGCCGCCGCCGCGTTATCCCCGGCCCCGGCCGCCACCCTGACCGCCGGCGAAAGTCCCAGCTCGGCGGCAACGGCAGGAAGCAGCGTGCCCACAGTCTGATCGCTCTCATAGACCCGCCCCATCTGCGCTTCCTTCAGATGGCAGAGTTCTAACATCTCCTGCGACCAGCAGCGATGCGCCACATCGTACAGCAGCGTCCCAGACGCATCGGAAACATCGCTGCAAAACACGCCGCACAGACGATAAGCCAGATAATCCTTTGGCAGCATCACCTTTTTGATCCGCGCAAACAGCTCCCGCTCATGGCGGTACATCCACAGCAGCTTGGGCGCTGTAAAACCGGCAAATGCAATATTTCCCGTAGCGGTCAGCAGCCTTTCTCTGCCGATCTCTTCATTCAGATAGCGGCATTCCTCCCCGGTGCGCCCGTCGTTCCACAAAATCGCCGGCCGAATGACCGCATCCTTCTCATCGAGAACCACCAAGCCGTGCATCTGTCCGCCAAAGCTGATTCCTGCCACCTTTGACTTGTCACAGTCCGCCAGCAGCTCTTTTAGGCCCGCGACTACAGCCGCAAACCAATCCTGCGGATTCTGCTCACTCCAGCCGGGACGGGGATAAAAAATGGGATATTGCCTGGAGACAATTTTTTCGATCGTACCATCCCCGTCCATCCGCAGCAGCTTGACTGCGGAAGTGCCAAGATCTATACCAATATATTTCATGCTTCCTCCTCTGCGGCGCCGCATTCGCCGGACCGCGCCGCTTTAACATACCCTCTGTGAATCACAATCACACCCGCATGGCTGCGCTACGCGGTCTCTATGATATACTGATTTAACAGCATTTCCAGCATCTCCTGACGCCCGGATCGATTCTTCCCGCTGCCATGCTCCAGCGCATACGCCTCCAGCTCACGCAGGCCCACGCGCCCTTCCACAATCTGTCTGCCAATCCCTATGTTATAGCTCTGATAACGCTCCTTCTTAAAGTCCTCCAGCACACCGTCGGTCAAAAGCGCGGCTGCCACCTTTAGTCCTCTGGCAAACGTATCCATCCCGGCGATATAGGCCAAAAACAAGTCCTCCTCCTCAAAGGAGCCGCGCCGCACCTTGGCGTCAAAGTTCAGCCCGCCCTTCGTAAAGCCGCCGTCCAGTAAAATCTCGTACATGGCAAGTGTCGTATCATAGAGGTTGGTCGGAAATTGATCGGTATCCCAGCCCAGCATCGGATCGCCCTGATTGGCATCCACACTGCCGAGCACGCCGTTGATTCTGCACAGGTTGAGCTCATGCTGGAAGGTATGCTGCGCTAACGTGGCATGGTTGGCTTCGATGTTGAGCTTAAAATGCTCTAAAAGGTCATATTTGCGCAAAAATGCCAGCACCGCCGCCGCATCAAAATCGTATTGGTGCTTGGTCGGCTCCTTCGGCTTAGGCTCAATCAAAAGCTGCCCGCGAAAATCAATTTCCCTGGCGTAGTCCACAGCCATCCAAAGCAGGCGGGCCAGATTGTCAAGCTCAAAAGCCGTATCGGTATTGAGCAGCGTCTCATATCCCTCGCGTCCGCCCCAGAAGACATAATTCGCTCCTCCCAGCTGCCGGGTCAGCTCCATCGCCTTTTTGATCTGGGCCGCCGCATACGCAAATACGTCGGCATTACAGGAGGTGCCGGCTCCATGGACAAATCGGTCGTCGCCAAACGCATTGGTCGTGCCCCAAAGACAGCGGATTCCGGTTCGCTCCATCTCCTCCTCCATCACGTCCACAACCAAATCCAGCCGCTCATTGGTCTCCTTCAACGTCGCCGCCCTTGGCGCAATGTCCGCATCATGAAAGCAAAAAAAGGGAATCTGAAGCTTCTCCATCAATTCAAAAGCCGCGTGCACCCGGTGAAACGCCTTCTCCATCACATCTGCCGTCTGATCCCAGGGGCGGTACATCGTCGCAGCGCCAAACGGGTCATTGCCCATGTAGGTCAGCGTATGCCAGTAGGACATGGCAAAACGGCATTGCTCCGCCATCGTCTTTCCCATCACAATCTCCTTCGGATTGTAATACTTGAATGAAAATGGATTCTTGCTCTTAGGGCCCTCATAAGCGATGGCCGGCGTTTGAAAATACGACATAACACATCCTCCGTTTTATTTAGTTTATCGACTGAACTAATTGTTGCTTTTACTGTAGCACAGCACCAGAAGGGTGTCAATCCTTTTTTGAAAAAATGGTTCCGCTTCACAGGTCAGGAATGCGCACAAGCTGCGCGCTCCGTAAAACATATCATTGTATTTTTGAACCGCTTCCGCTATAATCAGGGTTAGAAATCGTTTTATTTTGCCGACTCAACCGAATGGAGGAACCGCCCCTATGTCCGCCAAAAATCAAGAATTGATCCGTGATCTGAACGCCCGCCGCATTTTAGAGACTCTCATCGAACGGGGAACCGCTTCCCGCGCCGAGCTTGCAAAATGCCTAGGGCTGACCAAGGCCACGATCTCAAGTCAGGTACAATCGCTGCTCGACCACGGCTTAGCGGAGGAAATCGGAAGCCCGAAGACCTGCAAAGGCCGCCGCCCGATTCTGCTTACGTTTAACCGCTCCCACGCTTACATTGCATCGTTTGATCTCACGCCGACCGGCATCCATCTGATGACGGCCGATCTGCTGGGCCGCGACTGCATCCTGCATCGGATTTCCTGGGACAAAAAAAGGGAGAGCCTTCCCGCTCTCCTGATTTCTTCCATTCAAAAGCTGCGCACGCACCCCGACCGGCCTCTGGCCGGCATCTGCCTCGGCATTCACGGCGTTGTGCACGAAAACCAAATTCTTTTTACGCCTTATTATGACCTCGCGCAACTGCCGTTAAAGGAGCTGCTTGAGGACGCATTTTCGCTGCCCGTTCTTCTGGAAAACGAGGCCAACCTGTCGGCTCTGGGCGAAGCCGCCTTTTCCTTCGGCGCCGGCAATCTCGTCAACATCAGCGTGCACACCGGCATCGGCTTGGGCATTATCTTCGACGGGCAGCTGTACACCGGCGCGGACGGCTTTGCCGGCGAATTCGGCCATACGATCGTGCAACCGCAGGGACGTCCCTGCCCCTGCGGCAATCGGGGCTGTCTCGAACAATACGCCTCTGAAGACGCGATTCTCAGAAAATACCGCGCCCTCAAGCGGCAGCCGCACGCTTCCTTAGACGACCTGATTCAGGATTACCGCAGCAGCGGCGAAGCCGCGCGGGCTGCCGTGGAGGACTTTCTCTCCTATCTGGCCCTCGGCATCAACAATCTGGCGAACCTCTTCAATCCACAGCTGATCGTGATCAACAGCGCCTTATCCGCCGGCCTGCCGGAAATAACGCCGAAGCTTTTAGCCCGCCTGACCAATCCCATGAGCCGCAAATGCCGCATCGAGCCCTCTACCCTACAGGATACGGCGGCACTGTTGGGAGGCGTCTGCCTCGGCAGCAAGCAATACCTCAACATCGAGCGTTACTGTCCGTCTCCAAAATAGCACTTTTCCTTTTTTCCGTTGGTAAACTGACGGATCGCCGTTTGAAAGCGCGCGCCGTACTTTTCATACTTATACTCGCCCACCCCGGTGACGGTAAGCATCTCTTCCTTGGTAAACGGCAGCTTGACGCAAAGGTCTACCAGTGTCTTATCGGAAAAAATAAGATACGGCGGCACGCCCTCTTCCTTGGCCAACGCCAGACGCACCCTGCGCAGCTCGTCGAACAAATCCATCCCCCGGCTGTTCAAAAGATCGGAACGCCGGTTCAAGGAGGCTCCCTTTTTGGGCTTTTTCTCCTCCTTGGGCTGCTCCTTTGGCGCCCGCAGCAGAACCGGACACGCACCCGCGCGCACTTCCTTCGCCTTCTGCGTCACGCGCAGCAACGCGTATTTGTCCTTGGTCGCAGACAAAATCTCTTCGATCAGCATATGCTGGATCAGCTCCTTGACCTGAACCTCGTGCAGCTCCCTCAACGCCCCATAGCTTTGATACTGCTGCACCTGATACTCCTGCAGCTTGGCCGTTGCACGGCCTAGGAGCGTTCCGGCAATCACATTGATCCCGTAACGCTGGCGGCATTCCAGGATGCAGTCAATCACGACTCTTGCTTCTCTGGTTCGATCCAGTGTTTCGTACTCCTTCTGGCAATTGGAGCAGTGACCGCAGGCCGTCGTCCCCCGCTCGCCAAAATAGCGCAATATGTATTCCCGCAGACAGCCGGTCGTCACGCAATAATAAGTCATCGACTTCAGCCGCCGTTCGTCCTGCTCTTGAAGCGCCAGCAGCTCCTGAGGGCCGTAATCCGGATTCGGCTCTTTGTTTTCAATCAAAAAGCGGCTGATCATCACATCCTGCGGCGAATACAAAAGCACGCATT
>CAMULB010000199.1 GCA_947089585.1 uncultured Lachnospiraceae bacterium | reverse complement strand
CGATAACGCGGATGCGATTACCAAGCTGACAGCCGGCGGCGGGGATGAATATGACCTGATCATGACCTGTGATGCGTATATGGAATCACTGGTGGCCGGAGGCTATGTAGAAAAGATTAATTTTGACAATGTGCCCAATGCATCCAATATCAACGAAGCGTATTGGACAGCCAAGGAGTACTGCGTGCCGTATCTGATGAATTATATCTATATTGTATACGATAAGGAAAAATGCCCGATCGAGATCACCTGCTACAACGACCTGATCAAGCCGGAGATGAAAGGCCAGATCAGCACGATTGACGGTGCGAGAAACCTGTTCCCGATCGCTTTGATCGCCTTGGGTTATGATCCCAACTCCACAGAGGAGAGCGAAATCGCAGAAGCGTATGAGTGGCTGGTAAAATTCAATGAAAACGTAGTCGCTTACGGCAATGCCGAGCAGAATCTGACCAACGGCACAGCGTCGGTCGCTCTGACCTACGATGGAAATGCGTCTTGGGCAATGTCTGAGATGGGAGAAAACAACACGCTTGCAATTGCAGATTTTAAGGAGGACGCTGTACAGCTGGGCTTCGATTTGTATGTCATTCCGGTGGGAGCAAAGCATACCGATCTGGCAGAAAAATTCCTCAACTACATCTGCGACCCGCAGGTAATGGCCGGCAATCTGGAAGAGTATCCTTATTCCTGCCCCAACGATGCGGCAGTGGAGGCAGCTTCCGATTCCTATAAAAACGATCCGGCAAGAAACTTCTCTTATAAAGAGAATGTATTTTTCCAGGAGGACGTAGGAGAAGCGTTGACAATTTACAATGACTATTATCAGAAATTAAAGGTTGGAGAATAAAATGTTAAAATTTGATGAAAAAAAACAGTTGGACAGTGTAAACGGCGCATTGGCGCTGCGCGGCAAAATCAATGAAATCGTAGACAGTATCTGCAGTGAAGGATATAAGAATATCTGCTGGCTGGGCATTGGAGGCACTTATGCCTCCTGCCTGCAGGCAGAGGTACATATGCTGGAGCGGTCGTCTCTGCCGTTTTTTGTAGTCAACGCAGCGGAGTATCTCACCACCGGAAACCGTAAGGTGGGGGAAGGCACGATTGTGATTATCTCTTCCGTGACCGGGAATACTCAGGAAATGGTAGACGGTGTCAGGAAGGTAAAGGAAGCGGGAGCCAAGGTGCTGGGCTTCATTGATGTGGAGACGGCGGATTTGGCCAAGATGGTCGATTACGAGATCGCCTATCCGGGCAATGAGCAGTTGAAATTTTTTATGACGGCGGATCGTTTCATGTACCAGGCCGGAGAATTTTCCGAGTACGAGGAGCTGTATCAAGAGCTGGATGCTCATTTGGCGCAGGCGCTGGTTGAGGTAGAAAAAGCCGCAGATGCTTACGGTGAGGAATTTGCCAAGCGTCATATGAATGACACAATTCACTACTTTGTCGGGGCCGGCAATCAGTATGGGGCGACCTATTCTTATGCAATGTGCTATTGGGAAGAGCAGCATTGGATTCGCACGAAGTCGATTCACAGCGCAGAATTTTTCCATGGCATGCTGGAGATCATCGACCGCGATACCGCGGTGACGGTGTTTGTAGGCGAGGATTCACAGCGTTCCTTGAGCCTGCGGGTAGCTGATTTCCTGCCAAAGATCTGCGGACGCTATAACATCATTGACACCAAGGATTATGAGCTTAAGGGCATCAGTGAGAAGTTTCGCGGGGAGATTTCCCATCTGGTGATGCATGCAGTGACCCAGCGGATTGACGCCCATATGGAGCGGCTGAACTGTCATCCGATGGAGATTCGCCGTTATTACCGCAGACTGGACTATTAATATGGAAGGAACAACGATCTGCGGCGGGAGTACCGAGACAAAAGGAATGTGTAAAGCGTCTTCCGCAGCGGAGGAAGAGGGAGTATGGAAAGCGGGTTCTGCGGCGGAGACAGAGGGAGTACGGAAAGAGACCTCTGTGGCGGAGACGAAGGGAATGCGCATTGGGATTTTCACTTGCGGGTATCAGCGTGGTTCGCTTGCGCAGGCGTTTGCCGATGGGAAACGGTTTGGCTACGATTACGTGGAGCTGTGGGGCGGCAGGCCCCATGCGTTCCCCTATGACCTTAAGCAGGGGCAGCTGAAAGAGGTGCTGCAATTGCAGGATACGTATGGGCTGCTGGTGGAGGTCTATACGCCGGAGCATAATGCATACCCCTACAATTATATGATTGGAGGTCAGCAGCAGTGGGAGGATGCTATGGCCTATCTGGAGACGGCTTTGGAGATGGGAAAGGCCATGGGAGCTCAATATACATTAATTTCTGCCGGCCATGCCGGGAATACGGCTTCCAGATCCGAGATCCGAAAGCGGCTTTTGACGTCGCTGCGCCGCCTGGGAGAGAAGGCTGAGAGACTTGAACACAAGATTTTGCTGGAGCCTTTGACCATGTTTGAGTCGAATGTATGCAATACGGCCAATGATCTGGCGGAGATTTTATCAGAAATTGACAGGCCCTGGCTGATGGGAATGTGCGATGTCGTGGTTCCGTTTGTGCAGCAGGAGCCGGCAATGGACTATTTTCAGAAGCTGGGCAGTAGGATGGCCCACCTGCATCTGGTGGACAGCGACGGGGTCAGCGAGGCGCATGTCCTGCCCGGAGACGGCGTCATGCCGCTGCAGGAGCTGCTCGGTGCAATCAGAGATTATGGTTATCAGGGCCGGGCGACAATCGAGCTGGTGACGGCCTATTTGAAGGAACCCTCCCTGTATGCGAAGCGCGCGGTGGATTGGGTGCGGGCTGCGATGGCGCGTGGATAAAAGCGCACAGGCTGGCCAACACGTAAGAGCGGGGGAGAGCGGCCGTGCACGCGGAGTGAGAGAAATGTTGGGCGCGTAAGATGGAGGTTGTCTGACAGGAAGAGAGGAACAGGTTTGGAGCGGAAAATAAGAGTGGCGGCAGTCGGAGACAACTGCATAGATGCTTATGACAATACAGGGCAGTCTTTTCCGGGCGGCAATCCGGTCAACGTAGCGGTCTATATCAAGCGTTTGGGCGGAGAGGCTTCGTACACGGGAGCTGTGGGAACGGATGCGAGCGGCAGCTTTATGATTGAGGAAATTGCCAAAAAAGGCGTGGATACGTCACACATTCAGGTGCTGGACGGAAAGACGGCGGTCAGTCATGTGGAGCTGATAGATGGAGAGCGCGTATTCGGAGATTATGACGAAGGCGTGCTGGCAGATTTTAAGCTACGCGCGGGAGATTTTGATTTTTTGTACACGCATGATCTGGTAACGACAGGAATCTGGGGTATGATTGAGGGTGAGCTGCCGCGGATTGCAGCAAATGTGCCCGTAGCCTTTGATTTTGCCAACAAATTTGCCAGTCCGGTGGTCGATCAGGCCGTGCCCTATGTGACATATGCATTTTTTTCTTTTGATGAGGAATCGAAGGAGGACTTTCATTGTAAATGCCGGACGTTAGGTCTGGAGCCGAAGGAGGACGAAGCGAAACAGCTTTTGGAATTCATGAAAGCGATCCAGCAGCAGGGGCCGAAAGCCGTTATTGTTACCCTGGGCGAAGCGGGGAGCGTGGCCTGGGACGGGGAACAGTTCTACCGCTGCGGCATCACTGAGTGTAAGGTGGCGGATACGATGGGCGCCGGGGACAGCTTTATTGCGGGATTTCTCTACGGAATTCTCGGCGGCTTGACCATACCGCAGGCGATGAAGGCCGGAGCGGATAACAGCGCCGTGACCCTTTCCTATTTTGGGGCATGGTAGGTGTAGGAAGGAACGGGGAATGAAAGAGGGGACTGCTGTATGCTGGATATTCCAGTCATGCGGCAGTCCCTTTTGGCTTGGGTGGGGGAGAGGCGGAAGAATATGAGACATTTTTGCAGATTTATAATGGTTATCCCTTAGCGGAATGGATTATTCCTCCAAAGTGCAGCAGGATTTTTATTGAGAGGCTGAAGCAGATGTCGAAGAGGTTGTGAAAAAGCGGGATTTGGATGGGTACGGTCTTTCAGGCCGCGGCCGTGTGTATGGGGGGAATTGCCCTGATCGTCACCGGCGGCTATTTCAAATGGATGTCATAGAATTTTGGGTACTCGCAGGAAAAAGTATTGAAGAATGGCTTAAAATCAAGGGATTTTGAGGTTCGGTGGGGTTCATCACAGTATGTGGTGGGCCTCTCTTTTTCGTGTTTTTTGATGCCGCTTATAAAGGGGCGATGGGGGCGGAATTCGATGCGGGCATTATCGTATGGGTTTCCCTTACGGCTATATGAATATATATTGCCTCTCAAAGAGGTGGGAAATGATATCTGAAGAATTTTGCGGGACGCAGTAAGTTTTTCACAGATTTCTTTAGGCTGCCTTTAGCGTCGTTTTGTAAAATCTTAATGATGAAAGGATTTTGCCTGTGTCTTATATGGGCGAATGCCTGTGAAAACAAGTAAGGAGGGTCATTATGATCGCAGTAGAGCATTTGACAAAATGTTATGGTGATTTCATGGCAGTCAGCGACTTATCTTTTGAAATTGAGGAGGGGCATGTCTATGGATTTTTGGGACCGAACGGCGCTGGGAAATCCACCACAATGAATATCATGACAGGGTGTTTATCTGCAACGGATGGAACTGTTAGAATTGACGGCTACGATATCTTTGAAGAGCCGCAGATGGCAAAAAAACGGATGGGATATCTGCCGGAACAGCCGCCTTTGTACATGAATGAGACGCCGATAGAGTATTTGAAATTTGTCGGTGCAGCAAAAGGTCTAAAGGGAATGGAACTGGCGCAGCAGGTGGAAGAGGTCGTTGAGCAGACTAAAATTGGCAGTGTCAGAAACAAACTGATTTCTGCGTTGTCGAAAGGATATAAGCAGCGTGTGGGTATTGCCCAGGCACTTTTGGGGAATCCAAAAGTGATTATTTTGGATGAACCAACAGTAGGCCTTGATCCGATCCAGATTATAGAGATTCGTGATTTGATCAGACAGTTGGGTGAAAGCCATACAGTGATTCTAAGCTCTCATATTCTGTCGGAGGTACAGGCAATTTGTGAAAAGGTGATGATTATTGTCAAGGGGAGGCTGGTAGCTTTTGACACTCCGGAAAACCTGGAAAAACTTAGACAATCATCAAACGGCATTGAGTTTATGGTAGAAGCGCTTCCAGAGGAAGCCAAGGAGATTTTGGAAAATCTGGCGATATACGAGGAATATACGTTGGACGAAGTGGAAAAGGGACTTGTAAAAATTCATGTGAAAGCTGATACAGACGATATCAGGTCTGTATGCCGGCAGTTGTTCTTTGCATTTTCAGAAAAACAAAAGGCAATTGTTGAAATGGCCTCAAAGAAAGCGAATCTGGAAGATGTCTTTATTGAACTGACGGAAGGAGACGCCGACGGCAGACAGGCAGTTGTCGAAGAAACGGATGCTGTCAACCAGGCGGCTGTTAATTCCTTATATGAGGCGGAGAACATCCCGGATGGAGTTGTTTCAGAAGGCGCTTTAGAGGAAAGCGAGGTGGAAAAGGAATGATTGCAGTGTGGAAGCATGAGCTGTCGAGTCATTTTCATTCGTTGACAGCTTATATTTTTTCGGCGTTTCTCCTGGCCTTTGTAGGCCTTGGGGCGATGCTTTATAACATCCAGTCTGCAGTGGCAAATTTTGAGTATGTGTTGAGCTTTGTATGTCTTGGCTTTGTGGTGATCATCCCGATCCTGACGATGAAGGTGATTGCAGAG
>CAMULB010000198.1 GCA_947089585.1 uncultured Lachnospiraceae bacterium | reverse complement strand
ATCGAACTGCGGCACCAGTTGTCCGATGATTCCCAGATCGTTCAAGTCAGGCTTTACGCAGTTGTTGGGGCATCCGCCGACTGCGATTTTGAATTTGTGCGGCAGCGTTACCTGATGGTAGCCCTCGTAGAAACGGTGGTGAATCTTTTCGCTTAGGTCGAAGGTGTCAATCAGACCATATTGACAGGTCGTGCCCTTGCAGGAAACCACCGGACGCACGAGCGAGCCGGTGCCGCCGGTCTTCAAGTCGTGCTCGGCGAGGAAAGCCATCAAAGCGTCGAGCTTCTCATATTTGACGCCCTGGATCTCCAGTGTCAGACGGGTGGTCATCGTGACCTCTCCGCTGCCGAAACGATCGGCCGCTTCGGCTACGGCGCGGTGCTCTTCGGCCGTGATCTTTCCGTTGGTGGTGATGATGCGGACATTGAATACGTCATGGTAGCGTTTGTCCTGCAGGCAGCCCAGGCCCTTCACGCGCTTAATCTCCTCGGCGGGCAGCTTTTCACCGGCGGGCAGTGTTTTTTTGATCACATTGAAGGTGGCGCCGCCCTCCAGTACGCGGGTGTTCTCATAGCCAAGTTTGCGCAGCTTGTTCTGCAGCAGGTAGCCCCGCTTGCCTCTGGCACAGACTAAGAGCAGCTTCGCATCCTTGTCATAGCCGAACTGGTCTAATTTGGCAAAATCGGCCCATGGCGCACCGGGCAGCGTGGAGGCGGGATGCGCGTCGATGAGTGTATAATCGTTTGCTTCGCCGGCAGCATATTCGGCCGGTGTGAAGGAAGCAAGGCGTCCGCTCAGCTTGTTGATTAAGATTGAGCAGGCGGCGGCAAAGGGATGGATGGCCGTGGAGAAGGGCGGTGCGTAGGCAAAGTCCATTGTCACATAATCCTCGATCTGGATGCCAAGGGAAATGCCCACGACTGCAATGTCCGCCATTTTATCTACGCTGCCGCTGCCGATGATCTGCGCGCCGAGCAGTTTGTGGGAGGCTTTGTCGGCGATCAGCTTGGTGATAAAGATGGAGGAATCGGGATAGTAATGCGCTTTGTCGTCGTTGACGCAGGTCACAGTGATTACCTCGTATCCGTTTTCGTGGGCACCGGCTTCGGTCAGGCCTGTTCTCGCTGCAGAAAGGTTGGGTGCGAGTCTGGCGATGCCAGTGCCGAGCGCGCCGGGATAGGCAGTCTCCTCTCCGCTTAAATTCAGCGCCAGCGCCCGTCCGGCAATGTTGGCGGTGGAGCCCATGGCTGACCACTGCCGCTTGCCTGTGATCCGGTTTTTAACCATCGCGCAGTCGCCGACGGCGTAAATATCGGGCAGGTTGGTCTTTTGGTGTTCGTCGGTCACGATCAGCCCGCGCTCCAGCGTCAGTCCGCTGTCGGCCAAAAAGGCGGTTGCGGGGCGAATGCCGATTGCAAGAATTACCAGATCACAGGAGAGTGTTCCCGTGCTTGTCTTTACGGCTGTCACCTTGGTCTCGCCTTGGATTTCCTCTAATGCGCTTCTGGTGAGAATGCGCGTGCCGTTTTCCGACAGCTTGCGCCGCAGATAGTCAGCCATGTCGGGATCGAAAATGTTGGGCATCAGCTGGTCGGCCATGTCGACCACCGTCACGGAAATGCCTTTGGCGCTCAGGTTCTCTGCCACTTCCAGTCCGATGAAGCCGCCGCCGATGATCACAGCTTTTTTGCATTGGTTGTCCTCGGCATAGCTTCTGGCGCGGATCGCGTCTTCGGGGGTGCGGACCTGAAACACGCCGGGCAGCGTAATTCCGGGGAGGTCGGGCACGATGGGAGCGGCACCCGCTGCAATCACCAGACGGTCGTAGGAAACCGTTTCACCATTGACCTCAATCGTCTTGTCAGAAGGATGGACGGCGGTCACTTCGCTGTTGGTATGTACGACGGCGCCTGTCAGCCCCATATATTTCTGCGGGGTGTTGACGATCAACTCTTCCTCGGTGGCAATGGCGCCGCCGATGTAGTAAGGCAGGCCGCAGCCGGCATAAGAGATATCCTTGGATTTGGTGTAGATGACCACTTCGCTTTGCGGCATTTCTCGTTTCAGCTTTGCGGCAGTCTTGGTTCCGGCCGCCACACCGCCGATGATCACAGTTTTCATAAGAAAAACTCCTTTCTGGTAATCATTTCTGTACTGGTAATAATTTCTTTTATTGTAGCATGTTTTATGATAAAATCAAATTATTATATTTTATCAAACAATAAAAATATATAATCATTTACCGTCGGAGGAAGAACGAATGCTTGATTTCAGAATGAGGACCTTCCATACCCTGTGCGAGGTAATGAACTACCGAAAGACGGCTGAGCTGCTGAATATGACTCAGCCGGGCGTTACGCAACACATTCAGTTTCTGGAAAAATATTATGGGGTAAAATTATTTGAGTACAATGGCAGGACATTAAAACGAACCAAGGCCTGTGAAGCATTAAAGAAATATTCCGATTCCGTTCAGACACAAGAGCGGGATCTGCGCCGTTCTCTGGAGGAAACGGACTGTGTGCTGCTGAATGTCGGCGCGACCAAAACGATCGGCGAGTTTGTGCTTACCGAGCCGCTGAACCGCTTTTTGCAGCAGGAAAATCACAGCCTCAACCTGGTGATTGACAATACGGAGAATCTTTTGAAAATGTTAGAGGCCCCAAGTCTGGATTTTGCCATTGTGGAGGGCGTATTTGACAAAACGCGTTACTTTTGCCGACTGTTTCAGAAGGAGCGATTTGTAGGGATTTGCTCTCTGCACCATCCGTTTGCGGGGAACTGTGTTCCGCTGGAAGCATTATTTGAACAAAGCCTGATTCTGCGGGAGCAGGGCTCCGGCACGCGGGCGATCTTTGAGCAGGCAATTGCCCAGCGGGGGTTTTCTCTCGCCTGTTTCCGGCGGACCATTTCGGCCGGCAATTTCAGTGTGATTGCCGATCTGGTGATCCGGCAGAATGCGATTACCTTTGCCTATGCGCCGGTGGCCGAATGCCGTGGGGATCTGGCTGTTTTTGAAGTTGAGGATATGAAGATCAGCGGGGAATTCAACTTCGTCTCCTGCAGTGAAAGCGTTGCCGAGGAAAAGGTCGCATTGTTTATGGGAAATGAGAGAATGGGAAAAAAATAATTGTGTCTGGGATAAAATGGTGCTATAATAAAATACATACTTTTGTCATATTTCCGGCAGTAAAAGCGGGGATGGGGCAAGCAGAGACGAACCTTGACATGAGAATATAGGATTGTGGATAAGCTATTTGTGCAAAAGGACAAGACGGTTCTTAGAGCGAATCCCCGGCCGTCAGTGGAGGTACATGCGGTTTGTGTGCCGCGGCTGTCGCGCAGGCGGGAAATATGAAGGAAGAAAAGGGGAAGTTATGTTAGAAAAAATAAAAAAAATGAAGGTGCAGAAAAAGCTGACATTTTGCTTTACACTGACCGTAATGATTGCGAGCGTTTCAGGAATTTTAGGGCTGCTGATGCTTTTGCGCAGCGATATCAGCTACAAAAACGTGCTGGTGCAGAATGGTTTTTCGCAGGGAGAGATCGGAATATTCAGTACGTATCTGAATAAGGAGCCTTCGGTTATACGTGAGATGATTTTGGTTCATGACCAGGCGGAGATGGATCAGGCCAATGAGGAACTGGTTACGATCCGGGAGATCACGGATGCGGCCTGTGAGACGATGATTCAGCATTGCAATACGGCAAAGGAAAAGGAATACATCGAGATCATTACGGCCACGCTTCCGGAATATCGGGAGATTTTTGAAGAGGTGCGCGCACTGGCGTTAGCCAATAAGGATGAGGAAGCGCTGGACCTGCTGATGAATGAGGGAAAGCCAACGCTGAAGCAGCTGACGAATGCGGTGGAGGGATTGATTGAGCTCAATGTAGAGATGGGGAATGAAGCCGCCACCCGCATGTCGGTTCAAAATTATGTGATCATCGGCGTGATGTTTTTGGTGGTTCTGGCTGCCATTTTTATCTCCATGCGTTTTGCTAAATTTGTCGCGCGTTTGTTTTCAGAACCCATTATTCAGATTAAAGACGCGACGGCACAGCTGGCACAGGGGAATCTGGATCTCCATGTGGAGAAAATGTATCCCGATGAGATCGGCGACATGACTGAGTCCTTTGCAGAGGCGATTGGCCTGCTGCGTACTTATATTGAGGATTTGAACCGGGTGCTGCATGAAGTTGCGGAAGGGAATTTTAACGTTCAGACACGAGCAGATTTCCGGGGCGAGTTTTTAGAGCTGGTGGAGGCCATCAATATGTCGAGCGATTCCTTGAGTAATACGATGGGGAATATTGCGGAGGCTTCTCAGCAGGTGGCATTAGGGGCCACGCAGATGGCGGAGAGCGCTCAGTCTCTGGCGGAAGGCGCGACTGACCAGGCAGGATCCGTCGAAGAGCTGACCGCGACGATGCAGAGCATTACCGAGGCGGTGGTTGAGAGCTCCGAAAAAGCGAACGAGTCCTATCGTCAGGCAGAGGAATTCACCAGACAGGCGGAGGAGAGCAACGAAGATATTCGGCGCTTGAATGAGGCGATGGAGCGAATCAACGATACCTCTACCGAGATCGCCAAGATTATTGCCACCATTGAAGAGATTGCTTCTCAGACCAATCTGCTGTCCCTCAACGCTTCCATTGAAGCGGCCAGAGCCGGAGAAGCCGGCAAAGGCTTCGCCGTGGTGGCGGACCAGATCGGAAAGCTGGCGGCCGACAGCGCTACGGCAGCCATTGATACGAAGAAGCTGATCGAGAATTCGATCGAAGAGATTGAACACGGAAACGAGATTACGAATAAGACCACAACTGCCATTGAAGCCGTCATCCAAGGCATTCGTATTTTGGCCCAATCAACCAATGAGATCAGCGAGCTCTCCGCTACGCAGGCAGAGTCGATGAAGCAGTTAGAGCAAGGCGTAGAACAGATTTCCGAAGTAATTCAGAGCAATTCCGCAGCGGCCGAGCAGACCTCTGCGACCAGCGAGGAATTGTCTGCACAGTCCGCAAATTTGGAAGAGCTGGTGGGACAATTTACGCTGAAGGTGTGAAAAGAGAGCCTTTGAAAACCAGATTACATAAAATAACTTATTACAATACCAATGCTGATGAAGAATCATTTTGTGGAGAATGGATTTGGCATCAACATGCATATTCCATGAAAGTATCGTTTTAAAAAGTGTATCGGGAGAGGTTAAAAAATCAATCCAGATTACAAAGGGGATCAAATAAAAAAACATTCCGGCAAAGGCAAAAAGCCAAGCCGGAATGTTTTTTTGCGTCCTGTATCTAAGCGAAAATACCTGTCGCTCATGAGATTAAACAGCACGATAAAGCCCCATCTTTATATAAAGACAGATCGTTATATATGAAAAAAAGATCAAAAGCAAAAAAGATAATTCCCGCACAATTCTATATTTCAGACAAAAAACCATCAATTTTCCAAAAAAATATAGAGTCAAAATCTCAAGCAGCTTCACTAAAATTGCATAAAATTAACCATAAATATCCTATTATCAATAAAATAATCAGAAAAATATAAGAATATAACATAATTATCAATTAATCAGACAATAACCCACAAAAACTATATTTACAACATCCAAAAAAAGTTGTAAACTAAATAGAAATAGCTTCAATTAACCATAAAGAACCGGCCAGCCAATCCCCACGGCCGGCACAGCTCAAGGCGTTTGGTCAATCCGCATCTGGTCTTGCGGGGAGCTTTCTGTAAGACACATAGAAGGGCGTCGGCACTTAGCGAATGC
>CAMULB010000197.1 GCA_947089585.1 uncultured Lachnospiraceae bacterium | reverse complement strand
GTTGGACAAATCGCCGTACTTGATCGCAGATAAAGCTACAATCCGGGCTGTTTCTCGGCCCTCCGCTTCTTCTACGGTGTGATTCTCGGCAATCTTACGGTACATCTCTTCGTTGATGCTCTCCACCAGATACTCTAAGCGCATCACACCGCCGTCTCTCGTCTTGAAGGGCTTGCCGTCCTTGCCGTTCATCGTGCCAAAGCCGAGAAAGCTCAGCTTCGTCTTTGGCTCTACCAGCCCCGTTTTCCTCGCACAGCGGAACACCTGTGTAAAATGCAGATCCTGACGCTTGTCCGCCAGATAGACAATCTCGTCGGGGTCATAGTCCTGCACCCGCCACACAATCGTCGCCAAATCCGTGGTATTGTAAAGCGCAGCGCCGTCGGACTTTAAGATCATACAGGGCGGAATCTCCTTGCTGTCCCCCTCCTCCTTGACATCCACCACCAAGGCGTCCTCGGACATATACGCATATCCCTCCCGCTTCATACGTTCCACCATTTCCGGGATATATGGCTGAGCATCCGATTCGCCCTTCCACAGATCGAAGGATACGTTCAGATTCTCATAATTGCACTTTAGATCCGCAACGGAGATCCGTAAAATGTGTTCCAGCAGCGCCCGATAGCCCCGCCGCCCCTGCTGCAGCTGCAGAGTTGCCTGCATGGCCGCTTCCTTATACGCCGCATCCTCCTTCGACCTGGCGCTGGCCATCGGATAAATCTCCTCCAGCTCGCCAATGGTAAACGGCGCTTCCTTGGGGTATTCGCCCGCATAATCCTCCTGAAAATAGACCAGCTCCGGCTTGCGCGCTTTTAATTCGATGATCACCAGACCCATCTGTAAGCCCCAATCTCCCAAATGCACATCCCCGATCATACGATGACCAAGAAAGGTCCCAATGCGCTTAATGCTCTCGCCGATGATGGCAGAACGCAGGTGCCCCACATGCAAAGGCTTTGCCACGTTCGCCCCGCCGTAATCAACCAGAATCGTCTTCGGGCTGGCCACACGCTCACAGCCGAACCGTTCTTCGTCGTCCGCCATCTCCTGCAGATAATCCGCAACATAGCTTCCGTTTAACTTCAAATTCAAAAATCCCGGCTTTACAGCCTCTGCCAGCGCAAAAATTTCCTGACCAGCCAAAGCCTGCGCCACCTTCTCTGCAATCTGAATCGGCGCGCAGTGGTATTCCTTGGCCGCCGCCAACGCTCCGTTGCACTGAAATTCACACAGATCCGGTCGGTTTGACAACGTGACACGCCCGTAATTGGGGTCATATCCCTGTTCCTTGAACGCTGTTTGTACTTCCGCTGAAATCTGGTCCATTAATTTCTTCATTCTGTACCTCTTTTTCGTAAACTTATAATTGATTGTTATGTTAAAAATTCCTCTGCCACCCGGATCTCACCCACATATTCCACCGGTCCGGTCAGAAAGATCGTCCAGTCCGCGCAAACCTTCACCGACAAGCTGCCGCCGGGCATGTGCACCGTAACCTCCTCCTCGCACAGTCCCATCCGCCGCGTCAATGCCGCCGCCGCGCAAGCCCTGGTTCCTGAGGACAACGGCGCATAGGAGGAGATACCGCCGTGAAAACCGCCGCCAACCGAATCAACACTACCCTCAGCCAAAGCCTCAGCGCCCCGCTGCGCGATCTCAACCTGAAGGTTTTTTGCATCCGGTACTTTTACCAGCTGCAGGTTCATGTAAGCGGGCGCTGCTTTGTCCCTCCGGCCATAAGGGCCTGACCTTATATCCCCCGGCCCGCCGACCTCCTCCATCATCACGACACAGCCTGGACCCTGCGTGCAAAGGCAGGCGCCATTATACACCCGATCACAAAAACACAGGGCTGCATGAAGAATTCCTTCCTCGTGCATCCCCGCCGTCCAGGCAGCCTCTCCTGCAAAAGAAGGCTTTCCCATATTCAGGCGGATCCGTCCTCTGTCCGCGGCCAGACAGGCAGCCTCCACTGGTCCCAGCGCCGTCTGAATACAAAAACGCTGCGCCTTCACGTACCCTTCATCCAACAAATATTTGGCAAAAATCCGCACGCCGTTCCCGCTTTGTCTGGCCAGGGAACCGTCTCTGCCGTAAATTGTCAGCCCCGGCAAGCCTTCCGTCTCCACCGGCCCGTACAAAATCCCGTCCGCGCCCACGCCAAAATTTCTCCGGCACAAAAGCTCAATTGCTCTTCGATTGAGCGCGATTCGGTTGCGATTTGGATCCAGAACCAGGTAATCGTTTCCAAGTCCATGGTATTTCTTTAAGATCACGGCGTCCATATTGAATCCCTCTTCTCATTTCTTCCGTTCTCTTCATTCTATTCTTTGACCTGCAAAATTATACCTGTATCCGCGCTGGCTCCGCAACGCACTCCGGTCACCCAGTCTGTTTCGCGCGCAGCCAGTGTGAACTATACGCGCCTTACTCCTTGCACGCAACCGCTATGAAACAGAAACGCCTTACTCCTTGCACGCAGCCGGTATGAACTAGAAGCGCCTTACTCCTTGCCTGCTTCAATATTCTGTACCAGCTGTTCCTCCTTCTGCCGCAGGATCCGGTTGATCTCTGCCTGGTTCTGCTCCTGCTCCTCGACCATCCGTGCGATTTCCAGACGCTTCTGTTCCTCTCCCTGCTGCTTCATCTGCTGCAAATGCTCCAAAATCTGATCCGCCTCCGTGTCTTCCTCTTCCGCCGCTTTGGCCCCGATCAGCTCCGGTGTTGTGTAGATTACATTCCGCCGTTTGATAATGCTTTTCGCCATTTTTTCCATCTGATTTCTTTTATCTATATAATCCATCACGAATCCCTCCGCCACGTTTTTTTTTATTTTAACACAAAATATTTATGAATAAAAGTAGCAAAATCGGCGCATTCTTTTTTTATCAATTTCATTTCCGGAGGTATTCATCATGGCAGTGTACAAAGTCGAAATCTGCGGCGTCAATACCGCAAAACTCCCCGTATTAAAAGAACAGGAAAAGGAAGCGCTGATTTCACGCATTCAGGAAGGGGATCTTGCTGCCAGAGAGCAATACATTAAGGGTAACTTAAGGCTTGTTCTAAGCGTGATCAAACGCTTTTCCTCCAGCAACGAAAATGTAGACGATCTGTTCCAGATCGGCTGCATCGGCTTAATCAAGTCAATCGACAACTTCGATCCCACAATGAACGTCAAGTTCTCCACCTACGCCGTACCGATGATCATCGGTGAGATCCGCCGTTATCTGCGGGACAACAATTCCATCCGCGTCAGCCGCTCCCTGCGGGACACCGCTTACAAAGCGATTCACGCACGCGAGCAGCTGACGCGGAAAAATCTGCAGGAGCCGACCATCCCGGAAATCGCCGCTGAAATCGGCATCTCCAAAGAGGATATCGTCTTTGCCCTCGACGCAATCCAAAGCCCGGTCAGCCTCTACGAGCCGGTCTACACCGACGGCGGCGACACCCTCTATGTGATGGACCAGATCAGCGATAAAAAAAACAAGGAAGAAACCTGGGTGGAAGAATTATCCTTAAGCGACGCCATGCAGCGGCTGGGCGAACGGGAAAATTATATCATTCAGCTGCGCTTTTTTCAAGGGAAAACCCAAATGGAGGTGGCTGAGGAAATCCAGATCTCCCAAGCCCAGGTCAGCCGACTGGAAAAATCGGCCCTCAAAACCATGAAAAACTATCTTTCTCTCAAAAAATAGCACCTTATCGGTTCCACTTATCACAGAGCGAGTTGATCTGATCAGCAAATTTCGCCAAATCCTTGTTGGCCAGTCCCTCGTTTTTGCGGATGACCGAGAGCAGACGCTCTCCGGCCGCCAACAATCTGGCAAATACGTTGGAGGATACCTTCGCGTCTTTCGCCTTCTTCGGCTTGGCCTCCCGGCTGCCTTCGGCCACACACTCATTGGTCAGCAGATCATAGCAGTCCCCGCTGTAGGGAGCGACCGCCTCGATTCCCAGCTGTTTTTTGATCTCGGCCGCAAACTCTTCCGTCACCTGATCATCCCCGTGCACGACAAAAATCCTCCGCGGCTTCTTTTGAAATGCACCCGCCCAGCGTAACAGATGCTCTTGATCCGCATGTCCGCTTAATCCCCGCAGATTCAAAATCCGCGCCTTGACGTCGATGGTCTCGCCAAACAGCCGTACCTCCTTGGCCCCGTTCAACAGGTGATGCCCAAGCGTTCCCGGCACCTGAAAGCCGACAAAGAGAATCGTCGATTCCTTGCGCCACAGATTGTGCTTTAGGTGGTGACGGATTCGTCCGGCCTCACACATACCCGACGCCGAAATAATCACCGCCGGCCGGCTTTCAAAATTGATCTGCTTGGACTCATCGCTTGTGACGGCCGTGCGCAGACCGACAAAGCCGATCGGATTAATGCCCTGCTGTACCAGCGCCTTCGCCTCGTCGTCAAAGCATTCCGACACGCTTTCATGGAAAATATTCGTCGCCTCCACCGCCAGCGGGCTGTCGATGTAGGTGATAAAATCCTCGTATTCCGGCAGCATATGCTCCGCCTTAATACGCCGCAGAAAATACAGCATCTCCTGCGTTCTGCCAACCGAAAAAGCGGGAATCACTACATTTCCGCCCTGACGGAAAGTCTGCTTGAGCACCTGGGCCAGCTCGGCGGCGTAGTCAGGCGGCGCCGGCTGAACGCGATCGCCGTAGGTAGATTCCATCACCACATAATCTGCTTCTTCAAGGTAGGTCGGATCCTTAATCAGCGGCTTGTTGCCATGTCCGATATCGCCGGAAAAAACAATCTTGATCTCTTCTCCATTTTCCGTTCCCCATACCTCGATACTGGCTGACCCCAGCAGATGTCCTGCGTCAACGAAACGAATCTTAAGATCCGAATCCAATGGTATCACGCGCTCATAATCGCAGGGAACAAAATGCATCAGTACGCCTCTGGCATCCTCCATATTGTACATCGGCTCGACCTCCGGCTTCCCGGCGCGCTTCGCCTTGCGGTTGCGCCATTCTGCCTCAAACATCTGAATGTGGGCCGAATCCTTGAGCATAATGTCGCAGAGCGCACAGGTTGCCTTGGTGGCAAATACCTTTCCCCGGAACCCATGGCTGTACAAAAGCGGAAGCAGCCCGGAATGATCAATATGCGCATGCGTAATCAAACAGTAATCAATGCGGGCGGCATTGACCGGAATCTGTTGATTCTCGTACAGGTCTGCCCCCTGCTCCATCCCGCAGTCCACCAAAATATGCTTCTCCCCCAGCTGCAGATAATGACAGCTTCCCGTCACCTCATGGGCGGCCCCTAAAAATTCCAGCTTCATAAAACCCTTCTCCTTTCCTACGTTGCTCATCCTTTGTGTCACTTTATTCTCCAAGCGCCTTGCACTTTCAATCCCCGCTCCAGATTTGCCTGACATTTCAAGCAAGCTCCTGGTCGAAATCTCACGTTTTTCTCATTATACTATACTTTCCCCCCAAGCACAACGCCCTTCTTGCCCGCTGCACCAAGAACAGCGCCTCTATTGAAATTTCACAATTTCTTTTTTCAACCGCTTCATAATCTTCTTTTCCAGCCGTGAAATATACGATTGCGAAATTCCCAAAAGATCGGCCACTTCCTTCTGCGTCAGCTCCGGCGCGCTCTCCCCGGCCAGCCCAAACCGCAGCTCGACAATCGTCCGCTCACGAGGCGTCAGCTTCTCAATCGCTTTTTTGAGCAGACTTTTTTCCACCTCGGTCTCAATGTCGCGGTAAATAATATCCTCATCCGTTCCCAAAATATCCGACAGCAGCAGCTCGTTTCCGTCCCAGTCCACATTCAGCGGCTCGTCGATCGACACCTCCAGCTTTGTCTTGCTGTTGCG
>CAMULB010000196.1 GCA_947089585.1 uncultured Lachnospiraceae bacterium | reverse complement strand
ATCAAGGGCTGGAGATCATGGATGCGCTGCAGCAGTTTGGCGTGCTGACGATCGGCGACGGCTTGGTCAGCCAGATTCCTTCCCTGTTGATTTCGCTCTCCACCGGTATTCTCGTAACCAAAGCCTCCAAGGAGGCGGATTTCGGCGGCGCTTTAGTCCATCAGCTGTTTGGGATTCCCAAGGTGCTGTATATTGTCGGTGCGGTGCTGATATTTTTGGGAATTGTTACGCCCTTGGAGTGGTGGCTGTTTATCGCCCTCGGCGGTGCATTTATCATCTGCGGACGCAGGGTAGAGCAGGATATTTCCATCGGAGAGATTGAGGAGGCTGTAGATACGGCAGAATCGGAGGCGGAAGAGATCCGAAGGCCGGAGAATGTGGTCTCTCTTCTGCATGTCGATCCCATTGAGCTGGAATTTGGTTATGGGATTATTCCGCTGGCGGATGTAAACCAGGGCGGAGACCTTTTAGACCGTGTCGTGATGATCCGGCGGCAGATTGCCTTGGAATTGGGTACGGTCGTACCCATTATCCGTCTGCGTGACAACATCCAGCTGAATCCCAATCAGTATATTATTAAGATTAAGGGGATTCAGGTGACAGAGGGTGAGATTTTGTTTGATCACTATATGGCGATGAATCCGGGATTTGTGGAAGAGGAAATCAGCGGAATTCCTACCTTTGAGCCGTCCTTCCATCTGCCGGCGATCTGGATTACCGAGAGCCAGCGGGAACGGGCCGAGAGCTTGGGTTATACGGTCGTTGACCCGCCGTCGATTATTGCGACGCATCTGACAGAAGTGATCAAGTTACATTTGGCAGAGCTTTTGACCAGACAGGATGTTCAGAATTTGATCAACAATATCAAGGAGGATCATACGGCCTTGATCGACGAGCTGGTGCCCAAGCTGCTTGGTATTGGCGAGATTCAAAAGGTGCTGCAGAATCTGCTGCGGGAAGGGATCTCGATTCGGGATTTGCTTTCAATTTTTGAGACGCTGGCCGATCATGCGGCGACGACAAGGGATACCGATGTCCTGACGGAATATGTCAGACAGAGCTTAAAGCGGGCGATATCCAGCAAATATTTCCCGGCCAACGAGGTGACAAGCGTGATTACGCTTGACCCCAAGCTGGAACAGGAGATTATGGGATCAGTCAAGCAGACGGAGCAGGGAGCTTACCTGACGCTGGACCCGGAAAAAACAAAAGCGGTGATGTCCTCCGTAGAATTGGAGGTTGCAAAGCTGGAGAATATGGGAAAAAACGCAATTGTGATTACTTCTCCGATTGTGCGAATGTACTTTAAGAAGCTGACGGAGGATTATTTTAAGGATTTGGTGGTCGTTTCTTACAACGAGATCGAATCAAATATTGAATTACAATCAGTAGGGATGGTGAGCTTAGCATGATAATCAAGAAATTTCAGGGTAAGACGGAGGAGGAGGCCACGGGGAAGGCAAGAGAAGAACTGGGAGCCAAAACAGTGATCATGAACGTCAAGGAACTTAGGCCCAACGGGCTGCTGCGTATGTTCAAGAATTCTGTTTTTGAAGTTACGGCAGCGTTAGAGGAGGAAGAGGCGGAGGTGAATCCGGCCAAAGCGATGATGTCCCCGCTCCATCGCCATGATACTTTAGATATGGTTGCGGATGAAAAGATTGTGGTGCCCGTGCAGGAACGGCCGCAGATGGAATTTGGGGGAATGATGTCTGAGATGTCGCGGGAGAAGAACAGTGAGACAAACGGCTTGGAGGAAAAGCTGGAGACGCTGCAGAATTTGCTGGAGCAGAAGCTGGTAGATCAAAAGGAAGAAGAAAAAGAGGATTTTCTCAAGGAGGATTCCACCAAAGAGGCAGCCGCGAAAAGCGACGGATTTGTTTTTGTAAAGATGTTGTATGGCATTCTGTTGGAGAATGAAGTAAATGAAAAGTACGTGAATCAGATTATGGATGAGAATGAGAAGGTGATGCGTAATGGTATGAGCGTGGATTTTGTTCTCTCCAATATTTACCAGAAGATGATTTTGAAGCTGGGGCAGCCCAGAGTGATCGAAATGGCGGAAAAAAAGCCGAAGGTTGTATTTTTTATCGGGCCGACCGGGGTAGGCAAGACGACGACGATTGCCAAGATTGCCTCAAGGTTTAAGGTAGAGCAGGGAAAGAAGGTTGCGCTTCTGACTGCGGATACGTATCGAATCGCCGCCGCCGAGCAGCTTCGGACTTATGCGAATATTCTTGATACGCCGCTGACGATTGTCTATTCGGCGGAGGAATTGAACGAGGCGTTGGAGCGGGTGACGGATTATGATTTGGTGTTGGTCGATACAGCCGGCTTTTCCCATAGAAATCAGGAACAGAGAGAAGAGATCAAACGGTTGATTGACAATGTGGAACCGTCCTATGATAAAGAGATTTATTTGGTATTAAGTGCGACCACGAAGTACCGGGATTTGGTAGAGATCGCGGATATCTACAAAGAAATTTTTGACTTCCGCATGATTTTTACAAAATTAGATGAAACCTCTTGCTATGGAAATATATTTAACATGAAGATGTATACGGGAGCGGATTTATCTTATTCTACTTATGGACAAAACGTGCCGGATGACATTGAAGTGTTTGATACGCAAAAGATGGTGAAGATGCTGCTTGGAGGGAAGTAGACTATGGATCAGGCCGAACAATTGAGGAACATTATCAAACAGAGAAACCGGGACCCGGTGAAAAGTGCACGCGTGATTACGATTACCAGCGGCAAGGGTGGCGTCGGCAAGTCAAATGTGGCGGTCAATCTGGCAGTGCAGCTTAGAAAACTTGATCAGAAGGTGATTATTTTTGACGCGGATTTTGGATTGGCGAACGTAGAGGTTATGTTCGGTGCAATTCCGAAATATAATTTAAGTGATTTAATTTACCGTGGAAAAAATATTCAAGATATAATCACCCCTGGACCGATGGAGATTGGATTTATTTCCGGAGGTTCGGGAATTTCCGGCGTGAATAATCTTTCACGGGATCAAATTGCATTTTTGGTACATAACCTGCGGGCGTTGGATCAATTTGCGGATGTGGTTCTGGTTGATACGGGGGCGGGCATTGCAGACAGTGTGTTGGAATTTGTGATGGCGAGTCCGGAGGTTTTGATGATTACGACGCCGGAGCCGAGTTCTCTGACCGACTCTTATTCACTGCTGAAGGCTCTGCACCGCAATCCAAACTTTCGTAAGGAGGAATCGTCGATTAAGGTGATCTCTAATCGGATTGCTACCGAGGAGGACGGATGTGCGGTATTTGACCGGCTGAATGCCATTGTCAGTCAGTTTTTGAACGGCAGTCTGGAGTATCTGGGAATGATTCCGGTAGATTCGGCCATAGAGAAAGCGATCCGACAGCAGGTGCCGGTGGCAATTTTGTATCCGGAGGCCAAGTCGTCGAAAGCCTTTGCATCCTTGGCGGAGGATCTTTTGAATCACAAGGTCTATCGGCCCAGAGAAAAACAGGGAATCACACAGTTGTTTTATGAAATAATCAGCAGAAGATTTCGAGGTGGTGTAAAATGATATCGTCTATATTAAAAGTTGGCGACCGATTGGACATACGAATTTTACAGCAGGTGAAGTCCTATGAGAAGGGCGGTGAGAAGCCGCGGGTGTTAAAAAGCAGGATTTATGATATTCGCAAGGACGGAACGCTGGAGATTGGTATGCCGACCGAGGGTGGCAAGATGGTACTGGTTCCCCTTGGCATACGTTATTCCTTGATTTTTTATACCCGTCAGGGAATGTATCAGTGTATCGGCCAGGTGAAGGAGCGTTATAAGAGTGACAATCTCTATATGGTCACAATGGAGCTGAAAAATAACTTGAGCAAATTTCAGCGGCGGGAGTTTTACCGCAAGGAATGTCTGCTCGAAATTGCCTACCTTCCGGTAATGGAGGATGAGGTGCGGCTCTCACGGCCCGAAGCCGTGTATGGTTATCATATGGAGAATTACCCGGATGATGATATGAAGAAGGGGATGGCAGTGGATATCAGCGGCGGCGGGATTCGCATGATTACCAATGAACCGATTTTGGAAACCGATCTTTTGCTGAATTTTTCTTTAAACAGCCAGACAGGAGAGCGGGATATCTGGATGCTGGGAACCCTGCTGCAGACAAAGCAGATTGAAAGCGGCGTATCAAAATATGAGCATCGTATCATGTTTATCATGAAGGATAATAGAATCAGAGAAGAAATTGTCAGATACATTTTTGAAGAAGAGCGAAAAAGCAGGCAGAAAGAAAAAGGATGGTAAAAATGAAAAAAAATATTCTTGTTATTGATGATTCTGCACTCATGAGAAGGGTGATTTGTGATATAATCAATGAGGATACCAAATTCCAGGCGGTAGACGTGTGCCGGGACGGGGTAGAAGGCTATGAGCGATTAAAGCAAAAATCCTACGATGCGGTAGTAATGGACGTGAATATGCCGCGGATGACCGGATTGGAGCTGCTCTCGAAGCTGCAGGAGGAGAAGATTAAGGCTACGGTGATTGTGGTCAGCTCTCTGACCACGAAGGATGCCGAGACTACGATCATTGCGATGGAGCGCGGCGCGGTCGATTTCGTGACGAAGCCGAGCAATATCATCGAGGCGAAGGGCGATGCGTTCAAGGGCAATCTGATGGCTGTGCTGCGCGCAGTACTTAAGGTAGACGCTGTTCCGAAGCGTTCCGCTGCCGCGACGGCGTCGATGCTTCGTACTCCGGTTCAGCATACCGTACAGCCGGCAAAGGGCAATGGGAAGAAGCTGGTGGCTCTGGCTTGTTCGACGGGCGGACCCAAAGCGCTGCAAAGTGTGATTCCGCTTCTCCCGGCGAACTTAAATGCGCCGGTAGTGCTCGTACAGCATATGCCAATTGGCTTTACCAAGTCGATGGCGGATCGTTTAGATGAAGTCAGCAAGGTACATGTGAAGGAAGCGGCGGAGGGCGATGTGCTCAAGGACGGCTGGGTCTATGTGGCTCCGGGCGGCAAGCACCTGGAGATCAAGCGTCTTTCGGACGGCAATCACAAGGTGATGCTGACGGACAGGCAGCCGGTCGGCGGCCTTCGGCCTTACGCCAATTACATGTACGAATCCCTGATGAACAGCAAATACGATGAGATTGTCTGCGTTGTCCTGACCGGTATGGGAGCAGACGGTACAAACGGAATTGCCTCGCTCGATAAACGTAGAAATATCCATGTCATTTGTCAGGATGAAGCCAGCTGCGTGGTGTTTGGTATGCCAAAAGCGGCAATTGATGCGGGACTTGCAGATGAAGTTGTAACATTAACAGACGTTGCCCAATCAATTATTAAGAGTGTGGGGGTAAAGTAGAATGGATGTAAGCCAATATTTGGAGATTTTTATCGATGAGACGAATGGACATTTGCAGAATCTTTCGGATTGTATCATGACACTGGAGAAAGAGCCGGAGAATATGGATACGATCAATGAGATTTTCCGTGCCGCCCATTCCTTAAAAGGGATGGCGGGAACCATGGGATTTAAGCGGATGCAGCATTTGACTCATGATATGGAGAACGTATTCCAGGAGGTCCGCAGCGGAAAGATGAAGGTCACGAGCGGTCTGGTAGACGTGTTGTTTCAGTGTCTGGATGCGCTGGATGTTTATCTTGAGAATATTAAGAATACATCGAATGAAGGCACGGACGATAATGCGGCAATTATCCAGGAGCTGAACGATATATTGGCTGCAGGAAGCGGAGAGGGCGCCGCGTCCAAGAAGGAAGCGGTCCCTGAGCCTGAGAGCCCCAGGGAAGAGGCGAAGGGCAGTTTTGAGAAGCATTACAATCAGATTGAGCTGTCCGAGAAGGAAAAGACTGCCATTCAG
>CAMULB010000195.1 GCA_947089585.1 uncultured Lachnospiraceae bacterium | reverse complement strand
GAAGCGTGATTGAGGAAAGCGACGACGATCTCAATCGCTCCTGTGAGGATTTGACTAATTTGCAGAAGGACGGCGCCCTGGTGCTGATGCAGATGGCAGACGATTATCATTTTGTAGAGACCAAGGCCGACCATGCGCGGGAGCTGGTGACAGGATTTTTGCGTTTGAACGGTATGACGGTGGGCGCAGTGGCCAACCGTACCGCACGCTATGACGAACAGGGCCAGGAGGCGGAGACGTTTGAAGCGGCCCTGACGGTCAGAGGATTGAAAAAGGCGGCGGAATTCGTCCGTTTCTGCGATGCTTTTGAGATTCCGCTTTTGACCTTGACGCACAGCGAAGGCTTTTCGGCGGCGCTTTGTTCCGAAAAAGGCATGGCGCGGGCGATGGCGGGCCTGATTTCTGCTTTCGCTTCGGCCACGGTACCCAAGGTCAATGTATTGACCGGCGCGTCTTACGGCAGCGCGTATGTGATGATGAATTCCAAAGCCATTGGAGCGGATCTTGTGTTTGCCTGGGAGGGCAGCAGAATCGGCATGATGGATGCGAAGCTGGCGGCAAAGATCATGTATGAGAAGGAAGAGGCTTCCGTGATCGAAGCAAAGGCGAAGGAATACGAGGACTTGCAGTCAAGTGTACTTTCGGCGGCCAAGCGGGGCTATGTCGATCGCATCATCGAACCGCGGGAGACCCGCAAATATGCGGCATCAGCTTTTGATATGCTGTATGGCAAGAATTCGGAAGGGATCGTTAAGAAGCATGGAAGTAAATAAAAGGGTGAAGCTTATGAAGAGAAAAATAACGATAATGTTATGCATTTGCATATGCATCCTGGGTCTGACAGCATGCCAAACGGATCCCAAAGACGTGGATTACAACGGAATGACCTATCAGCAGCTGGAGGAGTATGCCCAAAAGACCTGGGAAGGCATTCAAGTGATGGAGCCTGAGCAGGTTGAGGCGGCCGTCAAACAGATTGAGGAGATGCCGGAGGCAACCAGACGCCGGGTCTATGACGCCAATGAAGGAATGGAAGACCAGATGACGCTGATGAAGAGCTGGCTTGAGGTAAGCCGTCAGGCCGGAGCATTTGTCTCCATTGATTCGTTCAACATTACAATGACCGGCAAGACAACGACCACAGAGCTTTTGATGGAGTTTGAAAAGCGTCCGGTCGTGCTGTCGGTCGTCTACCAGAACCGGGATATGACTGTGGAGACCGTGACGATTGATTTGGTCTATTCGCTGGGAGAGAAGCTGCAGAAAGCGCTGATGAATACGGTAATGGGGATGGCGACGGTGTTTATCATGCTGATCATTATCTGTCTTTTGATTTCCTGCTTTGCGGTGATTCCCAAGATTCAGCAAAAGCAGAAGGCCAAAAAGGAGCAGAGCAGGGATGTGGCCAAGGAGGAGCCGCAGGCAGCGGCCAGCCCGTTTGAATTCTTATCCGAGGAACCTAAGACGGATGATTTAGAGCTTGTGGCAGTGATCTCGGCGGCGATTGCAGCGTACAGCGGCCAGTCCGAGGACGATTTTATTGTGCGCTCGATTAGAAGAAGATAAGAATAGTTCAGGAGGATATCATAATGAAAAATTATACAATTACTGTAAATGGAACTGCCTATGATGTGACCGTAGAGGAGACAGGCGCCGGCGTTGCTCCGTCCGCACCGAGAAAGGCTCCGGCCATGCCAAAAGCGCCTGCAGGTGCTCCGGCTCCGGCAGCGGCCCCAGCTGCGCCGGCAGGTGGAGAGGGCAGCATTCGCATTGAAGCCGGTGCAGCCGGTAAGGTGTTCAAGGTGGAAGCGTCCAAGGGCGCACAGGTAAAGATGGGTGATACGATTCTGGTACTGGAGATTATGAAGATGGAGACGCCGGTCGTTGCACCGAAGAGCGGAACGGTGGTCAGCATTAACGTAAGCGAAGGACAAAGCGTAGAAGCCGGCGCATTATTAGCTACCATGAATGAATAATTTAGGAGGTTGACCTATATGGGTACTTATGTTGTAGAGACGTTGGGAAACCTCATCCATCAGACAGCATTTTTCAATCTGACCTGGGGCAACTTCGTCATGATTGCGGTAGCATGCGTGTTCCTCTATCTGGCGATTGCCAAGGGGTTTGAGCCGCTTTTGCTGCTTCCGATTGCCTTTGGCATGCTGCTGGTGAATATGTTTCCGGGCATTATGCTCTCCTTGGAGGAGGCGGAAGGCGGCGCCGCGGGACTTTTGCATTATTTCTATTTGTTGGACGAATGGTCGATTCTGCCGTCGTTGATTTTCCTCGGCGTAGGAGCGATGACGGATTTTGGCCCGCTGATTGCCAATCCAAAGAGCTTTCTTCTGGGGGCTGCCGCGCAGTTCGGAATTTATGCGGCTTACCTGATTGCGATTTTACTGGCGTTTCCTGATAAAGCAGCGGCGGCGATTGCCATCATCGGCGGGGCTGATGGGCCTACCTCGATTTTTTTGGCCGGCAAGCTGCAGCAGACTGGGCTGATGGGCCCGATTGCCGTGGCCGCTTATTCCTATATGGCGCTGGTTCCGATCATCCAGCCGCCGATTATGAAGCTTCTCACCACCAAGGAGGAGCGTCAGATCCGGATGAAACAGCTGCGGCCGGTTTCCAAGCTGGAGCGGATTTTGTTCCCGATTGTTGTTACGGTAGTGGTTGTGCTCGTGCTTCCGACTACGGCTCC
This sequence comes from uncultured Lachnospiraceae bacterium, assembly GCA_947089585.1. Classification (GTDB taxonomy): domain Bacteria; phylum Bacillota; class Clostridia; order Lachnospirales; family Lachnospiraceae; genus 14-2. Next base: position 3,190 of record CAMULB010000195.1, on the reverse strand, counting down.
GCTGGTTGGTATGCTGATGCTGGGCAATTTGTTCCGTGAGAGCGGTGTTGTGCGTCAGCTGACGGAGACGGCGTCCAATGCATTGATGTATATTGTTGTAATTTTGCTGGGAACCAGCGTTGGCGCGACGACCAGTGCAGAAGCTTTTTTGAATATGCAGACGATTAAGATTTTTATTCTTGGTCTGGTCGCGTTTGCTTTCGGAACTGCATCCGGTGTTTTGTTTGGTAAGATCATGTGTAAGGCGACCAAGGGACAGGTGAACCCCTTAATCGGTGCGGCCGGTGTTTCCGCCGTTCCCATGGCGGCCCGTGTGGCGCAGAAGGTGGGAGCTGAGGAGGATCCGACCAATTTCCTGCTGATGCATGCCATGGGTCCCAATGTGGCGGGCGTCATCGGAACCGCCGTAGCGGCAGGAACCTTTATGGCGATCTTTGGTATATAGGAGGAGAAATATGTCAGAACAAGTGAAGAAACCGGTAAAAATCACAGAGACTGTCCTGCGGGACGCGCATCAGTCGCTGATTGCTACCAGAATGACAACGGAGCAGATGCTGCCGATCATTGATAAAATGGACCAGGTTGGCTACCATTCCGTCGAATGCTGGGGCGGCGCTACCTTTGACTCCTGCCTGCGTTTTTTGAAGGAAGATCCCTGGGAGCGTCTGCGTAAATTAAAGGACGGCTTCAAGCATACCAAGCTGCAGATGCTGTTCCGCGGCCAGAACATTTTGGGCTACCGCCATTATGCAGATGATGTCGTAGAATATTTTGTTCAGAAGTCGATTGCCAACGGCATTGATATCATCCGTATTTTTGACTGTCTCAACGATATCCGCAATTTGCAGACGGCAGTCAAGGCGGCGATCAAGGAGAAGGGGCATGCTCAGGTGGCGCTTTCCTACACGCTGGGAGATGCCTATACCCTGGATTACTGGATGGATGTGGCCAAGCGCGTCGAGGATATGGGGGCGCATTCTCTTTGCATCAAGGACATGGCCGGTCTGCTGGTGCCTTATCAGGCCCAGGAGCTGCTTTCTGCCTTGAAATCAGCGACGGAGCTGCCAATTCAGCTGCATACGCATTATACCAGCGGTGTGGCCAGCATGACCTATTTGAAGGCCGTGGAAAATGGATGCGATATCATAGACACCGCCATGTCGCCTCTTGCTCTGGGCACCAGCCAGCCGGCGACAGAGGTGATGGTGGAGGCCTTTAAGGGTACGCCCTATGATCCCGGATTGGATCAGAACCTGCTGGCCGAGATTGCCGATTATTTCCGCCCACTGCGGGAGAAGTGCTTAGACAGCGGGCTGATGAATGCCAAGGTGCTGGGCGTTAATATCAAGACGCTCCTGTATCAGGTGCCCGGCGGCATGCTTTCCAATATGATTTCCCAGTTGAAGGAGCAGAACGCCGAGGACAAGTACGAGGAAGTATTAAAAGAGATTCCCCGCGTGCGCAAGGATTTGGGTGAGCCGCCGCTGGTAACGCCGTCCAGTCAGATCGTGGGAACACAGGCCGTGTTTAATGTGCTGATGGGCGAGCGCTATAAGGTGGCGACCAAGGAGACAAAGGCCGTTCTGCGCGGAGAGTACGGCCAGACCGTCAAGCCCTTTGACCCTGAGGTGGTCAAGAAGGTCATCGGCGACGAGCCGGTCATCACCTGCCGTCCGGCCGATCTGCTGGAGCCGGAGCTGGCAAAATTAGAAGCCGAGATGGCGCAGTGGAAGGAGCAGGACGAGGACGTGCTCTCCTATGCGCTGTTCCCCCAGGTGGCGACGGAGTTCTTCAAGTACCGTCAGGCACAGAAGACACGGATCGATCCTTCTGTGGCGGATGGAAAGGCGGGGGCTTATCCGGTATAACTTTCGAGCGACTATATTTCTGAAGGATGGGAGCTCAACCGATGTTTTGCATAGAGCGGGAGATGATCTGCTGATCGGACTGAAAAAGGACGGCTCCTGGCACACGGTCAATTCTGTGTGCGAATAAATCGTCAAATAGAAAAACGGCTGGTATCTGCATTCGATACCAGTCGTTTTTTGCAGAGTGTTCGGTGCGCATTTCTGACGTCTGAAAAGAAACTGTTCCCATTCGGATTTTTGCAAAAACAAAAAATGTCCTCTTGTCTGTGCTACGTCTTTGTGATAAGATAGTACAGGATGAAAAGAGGGAACAAGGCAATGAGCAACAAAAATGACCTGAGTCATCGGATCAACGAGGGCTACGGCAGGTTCAGCAAGGGGCAAAAGCGCCTGGCGGCTTATATCACAGATCACTATGATAAAGCTGTATTTCTGACGGCTGCGAAGCTGGGAGCGGCGGTAGGTGTCAGCGAATCCACGGTGGTGCGATTTGCCATGCATTTGGGCTACCAGGGGTATCCGGAGTTTCAAGAGGCGTTGGCGGAGCTGGTACAGGACAGACTTCATCTGGCCGATCGGATGGAGGTCACTTACGGGCAGCTTGGCCAGTCTGAAATTTTGCAGACGGTTCTTAAGAAAGATTTGGAGAAGATTGCATATACCCAGGAGCACATCGACCAGGCGGCCTTTGATCAGGCAGTGGACACCATATTGCAGGCCAGGCACATCTATATTGTGGGCCTTCGAAGCTGCGCGCCGTTGGCGAGCTTTTTTGCTTTTTACTGCAACCTTATGTTTGAACAGGTGCATCTCCTGCAGACGAGCAGCGTCAGCGAATTATTGGAACAGATGGCGCGCATCGGCGGGGAAGATGTGATGTTCGGCATCAGCTTTCCGCGCTATTCAATGCGAACGCTAAAGGCGATGGAATTCGCTAACAACCGGCAGGCCAAGGTGATTACCCTGACCGACAGCATTCATTCGCCGATGAATTTATATTCTTCCTGCAATCTGGTCGCCAGAAGCGATATGGCTTCAATTGTGGATTCTCTGGTGGCGCCTTTAAGCGTCATCAACGCATTGATTGTAGCTCTGTGTATGAAGCGTCAAAACGAAGTGGTGCAGACGCTGGCGATGCTGGAGGACGTATGGGAAGAGTATCGGGTCGATGGAAGCGACGAGATGAACCGGCTCGACGATATGATCAAGACGTATAATACGAGGCTGGAGAAATAAATGGAGCAAGTGATTGTAGTGGGCGGCGGGGCCGCCGGAATGATGGCCGCGCTTCAGGCGTCAAAAGAGGGGCGCCGTGTCATCCT
>CAMULB010000194.1 GCA_947089585.1 uncultured Lachnospiraceae bacterium | reverse complement strand
TTTAATGAGGAATATATTTTAAAGACTTATGTGGAAAGTAGGGAAAAGGAAGCATCTGAGAAAACAAAAATTGGAACAGCACAGAAATTGTACAAAAAAGGAAATTCCATAGAGGATATTGCAGATACTCTTGATGTCTCTGTGAAAGAAGTGGAGCAATGGATTGGACTTGTTGGTGTCTAAAATATTATGCAGACTTTGAAGAAAAGCTGATAAAGTAAAAATATTTAAGGGTTAAATGTGGAACTTCTAAATTTTATGGATTGTTCCACATTTTTGTTGAATAGGACAACAAGTTAAATTATCAATATGAACAATCAAATGACTAAAAGACAGCATTATGTACCTCAATTTTATTTGAACAATTTTAAAAATGAGAACCAAAAGCTTAACGTATATGATCGTAAAAAGAAGTGTTTCTTTGAAGCTTCTCCCAAAGAGATTTGTTTTGAGAAGTATCTTCATGAAACACTTTGGGAAGATGCGAATCCTAAATTGGAAAAATATATTTTACCGAACCAGATTGAAAAAAGTCTTTCTGTTCAGGAGAGCACTTATAGTGCAATTTTAAAAAAGGTAATAGGAATTTGTAAGGACCCAAAGAATAAGCATGCGCTTATATGTAATTTAGAAGACAAACAGCGATTGGCAAAGTTTGTAACCAATATGCTTGTCAGGAATCCGTGGGTACTAAATCAAGTTGACGAAAACTGTTTTTCGGATGGTATCATGGATCATATTGAAATCCAAGCAATTGACCAGATGCTTGACGGAATGCAGTTTCGAGGAACAAAATCTTTAGTGCGGGCAGCTAATAAAATGGTATGGTTAGACGAGAAATTTATCCTTGGACAAATTTGCGAAGAATTGCGATGTTTGAATTTTTGTTTTTTGATAGCTCTAGAAAATAATTTTGTGACAAGTAGTTTTCCTGTATTATATGAAACATATGATTCGGAGGAACATACATATTTGGATCGTATCTTCATCCCTCTTCATCCACAGATTGCATTATTATATAACAGAGCAGATAGATTTAAGCCATTTAGAAATAAAGAAGTACCTTTTACGTCAGATCAGGTCCAGCGTATGAATCGTGCTTATTTTAAGTGTAACGATGAACAAGCCAGATTTATCATTGCAAATAGCAAAGTATCTTTAGAGAAACTTGTAAATAGCCCCCAATGATATTATTTATAGAAGTTATTTTGTCAATGGCTATTTAAATAAAGGAATTAAGGTCTTTTAATGGAAAAAAATTATTATTATATACCCCAGACTTATTTAAAACAGTGGGACGACTGCACAAAACGAATTTGGCTTTATCATGTATGATGTCACGAAAGCCCACATGCTTGGACACCTTGCGCGCCGAGCATGTAGGCTTGCTCACTTTGTTCTTCCTCGTTTAGAGAATAAATGGTAAAAAATATAAGTGTATAATTATTAAATTTTCATGAAATTTAATGATTTTTCGGGAATAATGTGGTAAAATCTAGGAAACACTCATAGGAGCATCAGCGATCGGCTTGAACCGGTCATGAAGGAGGTATCCCAGATGGATATGTTTGAAAAAGCAACCAAGGCGGCCAAGAACATGGGAGACAGTGTGATCAACTCTGCGAAGAGCATTGGAACAACACTGTACAGCTCCACCAAGGAGCAGAGTGAGCTGGCCAGTTTGAATATTCAGAAATCGGTGATTGATAAGCGGCTTGCAGAATCGTATCAGGAGATTGGCAAGCGCTATGTGGCTTATGTTGACGCCTGCGAGGGAGACACAGCCTTTGCGGTTGAGGATATTCTGGAGAAGATGCGGCCGGATCTGGAGAAGGCGGCGGAGATCAGAACTCAGATTGCAGAGAAGGAGCAGCAGATTCGCCAGGATAAGGAAGACCGTTTGAAGAAGAAGGCGCAGGAGGAATTCGAGACGGAGAAGAAGAAGCTGGACAAGGCTTTAGACCTGGAGATTCTCACACCAGAGGAGTATGAGATTAAGCTTTCCTCTGCGCAGAAGAAGCTCGATCATTATGATATCTTGCGCAAGATTCAGATGCAGCTGGAGATGGGAATTATCACCAGAACCGAATATGAGGAAAAGGTAAAGAGCATTCTTCAATAGAGTAACACGAGGGAAAGCGTATCCTTCAAGCGAACAGCACGAGCCAAAGCGTATCCTTCAAGCTGAAGTACGCTAGATAAAGCATATCCTTCGAGCGAGCAGCGCCATGGCAGTGGTTGATTTTTTGGAGGAATCATAAGTAGGTGATTAGACCATGGAACAGGTTGTGATTCGGTATCGGCATAATGCGATGCAGGTGCCCTCGTTATCTGTCTTCATGAATATCAAGGGCGGTATGAACCATAATTGCCGGGATGTTTATTTTATCCGGCTGCTGGGTCAGAACGAGCATCTGGCTGCGGATGTGGCCCGAATGGATGAGACATTGACCTTGCGCATGGCGTCGGGCCGGCTTTTGTATCGCCGTATGCGTCAGCTGCCAGCGCCGCCCTCGCCGGAGGAGGCGGAGGTATATGCCCGCTGCTATTTGGAGTGGCTCTCTTGCGGCAGAGAACGGATGCGAACCAGGCAGACACAGACGAATGACGTATTGGCGCAGGTTTTGAGCAATGGCTGCAAAATGGTACTGGATTGCTACCGCACTGGGCGGTCGGGCGTCAGCGAGACGATGGAGCGGAATCTGCTGGTGAAGCTGCTTTATTGGTTTGACCAAGTGGCGGGCGATTTTCTCAAGCATTGGGATGAGCGCTGCTGTATGAAGCTTGTAGCCGAGAATATCCGCAAGGAGCCGGAATATCTGTTTTTTTATTTGCTGACGCTGATCGGCGCAGATGTACTGCTGCTTCAGACCGAAGGGGATGCTGCGGTTTGTACGGAATGGAAGAAGCTGTCCGCAGAGCTGGTCGTAGGAGCATATGGGAGCTGCCGACTGCCGCCCTGTCCAAAGCCGGGTGAGATGCAGACAGGGCGTGCCCCAAGGTCAGGTGAGGTACAGATAGAGGGCAGCTTAAGGCAAGATGGGGTGCAGACAGGGCGTGCCCCAAGGTCAGGAGAAGAGCCGACAGGGCGCGGCCAAAGGCCGGGTGAGATGCAGACAGGGTGCGTCGCGAAGCCTCAGGGACAGCGCCCGGTCAGAGTACATATACCCGAACGAAGCAGTCGCCATCCATCTGCTGCCCGCACTTCGGGACAGATGGAGGAAGGCAGAAGCGCGGTTTCCGGTTTCGGGCAAAGGCCGCGCAGCGGCAGTGCGTCCAATGCCTCTGCCTGGTCAGGCTCCGGGCAGAGCCGTCCTGAATCCGGTCGTTTGGCGGCGGCCTGTCCTTCGCCTGCCTCCGGTGCGGAAAAATCGTTCGAGGAGCTTGCCCGGCTGGCTTCGTCGGTGGTGATGATTGCGGTGCATGAGCGAAGCGGCGAAGTGGTTGCCACCGGTTCCGGCATTATGATTGGCCCTGCGGGCTATATTTTGACCAATCATCATGTGCTGGCCGGCGGCAGCTATTATTCCGTCCGCATTGAAGAGGACGAGCGGATCTACGATACCGATGAGATCATCAAATATCACAACGTTTTGGATTTGGCGGTTTTGAGGATTGAACGTCGGCTGAGGCCGATTCCGATCTATCGGGGAACCAAGGGACTGGTGCGGGGGCAGAGGGTCGTTGCAATCGGCAGTCCGATGGGCCTGTTCAACTCGGTTTCCGACGGAATTATCTCTGGCTTTCGCAGGATTGATGAAGTGGATATGATCCAGTTCACAGCGCCGACCTCACATGGAAGCTCCGGCGGAGCGGTGCTCAATCTGCAGGGGGAGGTAATCGGGATCAGCACGGCCGGGATCGACAGCGGACAGAACCTGAATCTGGCTGTGGGTTACGAATGTATCAATCAATTTGTGCGAGGTTTTACATCATGAATCAAAAAAGAGGCTTTCGGATTTCTTTTAATTCTCCGGTGATTTTGGGGTTTACGGTGCTGTGCTTTGGCGCGATGCTTTTGGGGATGATCACGCGCAACACATCGACGCATCTGGTTTTTAGTGTCTATCGCGCATCGCTGCTCGATCCGCTTACGTATGTCCGTTTCTTCGGCCATATGCTGGGCCATGCCAATTGGGAGCATTTGATGGGAAATATTATGCTGATTCTGGTGGTTGGGCCTTTGCTGGAGGAGAAATACGGTTCTGCCAATCTTCTTTTTGTCATCTTGACGACCGGGCTGGTCACAGGGATCGTGCATTTTCTTCTGTTTCCGCATATACAGCTGTTAGGGGCCAGTGGGGTGGTATTTGCCCTGATTCTGCTGTCCTCCTTTACCAGCATTCGGGAAGGCAGTATCCCGCTGACCTTTATTCTGGTGGCAGTGATTTATATTGGTCAGCAGATTTACGGGGGCCTGTTTGTGCATGACAATGTATCGAATCTGACCCATATTTTGGGCGGTGTGGTTGGCTCCGGTCTGGGGTACGTGATGAATAAGAATAAAATGAACCGCTATTAAGTGTGCGGTCAAGCAAAACCAGTCAATTGCGCGTGCGAGATAGAATGGAATAGAAGGGAAAGGAATCCGATGTTTGTACACAGTAAAATTCAAAAGCCGGACGATTTCTTTCTGACCTTGAGCCAGAGAAAGAGCAGAGAGGTTTATTTTTACAGGATTAATCATTATACAGAAGAAGTGGATGCTTTCATCCGCAGATACTACGAAGAGGCGCGAAAGGCCGGGGTGATTCTGGAGGGCAAGATTCCCAACCCGGATGAGAAGAATCTGGCTTTTTACGGCGAGATGATGGGGATGGATTTTCGCATGCAGCCGGGATTTATAGCAGACAGTCTTAAGAAATGGCTGCCGCGCATGAACAGCCGCCAGCGGGAGCATGTCACCTCGTCGCTGTATGACGCGCTGGTAAAATTGCAGCAGGCGGGTAAGAACGAGAATATGTGCAAAAATGCCTACATCAAGTTCATGTGCTGGCTGTATTATCGTTTTGAGCGCATTGTCAATCAGCTGGGAGAAGAAAAGGTTCCCAAGATTCTCTACGAGGGGGAGATCAGCAGCTATGAGCTGATGATTTTGTCGATTTTGGCGCATGCCGGCTGCGACATCGTGCTTCTGCAGTATCGGGGTGATCAGAGTTATCTGCGCCTGGATCCGGATTCGTCCTGTTCGGAAGCGATGGTGATTGCGGAGGGCAGAGCTTTTCCGGAATACTTCCATCTTCGCTGGCTGCGGGAGGAGATGCAGAATGCCTGGAATCGGGAACGGCTGTACGGTGGAAAACCGCAGCTTACAAACTGCACCAACGCCTGGATTGAGGGAAGCGGGCTTTCGGATGTGAGAACAAGCATCCTGGAGCGGGGGAACGATCCGCAGCTGTTTTACAACTGCTTTTGCAGGATTGACGGCGTGGAGGACAAGCTGACCTATCTCAATGAGCTGTTTCTGTTCCAGCAGGAGCTGAAAAATGAAAAACGGCGTGTTGTGATCGCAGACAGCCCGCTTCCCAAGCCGACGATGGAAGAGATCGGGGCGATTCAACGGAAAAATTATACCCAAAAGGAGCACATGATCGAGGATTTATCGGCCAACATTCAGGTGTCAGAGGGTTCGCTGCGTCAGGTTTTGGTCAAAGCATTCGTCGATGTGATGCTGGATGAGGACAGGAGATCCGAAGGCAGTCTCAGTCGCTTGACCAACAAGGGGGTTTATCTGCTGTGCTGGTTTCGACGCTACCAGAAGGAGCTGTTTGCGGGCTGGCGTAAGCCTGAGGTTTCGTGCTTTCTTTATATGGGCGGCTGCAGCGATGAGCATGAGGCGCTTTTTGTCCGTTTTCTGGCCAGAACGCCGGTAGATGTGGTGATTCTGTGTCCCAACCGCAATCGCCCCTGCTGTCTGACCGATGCACT
>CAMULB010000193.1 GCA_947089585.1 uncultured Lachnospiraceae bacterium | reverse complement strand
TGAACTTTTACGGCAACAGCAAATGGCAGGCTGACCGGCGGATTGGGGCCATGGCCTCGGATGAATTTAAGGTCGTCATTCTCCGTCCGCCGATGATTTACGGCAAAGGCTCGAAGGGCAATTATCCAAAATTGGCCGCATTGGCCGGCCGGCTTTTGGTATTTCCGCTGGTAAAAAATAAACGTTCTGTGCTACATATTGATCATCTGTGCGAATTTGTACGGCTTATGATTGACCGGGAGGAAAGCGGTGTTTTCTTTCCCCAAAACCGGGAATATGCCAGTACATCGCAGCTGGTGAAGCTGATTGCAGAAGCAAAGGGGCGAAACGTACTTTTGCTGCCAGGCACGTCCTGGATGACATCGCTGGCAGCGCAGCTTCCCGGAAAGATCGGTATGTTAGCTGCAAAAGCATTCGGCGATGCATGCTATGAAATGGAAATGAGCGACTATCCGATCGAGTATCGGCTGTACAGTCTGCGCCAGAGCATACATCGGACGGAGGGGAACGACCAGTGTCCGAGCAAACATCGGACAGAGGGGAACGACCAGCGCCAGAGCATAAGTCGGATGGAAGGGAACGACCTGTGTCCGAGCAAACATCGGACAGAGGGGAACGACCAGCGCCAGAGCATAAGTCGAACGGAGGGGAACGACCAGTGTCCGAGCAAACGTCAGACGGAGAGAAACGACAGCAGGTAAGTATTTCTGAAAAGGTCGGCGCATGGGGGCTGAAGGAGAACAAGATGAAGCAGAAACATATTTTGGTGGTCAGTCAGTATTTTTATCCAGAGCAGTTTCGGGTCAATGACCTGTGCAGTCAATGGGTCAAGCGCGGCTATCGGGTGACGGTGCTGACCGGGATTCCCAATTATCCGCAGGGGAAATTTTATCCGGGGTATGGTTTGTGTAAGAAACGGCGGGAGACCTACAACGGGGTGGAAATGATTCGCATCCCCCTGATTCCGCGTGGCAGTCATGGCATCGGTCTGATTTGTAATTACCTCTCCTTTGTGGTTTCTGGATTTTTCTGGCAGCTGTTTACCAGGCAAAATGCGGATCTGGTTTTTAATTATGAAGTGTCGCCGATGACTCAGGCGCTGGTAGGCGTATGGTATGCCAGAAAGAGAGGCATTCCCTGCTTTTTGTATGTGACGGATTTGTGGCCTGACAATGTGGCGATTGTCACCGGCATCAGGAATCGCGCTTTTCTGGGTGCGATTGGACGGATGGTGGATTATATTTACAAAAACAGCGAGCGGATTTTTACTTCTTCCAGGAGCTTTCGGCGTAAAATCATCCGCCGGGGCGCAGCAAAGGAAAAAGTCATTTTTTGGCCGCAGTACGCAGAGGATTTTTATCGTCCCATGGATGCGGCGGAGCATGCAATGCAGGGTGAGGAATCGGCCAACGGGCAGGCTTTGGCGCAGGCGGAGGAGAATCGCGCGCGTTCGATTCAAGAGCCAATGCTGCAGCAAGCGCGCGTCCAGACCACGGCCGAGCAAAAAGAAGCGTTTCGGATTACCTTTGCCGGAAATATTGGCTATGCTCAGGGGCTGCAGGTTCTGATTCACACAGCCAGGCGTTTGAAGGAAGCGCAGGCTTTGGTGCAGTTTCACATCGTGGGAGACGGACGCTATAAGGAAGAGCTGATCGCAGGCGTAAAAAAAGCAGGCGTCGAAGCTTATTTTCAATTTACAGGCCAGCGCAAACCGCAGGAAATTCCGGCAATTCTGGCAAAGAGCGACGCAGTACTGATCACATTGGACAAAAGCGAAGTATTTGCGATGACAATTCCGGCTAAGACGCAGTCCTGTATGGCTTGCGGCAAACCGATTTTGGCTGCGGCCGACGGGGAGATCGGGCAGATCATAAAAAAGGCAGGCTGCGGCTTCGCCTGCGGGGCCCAGGACGCAAAGGCGCTGGCCGAGCAGATTCTCGCTATGTCCGCGCTCTCTGGTGAGGAGCTTGAAGCCTTGGGAAGAAACGCGCGCAGATATTATGAGGAAAACTTTGACTGTGCGATGCTGCTCGACCGGATGGATCAGTATATCCAAAGCGTATCAACAGAAAGGGCACAGGAGCAAGGCCCGAATAACAGGAAAGGATCGTAAATCATGTCACAATTTGCAGACAAAACATTGCTAGTGACCGGCGGCACGGGGTCTTTCGGCAATGCGGTACTCAATGGTTTTTTGAACACGGACATCGGCGAAATTCGTATTTTTTCCCGCGACGAGAAGAAGCAGGACGATATGCGTCATGAGTTTCTGGTAAAAATGCCGGAGGCATCGGATAAAATTAAATTTTTTATCGGCGATGTAAGAGACTTGGCTTCCGTCAAAAATGCGATGCATGGCGTCGATTATATTTTTCATGCCGCAGCCCTAAAGCAGGTGCCGTCGTGTGAGTTTTTTCCGGTGGAGACAGTCAAGACCAATGTCCTGGGTACTGAAAATGTGCTGACGGCGGCGATTGAGGAAGGGGTCAAGACGGTCATTTGCCTCTCAACCGATAAGGCGGCTTATCCCGTCAACGCCATGGGAACCTCCAAGGCGATGATGGAGAAGGTCATTGTCGCCAAGTCGCGGACGACGAGCAGGACGAAAATCTGCTGCACACGCTATGGGAATGTCATGTGCTCGCGAGGCTCGGTGATTCCGCTCTGGATCGAGCAGATTCGGGCGGGGAAGCCGCTCACGCTCACAGAGCCGTCGATGACGCGCTTTATCATGTCATTGGAGGAGGCGGTCGAGCTGGTGCTGTTTGCCTTTGCGCATGGGCAGACGGGGGACATTCTCGTACAGAAGGCGCCGGCCTGTACGATTGAGACACTGGCTAAGGCCGTGACCGAGCTGTTTGCGCCGGGTCACGAGATTCGGGTGATCGGCATTCGTCATGGGGAAAAGATGTACGAGACGCTCTTGACCAATGAGGAATGTGCGCATGCGGTCGATCTCGGTGATTTTTACCGTGTGCCTTGTGATAAGCGGGATTTGAATTATGATAAGTATTTTATTCAGGGCGACACCGAGCGCAATTTGCTGACCGAATTCAATTCCAGCAATACCAAGCTTTTGGATGTGGAGCAGGTAAAGGAAAAGCTGTTGTCTCTGGCCTATATCCGCGAGGAGCTAGAAGCGTTCGGAGCTTGTACGCGCTCCTGAGGGGCATTTTTATCTATATCTATTGCAGCAGGAGGAAGCAGCATGCGTTTTTTAGTTCTTGGGGCCGGCGGAATGGCCGGACATGTGATCTCCATTTATCTGAAGGAAAGTGGACATGAAGTGATGGGATTCGCCCGCAGGAGACTGGATTATACAGAGACAATTGTCGCGGATGCCGCCAATTTGGAATTTGTCCGCGGTGTAATCCAGGCGGGAGGCTTTGATGCGGTTGTCAATGCAATTGGCATTCTCAATCAGGATGCCGAGGAGCATCCGGCCAGGGCGGCGCTTCTGAATGGCTACTACCCGCATTTTTTGGCGGAAATTACGGACAAGCTGCAGACGCAGATCATCCATATGAGTACCGATTGTGTTTTTTCAGGAAAAAATGGTAATTATGAGGAGCATTCGCTGCGGGATGGCGAGAGCTTTTATGACCGCTCCAAGGCGTTTGGAGAGTTGGAGGATGGAAAAAATCTGACCTTGCGCAATTCCATTGTCGGGCCGGACATCAATCCGGGTGGGATCGGTCTGCTGCACTGGTTTTTGCGGCAAAAAGGAATGGTCAAAGGGTATACGAAGGTGATGTGGACGGGGATGACGACGCTCCAGTTGGCCAAAATCATTGAAAAAGCAGCGAAGCAGCGGGCCAGTGGATTGTATCACATGGTTCCGGATCACAAGATCAGCAAGTATGAGCTGCTGCGATTGTTTAATCATTATTTCAGAGCAGATTCCATTCAGATTCAGCCCTGCGAGAAAATTCAATCCGATAAATCCTTGCGGCGGACGAATTATGCATTTGCAGAAACTGTTCCGGATTATGAAAGGATGGTTTGTGAGCTGGCGAGTTGGATGCAAACGCATAAAAGCTTATACCCACATTATGTTTTATAGAAAAAATCCAGTGCTTCTTACAGGCAGGAAAATGAAGCGTGGTAGAGACAGGAGAAGAGAATGGAACGATTAAAGCTGATGACGGTAGTCGGTACAAGGCCGGAAATCATTAAGATGTCTGCGATTATCAAAAAGTGCGACCTTTATTTTGATCATGTGCTGGTGCACACAGGCCAGAATTACGATTATGAGTTGAATAAAATTTTTTTTGAAGAGTTAAAGCTTCGGCAGCCCGATTATTATCTGGGGGTCGTCGGAGATCATCTGGGTCAGACGATGGGAAATGTAATCGCCAAGTCGTATGAGCTGATGGAGCAGGTGCAACCGGACGCGATGATTGTGCTGGGGGATACGAATTCCTGTCTTTGTGTGCTTGCCGCCAAGCGTTTGAAAATACCGGTTTTTCATATGGAGGCCGGGAATCGCTGCAAGGACGAGAATCTGCCGGAGGAAGTGATCCGCCGCATTGTCGATGTGACGAGCGACGTGAATCTCTGTTATTCGGAGCATGCACGAAGATATATTTTAGAGAGTGGCGTCAAGCCGGAATATACCTTTGTCGTCGGCTCGCCGATGGCAGAGGTGCTAGAGGGGCAAAAGGAGCAGATTGAGCAGAGTGATATTTTGAATCGGCTGGGGCTGAAAGAGCAGCAGTATATTCTGCTGTCGGCGCATCGGGAGGAGAACATAGATCTGGAGGAGAATTTTCTTTCCTTGATGCAGGCAGTCAATGCGATGGCGGTGCGGTACGATCTGCCGATTCTCTATTCCTGCCATCCGCGTTCTAAGAAATACATTGAACAGAGAGGATTTGTTTTTGACAAACGGGTGATACAGCACCGCCCGCTGGGTTTTTGTGATTATAACAAGCTGCAAAAGCATGCGTTTTGCGTCGTATCAGACAGTGGAACGATTCCAGAGGAGGCCGCGTATTTCCGTTTCCCGGCCGTCTCTGTACGTACTTCTACCGAACGGCCGGAGGCGATGGACCAGGGTGTGTTTACGGTGGGCTCTATTTCGGCGAAGGAGGTGCTTCGAGCGGTAGCGCTTGCGGTGTCCATGCGGCAAAATGGAGAGCTTGGCGCAGCGGTAGCTTCTTATGCGGATCCTGTGGTCAGTACCAAGGTGGTGAAGATCATTCAGAGCTATGCGGGAATCATTGATCGGATGGTGTGGAGAAAATCATGAAAAAAGTGTTGCTACTAAATCCATATTATGAACCGGGGTATCGTTCCGGAGGGCCGCAGCAGACGATTAAAAATCTGGTGGATGTTTATGGCAGTCGATGTCAGTTCTTTATCCTGACGCAGAACCATGATAAGGGATCGGAGGTTCCTTATGAGGGAATTCAGACGGATATCTGGCTTGATGTGGGAAAAGCGAAGGTAAAATATTTATCTGCCAAGAACTATGATGTAAAGCATTTTAAAAGGGAATATCGGCATTTTGATATCATTTATACCTGCGGCATGTTTGAAAAAAATTCACGTTTGATGCTGGCGGTACACCGGTTTTGCAAGAGGGAGAAAAAACCATTGTATCTGGCTCCGATGGGGGTATTCTCGCAGGCAGCAATTCACTCTAAATCCTTCAAAAAGCAGGCGTTTTTGAAAATTTACAGGAAATTGGGAATGTTTCGGGATGTGATCTGGTCTTTTACCTCAGAGCTGGAGCGGGAGGATGCAGTGCATGTTCTGGGAGATATGGCGGTTGAAAATCGTTATGTGATTGCGGAGGATTTGCCGAGGAGTGTTGATTTTGCGCAATCTAAGGAGGCGGCAGCATCATATTGTAAGAAGCCGGGAGAGCTAAGAGTCGTTTTCTTGTCTCGGATTTGTCCGCAGAAGAATTTGGAGTATGGGCTTCAAGTATTAGATCATGTATA
>CAMULB010000192.1 GCA_947089585.1 uncultured Lachnospiraceae bacterium | reverse complement strand
CTACATCCAAAAGCTCCCCCAGATATCGGTAATATCTGGGCATCCTTCGGATCACCGCCTGGGATATCTCCTTACTCATGATCCATTCCTCCTTGGCGCTCTCTCCCATTATATAAAATCTGCATGCATCTGTCAATGTGTCCGCTTACGCCAAAGCACCGCCGCTCTTTTACGCCGCTGCCGTGCGCCATGGATGTACACGGCAGCGCAATCAAAAACGTCTCTAATCCTCAGATGCAAGCTCCTCCCAGACTTCATATAGCTGCTCTAACTGCTGTTTTGCTGCCTCATATTCCTGCTGCAATGCTCCCAGCTTGGCGGAATTGGTAGCAATATCCGGTTTCTGGAACGCTTCCTCCAGCTCCTGAATCCGTCCTTCTGTCTCTTCGATCTGCGCCTCTGTTTTTTTCAATTCGCTGGAACGCTTTCGTTTTCTCGCCTGTTCCTCCTTCTGCTGCTTCCAGTCCAGCTTCTGTTCGCTCTCCTCCCGCACTGTTACCGCTTTCACGCCCGCCGGTTCCTTCGCGCCGGCTCCGCTTTTTGCCGGCTGCTGACTTTTTTCGACAAAATAATCGTAATTGCCGAGGTAATTGGTCAATCCCGCCGGGGTCAGATGCAGAATGCGGGTGCTCGTCTGATTGATAAAATAACGGTCGTGGGAGACAAACAGCACCGTGCCAGTATAACTGTTCAGCGCCTGCTCCAAAATCTCCTTCGAGGTAATGTCCAGATGATTCGTCGGCTCGTCCAGAATCAGCAGATTGGCCTTCGACAGCATCAGCTTGGCCAGAGAAACGCGCCCCCGCTCGCCGCCGCTCAAATCCTTGATTCGTTTGAACACCTCGTCGCCGGTAAACAAAAAGGCTGCCAGCACATTGCGGATTTTTGTATTGGTCAGATCCGGGTATGCATCCCCGATTTCCTCAATCAAGGTCTTTTCCCTATGCAGTACCTGATGCTCCTGGTCGTAATATCCGACGTGTACGTTCGTCCCCAGCGTGACGGCGCCCGCATCTGCCGAAACCATCTCGTTGATGATCTTTAAGATCGTTGTTTTTCCGGTACCGTTATCGCCGATTAATGCTACCCGCTCACCCCGCTTCACTTCAAAGGAGAGCTGGGAAAACAGCGGCCGGCCGTCGTATGCTTTGGCCAATTGTTCGACCTTTAATACATCGTTTCCGCTTAAAATCTGCGGCTCTAAATGCAGCTTGATATCGGTATTTTCCTCGGTCGGCTTCTCCAGCCGCTCAATCTTGTCAAGCATCTTTTCACGCGACTCTGCCCGCTTAATCGACTTCTCACGGTTGAATGAGCGCAGCTTGGCGATGACCTCCTCCTGATGCTTGATCTCCCGCTGCTGATTGTAATACTGCTTGAGCAGCGCCTGACGCACCTGCGCCCGCTTCTTGGCATAGGCCGTATAGTTTCCCTCATAGACGCTGGCCTTGGTACGGTCCAGCTCGACCACCTTTCCCACCACCTTATCAAGAAAATAGCGGTCATGGGCCACAATCACGACCGCACCCCGATAATTGGCGAGATAATTTTCCAGCCAGCCGATCGCGCCGATATCCAGATGGTTCGTCGGCTCGTCCAAAAGAATCACATCCGGCTTTGTCACCAAAAGCTTGCCCAGGCAGACTCTGGTTCGCTGTCCGCCGGACAGCTCCTGCATCCGCTTGCCGAACTCCTCCTCCGCAAAGCCCAGCCCCTTTAGGACGCCGGAAATCTCGCTTTTGTAGGTATAGCCGTCCAGCTGTTCAAATTCGTGATGCAGCCGGTTGTAGGACTCCATAAACGCTTCCAGCTCTGATTCGCAGACCGCATGCATCTGCGCTTCCATCTCACGCAGCTGCCGCTCCAGCGAAATCACATATTCCTTGGCCGAGAGAACCTCCTCATAAATCGTATGATTTCCGGTGATGTCCGGATTCTGCGGCAAGTAACCGATGCTCGCCCCCTTCGCCAGCACGACCTCGCCGCCATCCGGCGCCAGCTTATGCATGATAATTTTGAGCAGCGTCGTCTTGCCCGCCCCGTTGATTCCTACAATTGCCGCTTTTTCGTTGGCCTCCACATGGAAAGACACATCCTTCAAAATCTCTTCTGTGCCAAAAGCCTTACTGATATTTTGGCATGCTAGTACCATAACTTCCTCCTGCTTGGCCGGAATTTTTTATGAAAGCATTCCTTCCAACGTCTTCCGGACTGCCTTGATAAAATCCTCGCTGTTCAACACGACCGGATTCTGCAAGGTGGTAATCAGCGCCAAATCCTTGGTCATGCGCCCGGCTTCAATCGTCGCAACACATGCTGCCTCCAGCTTGTCTGCAAATTCACACAGCGCCTGGTTTTGATCCAGCTCGCCGCGCTTTCTCAATGCGCCGGTCCAGGCAAAAATGGTCGCCACCGAATTGGTGGACGTCTCCTCGCCCTTCAGATGCTTATAATAATGACGCTGTACGGTTCCGTGCGCCGCCTCGTACTCATAATATCCTTCCGGCGACACCAGTACGGAGGTCATCATCGCCAGCGAACCGCAGGCGCTGGAAATCATATCGCTCATCACATCGCCGTCGTAGTTCTTGCAGGCCCAGATAAATCCGCCTTCCGCCTTCATCACGCGGGCCACCGCGTCGTCAATCAGCGTATAGAAGTATTCCAGTCCGGCCTCTGCAAATTGGTCGGCATATTCCTGATCAAAAATATCCTGGAAGAGATCCTTGAAGGTGTGGTCGTATTTTTTGGAAATCGTGTCCTTGGTGGCAAACCACAGGTCTTGCTTTGTATCGAGCGCATAATTGAAGCAGCTTCTGGCAAAGCTCTCAATTGAGCCGCAGAGATTGTGCTGTCCCTGTACAATGCCGGGGCCGTCAAAGGTATGAATCAGCTCCCGCAGCTCGCTTCCGTCCGCCCCCGTAAAGACCAGCTCGCAGGTGCCGGGACCGGGAATCTTCATCTCTGACGCCTTGTAGACGTCGCCGTAGGCATGACGGGCAATCGTAATCGGCTTCTGCCAGTTCTTCACGCAGGGTTCGATGCCCTTGACCTGTATCGGCGCGCGAAATACCGTGCCGTCGAGAATCGCCCGGATGGTGCCGTTGGGGCTTTTCCACATCTCCTTGAGCTTATATTCATCCATCCGCGCCGCATTGGGCGTAATAGTCGCACATTTTACAGCCACACCATATTTCTTGGTCGCATAAGCGGAATCAAACGTTACCTGATCGTCTGTCTGATTGCGGTATTCCAAGCCCAAATCGTAATATTCCGTCTTCAAATCAAGAAACGGATGCAGCAGCTCATCCTTGATCATTTTCCAGAGAATGCGCGTCATCTCGTCTCCGTCCATCTCGACCAACGGGGTTGTCATTTTAATTTTTTCCATTTTCATCCTCCATATGTGTTCTACCAGTCCCGCAAAAAGACGGGATTGTTATGAATTTGTCAAATATACCATAGATTAGTGTAGCGAATTCTTGTTGGTACGTCAATACTTTTCTGGGTGGTGCGCAGATTTTCCTTACAGACCCCCTCTGCGCTTCGCGCAGGACGAAAGGCCGCCGTTTGAGGCCAAAGCTCAATTGCGCGCTAAAGCTCCCGTCCCATAAATCTGCCAAAGCCTTTGATGCCATTTGAGTTCTGTTTTCGTATACTGAAAGAGGATGTCATAGACCTCAAACAGGCACTGCATTTGTTCCGGCTGCATAGCCGTGCCGCCATAGCGGGCCTGTCTGGCAGCCTCCATCCATGGAACGAACTCTGCTTGCGCAAAGCACGCAAGCTGCTCGTTGACCGTTCGGGCATATGTGAGGTCGTCGGTTTCGGGTTCATAGGGCAGGCCAAGCAGGCTTAAGAGCCGGAATACCTCGTCGATGACGGCTGCTGCCTTTTGCCGGTCGTCTGCATGGTGAAACTGCTGCTGCCTGCGACGGCACAGCAAAAAAAGGCGCAGCGCGTTCAGGAACCAGAGCAAGGCCAGCAGCAGCAAGGGCAAAACAATCGGCCACAGTGCAGCGAGCCTTGCCGAAGACGCGGCCCCATCCTGCGGCGAAGCGGCGGGCGACGCCTGCTCCTGTCCCTGTCTGACCTCCTGTTCGGATTGGATGTTCTTTTGCTCTTTTTTGTCCTGCTCCTTCATTTGCGATGTTGGCGTTTCCGTTGATTCATCCTGCTTTTGTCCCGCAGGTGTCCCTGTTTCGGCCTGGGGGACGACGGGATGGGGCTTTACTCTGGGGCTGGCCATGCGTGCCTGCACATCCTGAATCGCCCGCAGCACATCGCCAGTGGCAGGCGTTACCTCTACGGGATACCAGCCTTTCTGCGGGTCGTAATATTCCATCCAGGCATGGGCCCGCTTTCCAGTTACGCGCGCCGTATAGGTTCCGTCTTGGTTTGGCACAAAATCCTGTGGAAAAACAAGATAGCCGCCCGCGTAGCGGGCCGGGATTCGGCCGATGCGGTTTATAAGCGTGTAGGCCGAAGCAAAATGCATACAGTAGCCTTTCTGTTGACGCAAAACAAAATATTCGGTCAAATCCCAGCCGGCTTCAGCAGGAAGCAAATTCATACTATAGCTGCAGCCTTCCAGGCTTTTTAATGATTCCACCGGCTGCTCACGCAGATGCGAAAGCTGGCCTTTTGGCAGCAGAATATAGGTATCTTCAACGTAATTACTGTATGCCTGCTCAAGGCCAAGCACCGGGTCAGGCGCAGAGGCATCCGCTACGCTGCCAGCCGCCAAATCTCCATCTGCATCGGCTTTCGTATCCTCGCTGGCTGCCGCAGCTTTGCTTTTGACCGCTTCTCCACTGACACCGGCCAAAGTATCTCCTTCCCCGCCGCGCAGCTTTTGTTCCAGTATCTGCCGATAATACGCTCCCTGGCCGGCAGAAACAAAATATCCCTGGCCCCAATAGTTATCGTTCTCCATACGAATTCCGCTGTCGCCGATGACCGCAGCGCCGTCCGGCAGCGCGCTGCAATAGGGCACAGGACTGAATGAACCGGTATGTCGGAATACATGGATCGCAAATTGCTGCGGCTCTTCACCACTCGCCTGCATGGTGCGATACCACTGGCTGAGCACCTCTGCCCCATAATCCTCTGCTTCGCGCCCCTGTTCGCGCGCAAAGGAGGAAAACGTCTCCTTCAGCGGATCGCTCCAGCTCCCCCGATCGTAAATGGAGCCGTTAAAATTTTTCAGATAGACCGGCGCAGTCGGCAGCTTTTGTGTTATAAATTCAAGGATCACTGCATCGCTCAGATCCGGCGGCTGGTTTGTCAGGACAGAAGCCTGCTGATAATAGCCCAGACGCCATAAAAAGCTGTCCCAGGCCCTGCTTTTGTCCAGAGACTGCAGCACACGGTCTTCAACCGACAGCTGATACTGCTTCAAGGGCTGGTGATAGACCATGAAACGCTCCGTCAGAGGCCCGGCCGCCAGCGCCGAGATCAGTGAAGCAAACAGCAAAAGCAGCGCACAAAGCACACGCGCACGCTTTTCACCGGCGCTTTTTTCATCCTTCCAGATTACAAGCTGTATTCCCAGACCGCCGACCAGCGCGGCCATCGCCCCCAGTCCCGGCGCAAAGCCGACCAGAGGGCCGCAGACAAAGGCAAAAAACAGCGGCACTGCCAAAAGCACGCGCCACCTTTTTACTGCAATGGGGATACCAAAGGCCACGCCCAAAATAAGAGCGCAAAACAGCAGAAAAATTCCGCTGCCCTCATCCGGCACTGCCTTCCCTTCGTCATAATAGGTTCGATAATATTGATTGACCAGAGGAACTAAATGGTGACGGATTCTCTGCAGCTCCAAAATCATTCTGCTGCGGCAGGCTGTCTCCAGCCACAGTGCAAAGACCAGAACTAAGGCGCTTCCGATTCCGGCCGAGATCCGGCTGCAAAAAATCAACGTGACAAAAAGCGCAACGCCCCCGCAGAGC
>CAMULB010000191.1 GCA_947089585.1 uncultured Lachnospiraceae bacterium | reverse complement strand
AGAAAATGGCAACTCTTGTATTTGTCACAATACAAGTTGTGCGAAAGGGTCTGTGATAATTCTGGCTCCGGCCGCTTTACTGTGGAAGCAAAGCTCCTGCCACTGCAGCAGCTCATGAAACCGGCAGTTCTTGAAGCATGCTTTCAGCTCCTGG
The DNA here is from genome assembly GCA_947089585.1 of uncultured Lachnospiraceae bacterium. GTDB lineage: Bacteria > Bacillota > Clostridia > Lachnospirales > Lachnospiraceae > 14-2. The sequence goes on along the minus strand of CAMULB010000191.1, from coordinate 5,805 downwards.
CTGTGAAGTGATTCCAGCTCCCGTAGGTCTGCCGCTGCCAGCGCATTGGTGACGGCGTCGGTCTCGGCTGCGAGACTGGCTCGATTGTAGTATCCTTTGAATCCGGCGAAAAGTCCCTGATAACGCGGCTGAAAACCGGATTCACGTTTCCAGTAGCCGCATTGGAGCACTTTTCCTTTTGACAGTGTCTTGGCTCCGACCATGGCAACTCCAGGGCGGCTTACGCTGCCGATCAGACGACTGACACTTCCGGGACGAACGGCTTTTGCACTTCGGGAAATGAGAAGCACCACGCCGGGAAGCGCAGACCTACCGCCTTCATGCGCTTCCTGGAAAGCCAGACCGCCTTCCTCATACCAGGAGATTGGTTGGATGCCTTCTTGCGTCAGCTCGTGTATCAGCTGCTGTTTTAATTTCTCCCAGCTGCGGGAGGGTGCCCCCCAGGCATATACCGTCAGCGTCAGCCCCTGCGGCACCCGATAGCGAATGTGATGACTTCCTAAATCATGGTCCATCGTCACTTCTGCTTCCCAGCCTTCACTGCGGATATAGGCTTCTACCGCGCGCCGGCCAGCTTCGTAGGCATAGGGCTTGCTGTCCGCGGCGCCGGCCGTCGAAGCCGCATGCAGCCGCCAGTGATAGAGCACCTTGGAGACGTGCTCAATTCTCTTTGCATAGCGGCTTAGACGCAGGATCAGCTCATAATCCTGCGCACCGTTATAAGCTTCGTCCATGCCGCCGGCTTGCTTGATCAGATCGGCGGATACCAGCAGAAAGTGACAGACGTAGTTCATGCCCAGCAGCAGCTCCCGGTTAAAGCCCAGCTTGAAATGAGGATTAAAAAAACCGTTCTGCAGCGCTTCCATATGATCTTCATCTGAGTAGAGCAGATCGGCGCCCGTCTCTTCGATTTTTTTCATCATCTCATATAATGCAGAAGGAACCAGGACGTCGTCATGGTCCAGAAGGGCAATATATGCCCCTTCTGCCATTTCAAAGCCCTGGTTTGTATTTTTTGCAATGCCCCCGTTTTGACGAAGCCTCTGATATTTGATTCTTGTTTCCTGTGCATAATCGTTCTGCAGAAGCTTCTGCACCACATCACTGCTGCTTCCGTCGGCAATGCACAGTTCCCAGTGCTCATACGTCTGAGCCTGGACGGAATTGATCATCTCTTTTAAAAAAATCTCCTTTGTCTCATAAGTCGGAACCACGATGCTGATCAGCGGCGTCTGATGCCATTGCTTCCTACGCTGCCCATTCAGCGTCTCCTCATTTGGAAGATAACGCCCGCACACCGCAGGATAATCGCGGTATGGAGCGCGAAGCCGTTCCATGACCTTGAGCAAAAGCTCCCGCGGCGGATAACGCTTGCTGCTGCTTTTTAATTTGTGGAGATTGATCGGATTGAGATACTTCATATTCTTTGCTCCCTATTCGTCGGACGGGTCTTCTTCGCTGGGAAACGTATACGTATAGGTCTTGGTCTTAACGATTCCCCGTTGATCCTTCACATACGTTTTCAACCGATACGTTCCTTCATAATTATTATGCTTCTTGATGTTGACTTTTATGCGATAGATCCCTTCGTCCGTCTCCTTTGCCGTATAAGTGTAGGCCAGCTTGCTGTTATTCTTGGGATAAACCTTCACCGTAACCGTATCCACACCGGCCTTGGCTGACACACCTTTGATATAGAAGTAAAACGTGCCCGCATCTGGATTGACTTTTTTCACAGTCAGCTCCTTGATCGCAGGAGCCGTCACCCGAAAGGTCGATGTGCCAAGAATTTTCTGCTTCTTGTTTGGATCCTTTCCATACATATGAATATGGTATGTACCCGCGCTTTTGTGCTTGGAGATCTTGACGCTGACGCTCCATTTTCCGTCATCGTTCTTCTTCGCCTCATACCACTTGAGATCGTCCTGACCGTTTTTATCGCTCCAGACCGCCATTTTCACAGACTTATAACCGGGAAGCGCATTGGCTGTAATCGTATATTTCGTCTGGCTCTTGTTGGCTTTGGCCGTCAGCTCCCAATTTTTTTTCAGCTTGACACTCTTTTTTACCGTCTTGGTGATGCCGTTTTTGTCAGTTGCATAGACGTAGACCTGATAGGTTCCATAATTATACTTGTGCCGCTTGATGTTGGCTGTGATCAGATAGGAGCCGTCCTTCTGCTTCTTGGCTGTGTAGGTATAGGCGTCCTTTTTATTTTTCTGGCTCCATACCTTGACTGTCACCTTGGAAATCGGGGAACCTGAGGATACGCCTGTGGCCCGAATGCGGAAGGTTCCTTTTGCCGGATTGACCTTGTCGATCGTAACCTTTTTTACAGAGGTTCCCTTGACGGAGACAGCGGTAGACTGTGCAAAGACACTGTCGCCGTATGCATCCAAAATGTAGGCATGAATGTTGTAATTGCCCTTCTTTTTAAAGGAGCTGACTTTAAAGCTGGTCGTCCAGACACCGCTGGAATTCAAGGTTGCATCGTACCACTTGAGATCTGCCTGGTTGCTGGCGTCGCTCCAGACCGCAAAGCGCACGCTATAAGCCTTCTCGACACCGGATAAGCTCATCGTGTACTTGGTCTGCTCCTTATTCGCCTTTACCTTCAGCGTCCCGGAACCGGCCTCATAGTCCTCATACTTGGTGTTTTTCTTCTTCAGCTTATAGTAAGCGGCTATACCGGTGGCGTCGGCGACACCCAGCTTTTTCAGCTTCGCATCCGAGCTTAAGTAATTCGCCACATCGCCCGCGTTGTTGACAAATGCATGCTCAATCAAAATCCCCGGTACGCCGCTGTCCTTGGGATATTTGATCATTCCCAGGCTTTCATTGATCAGCAGGCCCCGGTTCTGCAGGCCTAGCGTCTGCAACTTCTCTAAAATCTTGCGGGCCAGCTCCTGCGAGACAGCTGCGCTGGGCGTATCCGCATTGGGAACATAGACCAGGGAGCCGCTGGCAGTCGTTTCCTGATCTCCAGTTGAATTGATATGGAAGCTGATAATGACATTGGCCCCTTTTTGCAGGGCGAACTGTGTCCGCTGCCAGCGATCCATCAACGGGCTGGTATTGTCGGTACGTGTCATATAGACCTTGACACCGGCATATTTCTCCAGCTCCGCTTTACAATAATTGGTAATTTTCAATACAATATCACGCTCATAATAGGTCACTCCGTTGTGCGTCCGCGTCGCACCCGGATCGCTTCCGCCGTGTCCCGGATCGAGTACAAAGACCATATTTTTAGCCGCGCCCATGCTGCGGGCCGCGCCAAAGGTCCCGGCGCTTCCCATTGCGCCCACGCCAGAAGCCTCCCCGGCTCCGGCATAATTTAAAGCGTCCTCAATCGAAACCTCCGTTTCCTGCTTTCCATTTTCATCAAACGTCACCACATTCATGTTGATGTCTTCATCCACCAGACGGGCATCCGGCTTGGCCTGCACCTGCGTCTCTACGCCGTATGTCACCGTGCGCTCCTTGGTCAGATCCGCTTCAAACCGACGCCCTTGCTCTGTGGTGTAGCACATGCGATCCAGTTGATAGACCCCTGCCTGCGACGCACTGGTATAAGGCAGGGAAAAAAGAACCGTATCCTCCGCGATGCGGGTCTGGCTGGCCGTCAGCTCCTGAGCAGAGCCTTGCTTGTGATAGACAAGCTGTGCCTCTGTCACGTTCCCACCATCTGAACCAACACTGATCAAAATATTCTGCTGCTGGGAGAGCGAAACATTCTCTTTCTCAACAAAAATAAAATTTGTCGTTCCGGCCTCTGGCTGCGGCGCCTCTGCCTGGGGAACGGTACGCGATTCTGCCGCGCGGGGCGCGATTCTGCTTTTGTCCGCTGGCGCAGCCACTTCCGGTTCTGCCGGCTGCGGGGCAGCCTCGACATCCTTTGGCTGCTGCACGCCTTCTGATGGCTGCTGCACGCTCCCGGCTTCCTCTGGCTGCGCGTCTTCTGATGGCTGTTGGGTGCTCTCGGACTCCTTCGGCTGCGACACGCTTTCTGATGGCTGTTGGACGCCTTCCTGCGGCGCTTGGGGCATGGCTTCCGCTTCTGCCGGCTGCGGGACGATTTCATCCTCCTCTGCCTGGGGGGACGCAGCCTCTTCCGATTGCGCGTTTTCCTCTTCTCCCAATGTCACGTATTGCTGCTGGTTCTGTTCATCCGGTTCCGGCTGCTCCTGCTGCTCGTGCGCTTCACCGCTGTCCTGCACGCCGTGATTAGCCGAAACGTCCATCCCAACGGAAGCAGTCATCATACAAATTGTTAAAACTGCTGCTAATAAACGCTTCTTCATCTCTTCCTCCTCTTGACGCACCTGCTGCGTCATACAGGTTGACTGGAAGCTTCCATACGGAACCGTCCACAGTACCCGTCCCATTGCGCCTGGTTCTTCTTGTACTTGCGATATCGGCTTCCAATCTCGTACTCCTACTTATTTTGTCAATCAAGTATCTTCTCAATTGCGACACGCTCTAAATTATAACATAAATGTCGAAATTGGGAAACCTCATTTTTTTGTTAATGTTTGGTAAGGAAAATGTAAGGTACTGTGCGCACGGATGGTATTTTCAGCAAGGGATAGAACAATTCCTGCGCTTTGACCCCTTACGATCATTTCATCTTATAGCTTCTTTTGAAACATCAGGTAATAGCAGTTTAACTCAAAATCACTACTGCTTCTCTGCTGCTCCCTGGGCAGACACATAAGCAATTTCTCCCTTCGGGATTGATCCCTAAGTTCCAAACGCAGTTCCTCCTGTATCCCATTTTGACAGAGAAATTCCCGAATCTCCTGCATCGCCCGTTCAAGCTTCCGGCGTTCCACAAGAAAATCCATATTATAACGTGTCTCCGCCTCCCATTCACTCAACATTTCCGAGTGGTCGTCCAGCCATTCTGTAATTACGAGATTCGCACCATGGTTTGAGATCATTGCAACCAACTTTGTGATTTTATGGATATTGGGAACCGTAACCCCCGCGCATTCCAAAGCTCCCTTGAGTACCTTCTCTACTGTCTGCTGTAAATGATACGCCGCATGATTCAAAATCAGCTCATCATTCCATGGGTGTTCCCATATCATCTGCGCTGTCTTAAAGTCCATCCATGCGCTCCGAAACAAACGAATATCACACATAATTCTTATCACCTATCTTTCAAACAACAGTAAGCCAGTTCGCTCTATCTCCCGATACAGCTTAGAATCCTGGGATAAATTTACAACGATGTCAATCTCACAATCCAAATCCGGAAGATACTCCAGCTTTTTCTCGCGCTCCCGCTTCTCAATATAGAGATCCAGATCGCTGCCGCTATTACAGCGAAACTGCAGCGCACTTCCGAACAGAACGAGCCGGCGAATATTTTCATCCTGAGACAAAGCGCAGATCAGCTTTTCGACCCTGACCTGCATCAATGGATGTACCCGATTCGCATTCGGAAATGAAACGCCCTCTCTGACTGGAAAATCCCACATAAGTTCTACATTATTCATGACAGCCACCAGCTTTCAAACCATTTTTTCTCTATTTTAGCAAGCACCAAAGTCAAAGTCAATCGCACCCGAATTCTGATTTTAATTCAAAGACAAAAAGGGAATCTTTGATGTACAAACACACCAAAGACCCCCTGACACGGTCAAAGCTCTCCTTGAAACACCGGCTCCAACGAGACACGCTGTATCAAATCCATGATATGCTTACTGCAGCTGAACTACACCACAATAATGCTTCCCAAAATCCGCACTTCATTTTCCCGCGAAATCCGAATCTCCTTCTCAACCTCGTGGTACAGAG
>CAMULB010000190.1 GCA_947089585.1 uncultured Lachnospiraceae bacterium | reverse complement strand
ACCATCTGCGACAACGTGATGGTCAGCGCCGGGGCCAAGGTCATCGGCTCCTTTAAAATCGGGGAGAATTCCAAGATCGGCGCCGGCTCCGTGGTGTTAGAGGAGGTGCCGCCCAACTGTACCGTGGTGGGCGTGCCCGGACGGATTGTCAAGCGCAATAATGTCAAGGTGCCGCGCATCGACATGTGTCAGGTCGATTTGCCCGATCCGGTGATGGAGGATATCATTCTGCTGCAGAAGGAGAATTCCGCGCTTTGCAATCGCGTGATTGATTTGGAAAAAAAGATAAAAGAGCTGTGCAAGGAGGAGCAAGATGAAGATTTATAATACACTGTCGCGACAAAAGGAGGAATTTGTCCCTCTGGAGGAGGGTAAGGTCAAGATGTATGTCTGCGGCCCTACGGTCTACAACCTGATTCATATCGGCAACGCCCGGCCGATGCTGGTCTTTGATACCGTGCGCCGTTATTTGGAGTATAAAGGCTTTGAAGTAGCATATGTTTCCAATTTTACAGATGTGGATGATAAAATCATCAAAAAAGCGGTCGAGGAGGGCGTTTCGGCGGCGGAGATTTCCACACGCTATATTGCGGAATGCAAGAAAGACATGGCGGATTTGAACGTCAAAGAGGCCACGGTGCATCCGCTGGCTACGCAGGAGATTGACGGGATGCTAAAGATGATTCAGACACTGATGGATCGGGGCTATGCATATCGGGCCGAGGACGGCACCGTCTATTTCCGCACGAAGAAATTTTTGCCTTATGGGAAGCTGTCCCACAAGAATCTGGAGGAACTGCAGGCCGGCCATCGGGAGATTCAAGTGACCGGCGAGCAGAAGGAGGACAGCTTTGACTTTGTGCTCTGGAAGCCGAAGAAGGAGGGCGAGCCTTACTGGGAATCTCCCTGGTGTGAAGGAAGACCTGGCTGGCACATCGAATGCTCTGTGATGGCGCAGAAATACCTTGGCGATACGATCGACATCCACGCCGGAGGCGAAGATTTGATCTTCCCGCACCATGAGAATGAGATTGCCCAGAGCGAGGCGGCGCACGAAAAGCCCTTTGCAAACTATTGGATGCACAACGGATTTTTGAATATAGATCACAAAAAAATGTCAAAATCGCTCGGCAATTTTTTTACGGTGCGGGAGATCGGCGAGGAGTATGACCTGCAGGTGCTGCGCTTTTTCATGCTGAGCGCGCATTACCGCAGCCCGCTCAATTTCAGCCGCGAGCTGATGGAGGCGGCGTCAAACGGTTTAGAGCGGATTCGCACGGCGGCGGATCATCTTGCAGATCTGAAAGCCCAGACCAGGGAAGAAGCGATGACGGCAGAAGAGACTGAGCTGTTTGCACAAAGCCATGCGTTTGTCGAAAAATTTGAGTCGGCGATGGAGGATGACTTTAATACGGCGGATGCAGTTTCGGCCGTCTTTGAGCTGGTACGCTTTTTCAATACCCATGCCGGGGAGAGCAGCAGCCGGGACTTTGTTGAGTGCAGCTACGCGCGGCTGCAGACACTGTGCGACATTCTGGGCATTGAGCTGCAGCGTCAGGCACAGTCGTTGGATGAGGAGATTGAGGCGTTGATTGAAGAGCGTCAGGCAGCCCGCAAGCAGAAGAATTTTGCCAGAGCGGATGAGATTCGTGATACCCTGCAGAAGATGGGAATTCTGTTGGAGGACACCAGAGAAGGGGTAAAATGGAAAAGGGCATAAATGCGGCGATTTTAAACCAGTTTGGAATAGCGCCAAAGGATTTGCGCACGTATTCTCCGCTGGCTTTAGCGTATATCGGGGACGGAATCTATGATCTGATCATTCGTTCCCTGGTGATGGGCGAGGGCAATGCCAGCGCCAACCGGCTGCATCGGCAGACCAGTCGGCTGGTCAAGGCAGAGACGCAGGCAAAGCTGATCGAGCTGCTGCGGTCGGAGCTAAGCGAGGAGGAAGAGGCCGTCTATCGTCGGGGGCGTAACGCCAAATCACCGACGATGGCCAAGCATGCCACCATGTCTGAATATCGGCGGGCGACCGGATTTGAAGCGCTGATGGGATACCTCTATCTCAAGGATGATTTTTTTCGCATTCTGGAGCTGGTGAAGCTGGGACTTGCACGATTAAAGGAGACGCCAGATTGGCCAATGGCAAAAAAACAGCCTGCGGCAGAACACGAGCCTAAGGGCAAGAAACAGCCAAAAGCATCGGGAAACGAGCCACAGATCGTGCAGCAGGCGCAAGTGGCAGAAAACGAGCCACAGATTGTGCAGCAGCCAGAAGTGGCAGAAAACGAGCCACAGATCGGGCAGCAAGCGGAAGCGAAGGATAGCATACAGCATAATTAAAGGAGAAACCATGAGATACGAAGAGCAGACCATAGAAGGAAGAAATGCGGTTTTGGAGGCGTTTCGCTCAGGCAAGACCATCGACAAGCTGTTTTTGCTCGACGGCTGCGGGGATGGCCCGATTCGTTCCATTCTAAGAGAAGCAAAAAAGCATGATACGATTGTCAATTTTGTTTCAAGAGAGCGGTTGGATCAGCTTTCCGAGACCGGAAAACATCAGGGGGCCATTGCCTATGCGGCGGCCTATGCCTATGCGCAGGTGGAGGAGCTGCTTGCGGCGGCCGAAAAAAAGGGGGAAGCGCCGTTTTTATTTTTGCTTGATAACATTGAAGATCCGCATAATTTGGGGGCGATTTTAAGGACGGCCAATGCGGTCGGCGCACATGGGGTGGTCATTCCCAAACGGCGGGCGGCAGGGCTGACGGCGGCAGTGGCCAGGGCTTCGGCAGGTGCCGTCAATTATACGCCGGTGGCTAAGGTGACAAACCTCTCTGCTCTGATGGAATCCTTAAAAGAGAAAGGCTTCTGGTTTGTGTGCGCCGATATGGACGGAACAGCGATGTATGAGGTCGATTTGAGGGGGCCGTTGGGACTGGTCATCGGCAGTGAAGGAGAAGGCGTCAGCCGTCTGGTGAAAGAGCACTGCGATTTGACAGCCGCGATTCCGATGAAAGGAGAGATTGGCTCTCTCAATGCTTCGGTTGCGGCGGGGGTGCTGGCCTACGAGGCGCTGCGTCAGCGGCAGGCTTGATTCATGCTATACAAGACGCCGATGTATGAGGCGCTGCGTCAGCGACAGGCTTGATTCACGCTAAAAGACGCCGATGTATGAAGCGCTGCGTCAGTCGCGAGCCTAAGGCCCGGCGCGTGTAGGAAGCAGGCCGGTCAGGCCGTGAATGGTTCTTGCCACTAGAAACCGGAGGATAGTTTTGTGAAGCCCTACGAGGAGATGACGGACGAAGAATTGATTCAAAGCCTGCGGGACGGCAGGAGTGAAATCATGGATTTCATATTAGAAAAATATAAATATTTGGTGCGGAGGCGGGCCAATGTCATGTTTCTGATGGGAGGGGAACCAGAGGATTTAATACAAGAAGGTATGATTGGCCTGTTTAAGGCAATCCGCGATTTTAGACAGGAGAAGGAAGCGTCGTTTTACCATTTTGCAGATTTATGCGTAACCAGACAGATTTACCGTGCGGTGGAGGCTTCGCAGCGAAAGAAGCACCAGCCGCTGAATTCCTATATTTCCCTCAATGCCGGGGAAGGAGAGCAAGGCTCCTTGCTGGAGATGCTCTCAACGATGGAATCAGCCAATCCTGAGCAGCTGTTGATTGATCAGGAAAATGTGGCTGCAGTGGAAGCGCAGATGAACCATGTTCTGAGTAAGATGGAACGTGAAGTGATGTCCTATTATTTGCAGGGACTGAACTATCATCAGATTGCCCAGGTGATGAAGAAAAAGCCAAAAGCGATTGATAATGCCCTGCAGAGAATTCGGAGCAAGCTTAGCAGTATCAAAAAAGAGATCGGATAGAAGGAGAATCAGCCATGGAGTATAAGACTGAGGAGCTGTGGAAGCTGGCAGAACAATATCAACAAAAGGCAAAAACGGTCTATGAGAAAAAGAATTTGCAGGAGGCGGCTCATCTGGTGCAGGATGCCGTTCGTCTGTTTAAAATTTGTGGCGATGATTATCAATATGTAAAATGTCTGAATTATTTGGGTGTGATTTATGCCAATATGGGCGACGAGTCCATTGCAGTGGATTATTATCTGGAAGGGCTCCAATGTGCCAAGGAAAAAAATTTTTATGATATTATATCCTTGTTTTACAACAACATCGGTTCCCGTTATCAGGAGCTGGAGCAGCATCAAAAAGCGATCGTTTATTTTAAAAAAGCGTTGGAGGCGTGTCAGACAGAGACGCTATTCCGCGAGAACAGCCGCTGGGACAATTTGTTTGTCTATCGGTTGAATCTGGCAATTTCTTATCAGAAGCTGGGAGAGCCCAAGGAAGCATTCTGGCACCTGAAAGAAGCGGAATGCGCGATGGAGCAAGCGGAGCTGAAGGATTTTGCACTGGCATTTTTGGTTGTAAAATGCAGTATCTCTTGGGATAACGGTGATTATGAATTTGTGAAGCAGCATTTGCAGGAGCTGCTTTCACTGGGTAAAAATTTGAGTATAGTACATGATTATGTGCAGAATGTGCAGCAGCTGGCGGCGCTGCTGAAGAAAACCGGAGAGTATGAGGCGTTAAAGGAGCTGCTGCTTTTGGTGGAAGAGACGGCAAACCGGCAGGATACCGTTTATTATCACTTGATTTCGGCAGAACTGTGGATGGAATATTATGACGAGGTAGGCAGGGAAAAGGAATACAAAAATCTCTGTGTCCGTTATTCCAGGCTTTGCCGGCAGCAGAAGGAGGTAGAATACAAGGAACGCGTACAAGCGCTGGATATGCGCATTGCGTTAAAGGAGAAGGAGGAAGCCTGCAGGCTTGCCGAGCGTCAGGCCGTAACCGACAGTCTGACCGGTGTGGGCAATCGCTATGGCTTAGAGCAGGAAAGCCGGATTTTGGTGAAGGAATCCGCAGGGAGCAACCGGCGGATCGGGATCGGAATTTTGGATGTGGACTGCTTTAAGCAAGTGAATGATACATACGGACATAATGCCGGAGATGAATATCTGCGCCGCATCGCCAAGATTTTAAAGCATGCGGTGAGCGATTCTGGAAGCGTGTACCGCTTTGGCGGCGACGAGTTTGTAATTTTGATTCCGGAAGGGGAATATGAGGCCGCACAGCGGATTGCAGAACGAATCAAACGAAAGCTGGAGGAGGCGCGGATTGAAAACAGTAATTCCACCGTTGCCGGAATGCTCACCTTATCACAGGGCTATGCCTGTTTTCGCCCCTATGAAGGAGAACGCTTAGAGGGACTTTTGGAGCGGGCGGACAAAGCGCTCTATAAGATCAAGGGGCAGGGAAAAAACGGATACCGTATCATGCTGGAAGAGCTGTGACCTTACAGTGGGCCGTCAGCGGACTGGCAGATCGGGAGAATGCTTTGTTGGATTTTGAGGAGTTTTGTTGGAGTCGAAGGATGTTCTGGCGAGGCCAAAAAGAACATATGGTTGGGGGGGGAGGGAATGTGACATGATTCAGAGAACCGATGTGTTGTCGATTCCATTTTTGCATAAATCAGTTTTTACCGGGAGCTATCAGGGCATGCGTTATCGCTTGGAGAAGAAAAAGAGGGAGGCTTGTGAGAACCAGGAGGAGCAGTCGGCGGCCGAGGAGAAGCCGGTGGATTGTCTTCTGGTGACGTTCTGGCCCGGTCCCTACAGCTTTGCAGCCACTTCGGAGGAAAAGAAAAGCCGGGAATTTATCTTTGGCGAAGAGGGGATTGAGATGGCGGTGTCTTGGCTCAATCAGGAATGGGAGCAGCAAAAGGAGACATTTGGACGCGCTTGGGAGAACTGGTAAGGATGGTGGAGGGAGCCATATTGGGATTGGTGAGGCGCAGGGTTATGCAGTAAGGGTATGGTGCAGGGGAGAACAGACGGAACGGTTCGGGCAAGAAACGGGATTGCTGGCGGATGACAAAAATTTGAAAAAATTGGTTCATTGTAAAATAAGATGCGACAAGGGAAATATACTCTAAAGCAT
>CAMULB010000189.1 GCA_947089585.1 uncultured Lachnospiraceae bacterium | reverse complement strand
GGAAAAGGCTCTTATATCGACAAGGACGTATCCATTGGAGATTTTTCTTATGTAAATCAAAATTCTTCATTGGAAAATTGTGTGGTTGGAAAATATTGTTCCATTTCCTCTGGGGTCTATGTGAATCCTTACGAACATGACAATCATTTGTTTACAACGCATCCGGTAGTCCGAAACGGTGTTTCCGATGGTTCGCGCCCGAAGGTTTTGATCGGAAATGATGTATTGATCAGCTTAAATGTGATCATTCTTTCCGGTGTTACCGTCGGAGATGGGGCTGTAATCGGCGCCGGTGCGGTTGTTACCTCCGATGTAGCGCCATACGAAATCGTTGGCGGCGTGCCGTCAAAGCATATTCGCTGGCGCTTTGATGAAGTGACACGGCAAATGCTGCAAAGAATTCAATGGTGGAATTGGAGCAGAGAGCAGGTGTTAAAAAATCTTTCTTTTTTAAAACGGGAAACAGATGTTATTTTGGAGGACAATTTGGTCTGTTTACAAGCGGCTGCACGCAAAGCGGGAAAGCCTTTTTAGTGCTTTCACGTCTTTGCTGTCTCCCTGGCAAAAGGAAGCTTATAAATCCTGCTTTTCTCCGATCCTCACCATACGGAATCCTTCTCCATGTACTTCATTGGATTCTAACACAACCAGAAAGGCTTGCGGATCCTCTTTCTTCACGGTACGTTGGACTAAAAACATTTCTTTATTGCTGCAAGCGCACATCACCACCTGCTTTTCCTCCCCGCAGTATCCGCCATTTGCACGAAGAATCGTAGTGCCGCGTTGACAACACGCATCAATGGTCTGACATATTCGTTTGCCATGCTCTGTTACAATCAATGCTACTTTCCCCGCATTTATTCCATACATAAATTTATCCACTGCCACGGCAAAAATATAATTTACAATCATTCCGTAAATCATTCCCTCTACATCACGAAATAAGATCCCTCCTACAAGAATGATTCCGACATCAGACCAAAATGCAATCATCCCCAGAGAAAGATGAGGCTTTATCGCCTTAACGGACATAATAATAAAATCTGATCCTCCGGTTGACGAGTTTTTAATATAAATCAATGCATATCCGATTCCGCCGAGAACCCCGGTACAAAGTGCTGCCAATAGTCGGTCCCCATGAAAAACAGGAAACAAAGGTGCCACATAGTCAATCAAAACAGAAGACAAAATCATGCAGCGAATGGAGCTTACAAAAAAATTTTTTCCTAAAAGGCGATAACACAAAATTGCAACAGGGATATTTAATAAAATTGTCGATAAACCAATTGGAATGTCAAATAAGCGATAGAGAATCAGTGCAATGCCAGAAAATCCGGTCATTGGAAATTTAGCTTGTACTGCAAAATTATAAATTCCAGCTGCAATAAAAATGCTTCCGATGAACTCCCAAAAGAGTTGAGAAGAAAGATGCTTCATGTTACTGAAAGATAAAAGCTTCCTCATACGATTTTCCCTCCATAAAAAATAGTTACAAAAAAGAGCAGCAGCGCATCATATCAAATATAATACGCTGTTGCTCTTGTACATAAGACTATCATACGAAATCGAATCTGTCAATAAAAATAGTCCATAAAATTATTATGTAAAAATTTTTCAGCTTCATTCATCCTTATGGCGAATCCGTGTTTCAAACTAATCCGTCCCGCGCATCGAACAGCTTCTCCCCCAAGGCGTAGGCGCGAAGCTCTTTCGGCTGGCAAATCTCAAAGCCATAGGACTTTTTTGCAATCAGCCCGGCGGCAGTCAGGCGTTTGAGCAGCTTCGAGACCGTGACCCGGTGCAGCTGCAGATTGGCGGCCAGATCGGTGATCGTAAAGACGTTGGATACATACCAGCGGCCGGGCGACTGGGGCAGTGGCTGCATCAGCGTGCAGAGACAGTGGCAGACAACTGCCACAGAATTGCCGCGGATTCTAAGATGGGCGATCGAGAGCATGGCCTGCTGCGCTTGAATTACGCTTTTGGCGATCTCCTGATAGACCGCCGGATTTTCCCGCAGATAGCGGCGAAACTCCAGAACCGGCACCTGATAAGCGCAAATTTTTGTCTTGGCAATACAGCTGCCGGAAGGAATGTTGCTGCCGGTTAAGAGCAGCTCCTTTGCCACGCCCATAAATTCCCCCCCGCGGTAAAACAGGGGCAGCAGCTGTGAGCCGTTGACGGTCAGGTCGATGCCGGCGCAGATTCCGTCTACCAGATAATAGAGGTATTCCAGCTCTTTTCCCTTCTCAAATAGAATCGTACCCTTGGAAAAGGTTTTCAGCGGGTATTGTCCCAGAAAATCAGCATCCATCTGGATCGTGTATTCCTTCATATTTGATCGCTCCATTCATCTGTTTTGTGCTTGTTCCATCCAAAACGCTTTTCGGCAGGCAGCGATGACGTCCTGCTGCCCGCCGGTAGATGAAATCAGCGTTTTTTGAAATTTTACTGCCGCAGACGATAATCCATATGTACCGTACCGTCCTTGTCCTTTTCGATGGTCTGGAACTTGTTGTTGAGTAAAATATTGGTGAAGCTGTAATCGCTGCGGATGTGCGGCCCTCTGCTTTCCTTGCGGTTCCGACGGCAGAGGAAGATCGGTTCTGCCAGGTCGATCATGTCCAAAAGCTCCAGGGTACGCATCAATTCGTGGGAGTTCTCGCAGCCAAGGGCATTGAGGCTGTCCGCCTTCAGCTGCTGCACATAGGTGTAGCCGGCTTTCAGTGTGTCCTCATTTTGCAGCTCTACGCCGCCATACTCGTTCATTAGGTTCTGAAGCGTTGACAGAGCCTCCTTCCAGTGGGCATGGGGCTGATTTCTTCGCTCCATCAGCATTTGATACAGGTCGAGTGTTTCTTTCAGCTTGGGATGGTTTGATACATCCTCCTGAGAGACGGTTTTGATGTATTCTGCCGCATCTTCTCCGGCAACCAGTCCGAAGGCTGCCGCTCCGGCCAGGCTTCCGCCGACGTTGCCCATGCAGTTGCCGGCGGCGTACAGGCCGGGAATACTGGTGTGGGAATGCTCGTCACAGTCGATGCCGCGCTGGCTCATCATAATCGGATAGGTGCCGAATTCAATCATTTCCTTAGACAAATCAATGTTCCGCTGTTCGGTGTAATCGGTGATCGAATCTATTCCTTCGCTGACCATGGCCTCGTGCAGCATGTAATCGAGATCCTCAGGCGGCGTCTCGGTACAATTCATATAGGTCGGCCCCTGGCCGGCTTTCATACGGTCATAGTAGCAGGAGGGCCAGACATCTGCCGTCACGTCTCCGGTTGCGCGGGAGGGTTTATCGCCGTAGGGTGTGAAGGGCTTGCCATGGATGTCGGTGGTGATGCCAATCCAGGTGCCTTTTCCGCCGCGGGCAAAGTATTTTGGGCCGGCATGGCCTTTTAACATATCCATATTGACCAGCCGTGCGCCCGCACGGTAAGCCATTGCCTGACCGCTGCCGGTGGTGGCGGGACAGCAGGGCGTGTTGAACATATAAGCCGGCGTAATGCTGGGATACATGCGCGAAACCATTCCGGTTGCCAGCAGAACGGCCTTGGATTGGAAGAGAACTGCTTCCGGCTCCTCTGCGTGCACGTCTGCACCGATCGCGCCGACCACCCGGCCTTCTTCGTTGGTCAGGATTTCCGAGATCACGATGTGGTTGAGGATCTGCGCGCCCTGCTTTAAGGCTTCGGCGGTCAGGGCCGGCTTCTGGTTTTTGCCGTCAAATTTGAGATTGTAGAGCTGACAGCCGGGAATGCCGTGGCCTTCAAAATGATATTCGCCGGTCGGACGCATGTCAATGCCGATGGATTCCCACATCTGCACGATTTCATAGCTGCGCATAATCCAGACGTCGGTCAGCTTGGGGTCTGTCCAGGGGCCTGCGTCGAAGGAGCTGCCAATCTCTCTTCTGGCTCTGGCCGGGTCGGCGCCGTGACATTGTGGAATATAGCAGTGGTAGTGGTCGTTTCCGTTCGCGCCGCTGCCGGAACGGCGGGTGTCTGCCTTTTCAGCAATGATGACCTTGGCGCCGCTTTTGGCTGCCGGAATTGCAGCCATCAGCCCTGCTACGCCGCCGCCCACGATCAAAAAGTCACAGGTATAAGTTTTCATTGATTTTCCCCTCCTTTTTCCGGTGTATAGTGAAGCATGAAATGAGACAGGGGGTAACGCATTGTAATGGCTCCCTGCGGACAGTCCTTTTCACAGGCCCGGCAGTGCCAGCATTCGTCCGGGTAACGGACGCGTAAGCGCGGGTTCGGCTCCTGCTTGTCGAGATATAGGACGTCCAGCGGACAAATCTGGGCGCAGTAACCGCATTTGACACATTTTTCCTCATGGATAATTGGTGGCATGGTTGATTCCTCCTTTGCTGATGACCCTGATATTTACCGATGTATGTCCACGCGTTCTGGACATACAGGGCGTTTCCTATATTATAGCATACTGGTTTCGCTTTTCGGTGTAGTTTGGACTACAGTTGCGTAGGGTTTGTAAAAAGAGAGAAAATGCTCCAGGGATTTGGAACGCCGAAGATGCTTGTTGCAGGCAAAACCAACCACGCGTTTGGGAATGGGAGCCCTGAGCGGAATTTCGGTCAGAAGTCCTTCAGCCAGCTCGGCCTGGACAAAGCTGCGGATGACACAGCCGACGCCGAGACCGATTTTGGAGAATTCAATCAGCAGATCGAGCGAAGAAGTCTCGATTGAATCCTGCACGGTGATTTTTTGCTCCAGCAGGTAATCGTCCATGTACTGCCTGGTCATATTTTCCTTATCCAGCAGCATAACCGTCGATTTTTCGAGGATTTTTTGACCGGGAACGCCCCGAAGCTTTAAGTTGCGCAGATAATCCGGGCTGGCGACAAAAATGTCTTCAATCTCCTGAAACGGATAAAAACAAATGTTTTTGGCCGTCTGGGGTTCCCCGATCAGGCCGACGTCGATTTTTTCCTCCTCCAATAATCGTAAGGTATGGTTGGTCGAGCGGCAGTCAATCGAAATGCGTATGTGCGGATACTGCTTGATGAATTCCTTCAAAAAGGGCAGCAGCAGATATTTGCACAGGGTGGAGCTGACGCCGATGGACAGATGACCGATGCCAAGCTGAATCGAGCGGCGCAGCTGTTCCTCCCCTAAAGCCAGCGATTCAAAGGCGGATTTGACGTGCCCGTATAAAAGCTCGCCCTCAGGTGTCAGGGCGACGCCGCGGGAGCTGCGGGAAAAAAGCTTGGCGCCGATGCTTTCCTCCAGCTTGCGGATTGATTTACTGATGGCCGGCTGGCTGATGTACAGCTCCTTGGCGGCTTTGGAAATATTTTTGGCATTGGCGACGGCAAAAAAGATGCGGTAGGAAGCCAGATTTTGATTCATGGTCAAACCTCCTTTTTTCTTTCGCGTGTGTTTAAAAATACATTCCCGCCGTCTGCATTTCCCTCAAACGGTGGAATACATCCGGCAGAAAGCAAGATCTAAACACGCTCTGGGGGATTTATCTATAACTTTTTTTCATGGTAAATATGTGTAATATGTATTTTCATTATACTATGATCTGTGGTAAAATAGCAACCAGTAAGAACAAGAAATTAAGAAACAGAAATCGGAGGAACGAGCATATGGGAATGACAATGACGCAGAAGATTTTGGCGGCCCATGCCGGGTTAGCGCAGGTCAGCGCCGGACAGCTGATCGAGGCGGAGCTTGACCTGGTGCTGGGCAACGACATCACTTCGCCGGTTGCAATTCATGAGATGGATAAGATGAAAACGGACGGTGTCTTTCACAAGGACAAAATTGCGCTGGTGATGGATCACTTTGTGCCCAACAAGGATATCAAATCGGCCGAACACTGCAAATGTGTGCGGGAATTTGCAAAAAAAAATGAGATTACCAACTATTTCGATGTAGGCGAGATGGGCATTGAGCATGCGCTGCTGCCGGAAAAAGGGCTGACCGTGGCCGGGGACGTGGTAATTGGCGCGGATTCTCATACCTGTACCTACGGGGCGCTGGGCGCCTTTTCAACCGGCGTGGGCAGTACGGATATGGC
>CAMULB010000188.1 GCA_947089585.1 uncultured Lachnospiraceae bacterium | reverse complement strand
CGTGGTACGAATTAACAAGACAGCTGGAGTATAAGGCAGATTGGAATGGAGCTGTCCTGTTTGTGGAACGGGACATGACAGAGATATCAATGCTGCAAAAAATATTTTAGCGGAAGGATTACGACAGACAGCATAAAAAAACAAACATAGGGTAGGAACTGCCCGAATTAACGCCCGTGGAGATCGTAGGTATGCGTCCTGTGGGTATACGAGGTCATAGAAGCAGGAAGCCCATTGGCTTTAGACAATGGGTAGTTCACCGGTTGCTTTCCCTCAAAATGTATGGTATACTTTTTCCAGTATAGAAGCAGACAGAAGGAGAAATTATGGAAAAGGATACGTTATTGATCGTGGACGATATTGTCATTAACCGCGAGATGTTGAAATTTATCTTTGCTGAACAGTTCCGAATTCTGGAGGCGGAGGACGGCAACCAGGCAGTCGCCATGCTGGAGCGGTGTCAGGAGCGGATTGTAATGATGTTTTTGGACCTGGTAATGCCTGAGAAATCCGGTCTGGATGTGCTGGAATATATGAGAGAGAATGGGTATATGGAGACCATTCCAGTAATTGTGATTACCGGAGAGGCGACGGCGGACGCGGAGGAGCGGGCCTATGAGTATGGGGCCTCCGATATCATCTATAAGCCATTTGAGCCCAAGGTGGTCATGCGCAGAACGATGAACCTGATTGAGCTGTTCCAGAACCGGATTTATCTGGAGGAGAAGCTGAAGGAACGGACGAAGGAGCTGGCCCAAAGCAAGGCGCGGCTGGCCCGAAGCAATGATTTTCTGGTCAATACCTTAAGCTCTGTCGTTGAATTCAAGGGACTGGAATCGGCGGAGCATATTTTACGAATCAAATATTTTACCAGAGTTTTGTTGGGATACATAATGGATCAGTACCCGGAATATCATCTGACGAAGGAAGATGCGGATATGATTGTCAGCGCGTCGGCGCTGCATGATATCGGTAAGTTTGCCGTACCGGATGCGATTTTGATGAAGACAACGATGCTAACGCCAAAGGAGCAGGAGCAGCTCAAACGACATACGATTTACGGCGGCGAGATGCTCAAGCACTTCCGGCAGGAGGACAATGAATTTTACCGTTATTGCAGCGATATCTGCAAATATCATCATGAGCGGTATGACGGAACAGGATATCCCTACCGCTTGAAAGGGGATGATATCCCGATCTGGGCGCAGGTGGTGGCATTGGCGGACTGCTATGATACGCTGATCAGCAAGCGGATTGATCAGGATGTTGCAGCCGTGCAGAAGGTAATGAACCAGATTTTAGAGGAAGAGATGGATGCGTATTCCGAAAAGCTTCTGGCATGCTTTCAGATGGCTAAGGCAGAATTTTTCCATGCAACGGAGATGGAATTTTCCTTTGTCGATGACAAGATGATGTAGAGTAGGACGTGGAGCTTACCTTTGCCGATGACAGGATGATTGGGTGTAGGACGAGGATTTTTTGTCAAGGACAGGATAATTTGGTGTATGGATCTAAGATTATTTGGGAAGATGGAGAAATAAATGGAGAGAGAAAAAGCAATTTTGGTAGTGGATGACATTGAAATTAACCGTATGATTCTGGCACAGATTTTCGGAGAGGAATACCAGATTTTGGAAGCCTCGGACGGCCGCAAAGCGATGGAGATTTTAAACAGCAGAGACGACATCATGGCTGTGCTGCTCGATCTGATTATGCCAAATATGAACGGACTGGAGGTCCTGCAGGAATTGAATGAAAGCGGGCGGATTGCAAAACTTCCGGTGTTTTTGATTACAGCGGCGGAGAGCCAGGAGATGCTGATGGAGGGGTATGAGCTGGGCGCGCTGGATATCATCCGCAAGCCGTTTATTCCGCAGTTCTTAAAACATCGTATTAATAATGTGGTGGAGCTGTACCGGCACCGGAACGAATTGCAGGAAGTGGTGGCTGAGCAGGTGGAGCGATTAAGCAGGCTCAACCGGGCGATGATCGAGACACTGGCTACGGCCATTGAGTTTCGGGATTGTGAGTCCGGGGAGCATGTAAAACGAATCTGCGGGCTGACGCGGGTGCTGATGACGAAGGTCAGCGATATGTTTGCGGAATATCATCTGCCAAAGTCCCAGATTGATAAGATTGTGACGGCTTCTATTTTGCACGACGTGGGAAAGATTTCCATTCCAGACGCTATTTTAAATAAGCCGGGCCGCCTGACGGACGATGAGTTCGAGATTATGAAGCAGCATACGGTCAAAGGGTGTGAGCTTTTACAGAATATTCCCAACAGTATGGATGAGGATATTTATAATTACAGCTACGACATTTGCCGGCACCATCATGAACGCTGGGACGGACGAGGATATCCGGATGGCTTGGCCGGAGACCAGATTTCAATTTGGGCTCAGGTGGTGGCGGTGGCGGATGTCTACGACGCACTGACTTCGGAGCGGGTATATAAGAAAGCGTTCAGCCATGAGAAGGCGGTGGAGATGATCAGCAACGGGGAATGCGGGACATTCAATCCGAAGATCATTGAGGCATTTTTAGCTGTGATCAACAGATAACCGGAAGGCGGGAACAGGTGTGAAGAAAAATATCATAAAATTTCTCAGAAACAGTTTTATTACCATGGTGGGTGTCAGTGTGGTTGTATTTATTGGCCTTGCCATGATTATGACCTGGAAGACTCGTGATTCCATCAAGGATGTAGGCAGCATTTATATGGAGGAGCTGAATCTTCAGCTGCAGCAAAAGTTCAGTACGGTAATCAACATTCGTATGATTCAGCTGGACGGGATTATTCAGCGGACGGAAAGTATTACAGATCGGGAGCAGTGCATGGAGCAGCTGCGGCGTAATCTTGAGACAACCGATTTCATTAGCTTGGGGTTTTATTCCGAGGACACAGGCTTGACCATATTCGGCGGCGAGCCGGTGGAATTGCTTGGCACAAAGGATTTTGCACAATCGTTGGAGCAGGATGGTAAAATGGTTGCCCAGGGCTTGGTCAAGGGCGATGAAAAGGTGCTGATTTTGGGAGAAAAAGGCGTATATCAAATGGCGGACGGAACACAGAGCCAGGCCTTGGTGGCGGTACTGCCGATGGACTATTTGAAAGAAGCGCTGTTTTTGGATGAAGAGGAGGGCATGGTCTATACTCACATCATCGACCAGAAGGGAGAATTTGTCATTCGCAGCGGCGATGCGTTTCGCAACAGCTACTTTGACCGTGTGCGCAGTGAGGTAAAGCACAGCGACCGGGACAAAGCCGATGAGAGCATGAAGGATTTTCAGGAGGCGATGAAAAAGGGAGAGAGCTATTCGACGGTCTTTGACATGGTCAATGGGGAGACGCGGCAGATCTATTGTTCACAGCTGATGGAGAGCCCGTCCTGGTATCTGGTGTCGGTGATGCCGAGCGGAGCGCTGAATCATTCCATTGCCCGGCTGGATACAGTGCGAATCGGAATTATGATCAGTTCCGGCACGATTATTTTGGTTGTAATGATGATCATTTTTGTCCTGTATTACCGGATGACGCGCAGACAGATGGAGGCTTTGGAGCAGGCGAGAGAAGAAGCAATTAATGCAGATAAGGCCAAGAGCGAGTTTTTGTCCAGTATGAGCCATGACATCCGCACGCCGATGAACGCGATTGTGGGTATGACGGAGATTGCGATTCGCAATATTAAGGACCCTGCGCGGGTGGAGGACTGTCTGCACAAGGTCAAATTATCGAGCAAGCATTTGTTGGGCCTGATCAACGATGTGCTGGATATGTCCAAAATCGAGAGCGGCAAGATGTCGCTGAATCTGGCGCCGGTGTCTCTGCGCGACGTGATGGACGATATTGTCAATATCATGCGGCCGCAGGTGTCGGCCCGCGACCAATATTTTGATATTTTTATTCAGAAGATCCAGGTGGAGGAGATCTGCTGCGACAGCGTGCGGCTGAATCAGGTGCTTTTAAATCTTCTGTCCAACGCGGTCAAATTTACGCCTGAGGAGGGTCGGATCGACGTTCATGTGTATCAGGAGGATTCTCCGCAGGGAGAGGAGTATGTGCGGACGCACTTTATCGTGCAGGATACGGGGATCGGTATGTCCGAGGAATTCCAGCAAAAGATCTGGGATACCTTTTCCAGAGAGGAGACGGAAAAGGTACAGCACATTACAGGAACGGGTCTTGGGATGGCTATTACCAAGAGTATTGTCGCGCTGATGGGCGGAACGATTGAGCTAGAGAGCCATCCGGGGCAGGGCAGCAAATTCCAGGTGACGGTAGACTTTAAAAAGGCGGATGTCACCGAGGAAGAGATGAAGCTGCCGCCGTGGCGCATTCTGGTTGTGGATGACAATGAACTGCTTTGTTCCAGTGCCGCCGCGAATTTAGAGGAGCTAGGGGCGCATGCGGAGTGGACGCTGGACGGCAGGGAAGCCGTTCAGATGGTCAAGAAGCGCTGGGAGCAAGGGGAGGATTATCAATTTGTCCTGATCGACTGGAAGATGCCGGGAATGGACGGACTTGAGACGGTTCAGGAGATCCGAAAAAATGTCAGCAGCGATATTCCAGTCTTTTTGATTTCTGCTTACGACTGGAGCGATATTGAGAATGAGGTCAATGAGACCGTAGAAGGGTTTATTGCCAAGCCCTTGTTTAAATCCACGCTTTACGCCAGCTTGAGTCAGTACATAGACGGAAATGAAGGCAATGCGGAGCATAAGGACAGCACGGGAACAGACTTCAGCGGAAAGCATATTTTGCTGGCGGAAGATATTGATCTCAACTGGGAGGTCGCCCAGACGATTTTGTCCATGAGCGGGCTGGATCTCGTGCGCGCGGTCAACGGACAGGAATGCGTCGAAAAGTTCAAGGCCTCGGCGTTAGGCTATTATGATGCGATTCTGATGGATATCCGCATGCCGGTGATGAACGGTTACGATGCAACGCTGGCGATTCGTGCGCTGGAGCGGGCGGATAAGGATCTGCCGATTATTGCGATGACGGCGGACGCATTTTCCGATGATGCCCGGCGCTGTCTGGAGTGCGGGATGAACGCGCACATTGCCAAACCGATTGATCTGAATGAGTGCAACCGAATTTTATCAGAATATTTAAAATAGAAAGTGAGGAGAAGGATGAAAAAACCAGTATTAGTCATTATGGCGGCAGGCATGGGCAGTCGCTATGGCGGCCTAAAGCAGATTGATCCCATCGACGAGGATGGGCATATCATTGTGGATTTTTCCATTTACGATGCACTGCTGGCGGGATTTGAGGAAGTAATTTTTATCATTAAGCGAGAGAATGAGGCAGACTTTAAGGAACGCATCGGCGAACGGATTGCCGGTCGCATCAAGGTGACATATGTCTTTCAGGATTTGGTGCTGCCAGAGGGATTTTCGGTACCGGAGGGGAGAGTGAAGCCCTTTGGCACCGGTCATGCGATTTTAAGCTGTATGGATGTGGTGCAGGGGCCGTTTGCCGTGATCAATGCGGATGATTTTTACGGCCGCCATGCATTTTCCGCGATCTACCAGTATCTGCTGCAGCATCCAGACGACGAGAAATATCGCTATGCCATGGTGGGATATGAGCTGGAGAATACGTTGACAGAAAACGGACATGTGGCCAGAGGAATTTGTGAGACAGACAACGAGAATCATCTGTTGGCGATTACGGAGCGGACGCAGATTGAGCGGCGGGGAACAGGCGCGGCTTATACCGAGGACGATGGGGCGACCTGGCATCCGCTTCCCTTGGGCTGCACCGTATCCATGAATTTATGGGGGTTTACTGAAAGTATTATGCTGGAGTTAAAGCAGCGCTTCGTTCGTTTCTTAGAGCAGGAGCTGGAAAAAAATCCGCTGAAAAGTGAATTTTATATTCCGTCTGTGGTGGGGCAGCTGCTGGAAGAGAAAAAGGCTGTGGTGGAGGTCTTGAAATCGACGGATCGCTGGTATGGCGTGACGTATCATGAGGATAAGGAAGCAGTCGTGCGCGCCATTGCCGGAATGAAGGAGCAGGGCTTGTATCCGCAGAGGCTGTGGAACTAATATTGGGAGGGGTTTATGGAGATCAGAGACCAGATCAGGCAGTTTGCGGTGGAAGGTGAGATCAAAGACG
>CAMULB010000187.1 GCA_947089585.1 uncultured Lachnospiraceae bacterium | reverse complement strand
CCCCACTGGCGCTTCTTTAACTGCTTTTGAATCTCCGTCAGCAAATCCACTGCTTCATCCTCGTCGATGGTCAAATCGGCGTTGCGCATAATCCGGTAGGGATAGGCGCAGATCACGTCGTAATTCAAAAACAGCTGATGAATGTTGCGTTCAATGATCTGCTCTAAGAGGATAAAGACCTGCTCCTGCTCCTTTTTCGCCGGAATCTGCACCAGGCGGGAAAGCACAGAGGGCACCTGTACGGTTGCAAACTCCTTTTCCTTCTTATCCCCGTCTTTTTTGGTCAGCAGAGCGGCGATGTTGAGCGTCTTATTGCGAATCAGCGGAAACGGGCGGGACGCATCGACCGCCATCGGCGTTAAAACCGGGTAGACATTTTCCGCAAAATATTTATCTACATACGCTTCCTGTTCCTTATTCAAATCCTCATGAGCGTCAAGAATTCTTATGCCATGGTTCTTCAGCAGCGGGATCAGAGAACGATTGTAGGTAGAATACTGCAGCTCCACCAGCTCTCTGGTATCCTGGTTGATCGCAGCCAATTGTTCTGTGGCCGTCATACCCGCGATATCCTTCTTCTTGTAGCCGGCGTGTACCATATCCTTCAGCGAGGCCACCCGCACCATAAAGAATTCATCGAGGTTTGAGGACGTAATGCTGATAAATTTCAGCCGTTCCAGCAGGGGAATCGTCTTGTCCCGCGCCTCGTTTAACACGCGTGCATCGAATTTCAGCCAGCTCAATTCCCGGTTCTCATAGTACTCCGGTTTATAAAAATCCTTTGCTTTTTCTTTTTCCATCTCTGATCAATCCTCCGATTCCTTGATACAACCCAACCAAAAGCCGCCCTTGCAGTAGACAGCGCCGCTCCTTTAATTCAGCAGACGTTTTTCCTTGATGCACGGCTTGACGCTGAAAATTCGTTCAAATGCATCCGCATAGACGGGGAACAGACCCCGCTCCAGCACCAGGCTCTCCTTCGCCTCCACGGTAATCAAGAGCTGCTTTTCCTTTAAGGAAGCCTTGACATTTTTGAATTTCTGCTTGTGGCTGCGGTCCAGTGCGTTGGCAATCTTTAGAATCGCCGCCAGCTTGGCGACCGCCATATAGCTTTGCTGATCCACCTTGTCCGCCAACTCCTCGTAGGGCACCAGCGGATTGGAATTGTACTTGACGGTACAGGCGACAATCTCCCGCTCCAGATGGGTCATGCCAATCAGCTCCGAGGACATGATAATCTGATAAGAGCAGTCCGCCTGGTTCATCATACTGATGTATTTTCCGCAATCATGCAGAAGCACCGCCGCCTGAAGCAGCAGCCGTTCCCGCCTGCTCAAGCCGTGGACATTCTTCATGGCGTCAAAGATTGCCAGCGAGGTCTCAAGCAGCGCTTCGGTATGCTTGCTGTAGCTCTGATAGCGCTCTGCCAAAAATTTTGCCGCCGATAAGATGTCTTCTTCAAAATTGTGCTCAGGCTTGAACAGCTTGTGATTTCTCGCATAGTCGTAAGCCATGCCGTCGCTGATGTCCACGCCGGGAATCCAGACGTACTCCGCGCCGATCTCCTCCACGGTTCGTTTATAGAGCACTGCAGAGGGAAGAAGCAGCGGATCGTCCTCGTTGGATGATTCTGCATCCGGTGACAGCTCAATGGTATTTTTTTTCTGGTATTTTTTCAGTTTTTTGATAAAACGCTCAGCCTCAATCGAGCCGTCCTCTTTTTTCCGCTCCACCCCTTTGGTGATTTCGCCGATGTAATCGCCCAAAAGAATCACATACTTGATATTTTTTTCCGCCAGATAAAGGCTGCGAAACAGCTCCATTTCCTTGTCCACCATCTCCTGCAGCTGCTTTTCATAATGCGTCACCATCGCCTCAATCCCGGAAAGCTTCTCGCGCAGTCTTAAGATTCCCAAATCAATGTGCTGCGTTGTGACGGCCCGTCCCTTCGTAAACAGCGTGATCTGCAAGCCGCCGCCGCCCACATCCACTACAGCCGCGCGCTCCTGTATCATCTGCTCAAAGGCCGGACGATACGCCAGCGATTCGTAGCCGATAAACCGCCGCTCCGAGTTGCTTAAAATCTCCACCCGAATCCTGGTGCGCTGCCAGATCTGGTCAATGATAAAGGGCGCATTTTTCACATCGCGCAGGGCGACGCTGGCATACGCCTGATAATCGTCCACCCGATAGCCGTCCATAATACGGCGGAATTCCTTTAAGATCTGACAGAGCTCCTCCACCGGCTCATAGCCGATCGTCCCTGTCGTAAACGCATCCTTTCCCAGCCCGACCCGGCTGCGGAGATGGTCTATGATCCGCAGCTGTTTGCGCTGTGACAATTCAAATATTTTCAGGCTCACCTCATAAGAACCAATGTAGATGGCGCCAAACGTTGTTATGGCCATTGCCGATGCCTCCTTTTTCAAACGCTCCCGTACCCCGATTCCCGGCCGGACAAAGGCTCCATCGGTTCATCCTCCTTTGGCCGGCCAAGCAAATGGTTGATAAACTGCTGCGCCGTGCGGCCGCTTAACCCGCCATGGCTCAATTCCCACTGATTTGCCAGAGCCAGCAGCTGCTCCTTTGGCAGAGAAATGCCTGTTTTTTTTGCTAAGCGCAGCACAATCTCCTGAAACTCCCTGGGCGTCGGCGCGCCGTAATAAATGGTCTCCCCGAACCGGCCAACCAGGGACAGCTTCTCCTGAACTGTATCGTTTTTGTGCAGATCGTCCAGCCGCTCTTCCTTGTCGCTGAACTTTTCCCGCACCAGATGGCGCCGGTTGGAGGTGGCATAGATTAAGATATGCTCCGGCTTCTTCTCCAACCCGCCTTCGATCACGGCCTTTAAATATTTGTATTCAATTTCAAAATCCTCAAACGATAAATCATCCATATAGATGATGAAGCGATAATTGCGGTTTTTGATCTGAGCAATCAGCGCATGCAAATCCTGAAACTGATGCTTATACACCTCAATCATCCGCAGCCCTTTTTCATAGTACTGATTGATGACCGCCTTGATGCTGGTCGATTTGCCGGTTCCTGCATCACCGTAAAGCAGACAGTTATTCGCGCTTCTGCCCGCGACAAAAGCCTCGGTATTCTGAACCAGCTTCTGCTTGGCCAGCTCATAGCCCACCAGATCGTCCAGGTGCACATGCGCGATATTGGAAATCGGCTCGATCTGAACCCCATCCGCCGTATGCGCAATGCGAAACGCCTTGTGCAGCCCTAAGACGCCGACGCCAAACGCCTGATAAAACTCCGTCACTGCCTGTTTCAAGTCGGCCGCTTCGGCGGCCTGCCCCAGCCGGACGGAAAGCTCCACAATCCGGTCGCGAATGCGCCGGTTAAACACACCGCCGCTGCCATCGGTTCGCTGATAATCGGTCAGATTCCGTAACAGCGGCAGCTTGAGCCACTCGGACAGCCCGTCAAAATCAAGCGCAAACAATTGCCGGATCGTTGCAAAATCATGGAGCGCAAACGTGTGAATGCTGCCCGCTGTGCTTTCTCTCATCTCGCAGGCCAGGCTGTAAGCATTCTCGTCATTTACAATCAAAAATGTCAAATAGGCATGCCAGAGGTTGCCGCAAAATCCATGACTGGCCGATTGCTCAATCAGACGATGCAGCGTGCGCAGACACCTTGCCCTAAGCGCTTCGGTCGATTCGCCGCCCTCGTGCATCTGCGCAGACAGCTGAACCAGATCACGCACCACCGGATCCGCTCCGATGTGGTATAACACAAATTCTTGCAGTTCTCTCATGCTTCTTCACTTCCTGTTTTATAATTTCCCAGAATCCGCAGCCCCAGCGCTTCCTCCTTAACGCCCCTTAAAGCGTTCTGCACATTCGGATCCGACAGATTTCCCTCAAAATCGACAAAAAAACGATATTCAAAGCATTTATCCTTCATCGGCCTCGATTCAATTTTATTCAGATTCAGATCGTTGTAAATGAAATGGGACAAAATCCGATACAATGATCCGCTCTCATGGGGAATCTCAAAGCAAATGCTGATCTTCCCTGCCCCCGGCACACGAATCCGCTGCTTGCAGATAATCAAAAAACGAGTGCTGTTCTCGCTGCTGTCATTAATCGCTTCTTTGAGCACCGCAAGGTTGTACAGCTTGGCCGTCACCGGATTGGCAATTGCCGCCTGATTCCTTTTGCCGTCCGCGGCTACCTTCCTGGTAGACATCGCCGTATTGGGCGTCGAGATCCGTTCCCA
The DNA here is from genome assembly GCA_947089585.1 of uncultured Lachnospiraceae bacterium. Lineage (GTDB taxonomy): Bacteria > Bacillota > Clostridia > Lachnospirales > Lachnospiraceae > 14-2. Next base: position 1,897 of record CAMULB010000187.1, on the reverse strand, counting down.
GTCCTTGTGCGCCTCCAAAAACTCCGCGCACTGCATCAGCGCCTGCGGATGGGAGTACACACAGGTAAGCTCTTCAAGCTCTGTTCCCGGCAGCCCCAGCAGTGCATGCTCCACCTTAATGGTCTGTTCTCCGACAATAAAATGATCGTATTCCACCAGCAGATCGTAATTCTCGCTGACAATTCCGGCCGAAGAATTCTCAATCGGCAGCACCGCAAAATCCGCCCGGCCCCCGCGAATGCATTCCATCGCCTCACGCCAGGTCTCTACATGAAACGCATTGGCCGCATCACCAAAAAACGCCTGCATCGCCATCTGACTGTAGGCGCCCTCCACGCCCTGATAGACGATTCTGCTCCCCGCCCCGGCCAGCTGCTCCTGCACCGCAAATTCGCTTCCCGACACACTGCCGCGCTGCGCCAGCAGCTGATACTGTCGCATGCGGCTCAATGCCATAATCTGTGAAAAGAGCCCGTAAATGCTCTTTTTTGAAAACGCATCCTCCGCCAAGGAGGTCAAGGCGGCCAGCTTCTCCTGCTCCCGCTTGACGTCCAGTACCGGTTTTGCAGTGGACAGCTTGTATTCTGCCACCTCGTTCACCAGCTTTTGCCTCTCTTGAAACAATGCGACCATTTTCTGATCAATCTGATCAATCTCTTGACGTATTTCTGACAAATCCTTCATGTCCGGCCCCTTCCTGTCTCTTTCTATATACTTTGATTATAGCACAATTTTCCCGATTATTCCATCCATTTTCCCGCAAAATCATGAATCCGGGCCGCAGTCCCCGGCCGCATCGCACAACCGTCTGATTTCGTATTGCCCCTCTTGCAACTTTGCCAAAATTTCGGTATACTATAAAAAAAGAATCCAGGCTTACACAGCAGCGGCATTTCATGGCAGCCTTACGCTGCACGCTTTGGAGCATCATTTTTACAGGAGGCATCATTTATGAAGAAAGTATTGAAAATCGTCATTCCACTGATCCTGATCACCGGGATTGGAACAGGAATTTTCTTTTTTGTTCGCTACAAGTCCCGGATACTGCTCAACGAGGATCTTGTCTACGGCAACACCGCCGGCAATTTTTACAATGGCGGCCTGTTCTGTGAAGCCAACGGCCTCGTTTATTTCAGCAATCCTGAGGATAAGAACCGGCTCTATCAGATGACCCCGGACGGGAAAAACGCCAAAAAGCTGAATGACGACAAGGTCTGCTTCATCAACGCCGACCCGCACTACATCTATTACGCCAAGGACGGCATGGCGAACACAGCTGATTTTGCTTTTCTCCAGTTTAATCCCAACAGCCTCTGCCGTGTGCCCATAAAGGGCGGGGACGCCGTCATTCTCGATGAGGAGCCGACGCTGTATGTTTCGCTGGTTCAGAATACGCTCTACTATATTCACTACGATGTGCTTACCTCTTCGACGCTGTACAAGGTAGGAATTGACGGCAAGGAGCCGCAGATGGTCACAAAGGAGCCGCTGCTGCTGTCGCCGGGTCAGGAAGGAACGCTCTGCTACGCCGGCGTAAAAACCGATCACAACATCTCTTTATGGAATCCTGAGACCGATACCGGAACGACCATTTACGAGGGCGTCTGCCATCTGCCGATCGACACCAAGGATTACCTGTATTTTCTTGACGCCGCCAACGACTACCGCCTGATGCGTTTAGACAAGGCGGACAACAAGGTGAGTATGGTCGCTGACTGCCGGGTTGACTGCTATAATTTGAGCGACGACTACATCTATTATCAGAAAAATGACGGCAACGATTCTGCGCTCTGCCGCCGGAAACTTGATGACATGGAACAGGAAGAGATCGTCTTAAAAGGCGCATACACCAGCATTAACGTCACTTCCCGCTTCGTATATTTTACTTCCTTCCACA
>CAMULB010000186.1 GCA_947089585.1 uncultured Lachnospiraceae bacterium | reverse complement strand
GCTGGCCCATTACGAGCTGGAGGGCAACCAGATTTCCAATTCCCTGTTTGCCATTGGTACAGGCGGCTGGTTCGGCATGGGACTGGGCGAAGGGATGCCAAACCGTATTCCAGAGGTGCGCAAGGATTTTATTTTTTCTGCTATCGCCGAGGAATTCGGCGGAATTTTTGCCCTTTGTCTGATTCTCGTCTGTCTCTGCTGTTTTTTGATGTTTTTGAATATCGCGATGCAGATGCGGGATCGTTTCTATAAATACGTGGCGCTGGGACTGGGGATTATTTACGGATTTCAGGTTTTCTTGACGATTGGCGGAAATATCAAATTTATTCCCTCGACCGGTGTTACCTTGCCGCTGGTGAGCTATGGCGGAAGCTCGTTGCTGAGCTCGCTGATGATTTTTGCCATTATTCAGGGCCTGTATATTTTGCGGCAGCGGGAAGGAGGAGAGCATGAAGAAAAAACAGGAGGAAGCTCCAAAAACAAAGCGAAAAAAAAGAGAAAGCCAGGGAGAACGTCTAAGGGAACAGACGATGACGATTTCATCACCTTCGACCTCGACTAAATCAGTGCAGAATCGAGAGTTTGCGGTCATCACATATTTATTTTTGATTTTATTTTTGATGATGATGGTTTACTTTGTATATTTTCAGGTATTTCGCAGCGAGGATGTGATCAACAGCCCCTACAATCGGCGTCAGGATACATTCGCAGAGCATGTGGTGCGGGGAGAAATTCGCGCGGCTGACGGAACGGTTCTGGCCCAGACAATGGTCGGCGAGGATGGAAGCGAGACGCGCTATTATCCCTATGGAGCGATGTTTGCTCATGCCGTGGGCTACGACGTCAACGGCAAGTCCGGGATCGAATCCTTCGCGAATTTTAATCTTTTGCGCTCCCATTCGTTTTTTGCCAATCAGGTGATGAATGGCTTGCAGGGGACAAAAAACGCGGGCGACCATGTTGTCACGACACTCGATTACCGTGTACAGGAGGCGGCCTATCAGGCGCTGGGCGCAGCGAACGGAGCCGTGATTGCCATGGATCCGGCCAGCGGGAAGATTTTGGCGATGGTTTCCAAGCCGGATTTTAACCCCAACACGATTGCGCAGGACTGGGATGGGATTGTAGGGGACGAACATAATTCCGTGCTGCTGAACCGGGCAACGCAGGGGCTGTATCCCCCCGGCTCCACCTTTAAGCTGTTTACGGCGCTTGCGTATGTGCGGGAGCACGCGGATTATGAGTCGTATGCTTATGAATGTACGGGCAGCCTAACGGCGGGGGACTATGAGATTCATTGCTCCGGCAATCGTGTGCATGGACAGGAGGACTTGATTACGTCCTTTGCCCGTTCCTGCAATACCTCGTTTGCCAGCATCGGACTGACCTTAGACCGGGAGGAATTCTCAAAGCTCTGCAGTGCGCTGTTGTTTTTTACCGATCTGCCGATTGCCTATCCTTCCCGGCAGAGCAGCTTTGTCTTGAGTAAAAATGCGCCCGACAGTCAGGTAATGCAGACGGCCATCGGCCAGGGAGAGACGCTGATGACACCGCTGCATTTGGCGTTGGTGACAGCGGCCATTGCCAACAACGGGGAGCTGATGAAGCCTTATGTGGTCGATCACACGGAGAATGATCAGGGCGTTCCCGTCAAGGAATATCGTCCTGCTTCTTATAAGAAGCTGTTGAGTGAGTCCGAGAGCCGTTTGCTGCAGGAATTTATGCAGCGGGTGGTCAGCGATGGAACCGGAGCAGGCTTGGCGGGGGGGAATTATCAGGCGGCAGGCAAAACCGGTTCTGCGGAGTACAGCAATACCAAAGGCCAGAGCCATGCCTGGTTTACCGGCTATGCGTCCAATGAAGCGAAAGGACAGCTCGTGGTGACGGTGATTGTGGAAGGAGGAGGCTCAGGCAGCGACGTAGCCGTACCGGTTGCGCGCGCGGTGTTTGACGCTTATTTTCAATAGAAGAGCCGGGCGTTGCTTTTCACAGAGAAGAGACGGCCTGTAACAGGGCTGGAATGTGAATTTTTCCAGAAAGAAAAGATACTTGCAAGAATTTCCAAAAAGGGGTATACTGTTTTCAAATTAAAAAACCACATCGGAGGTAATGCAATGATAGAAGCGACAAGTTGTGGTGGTGTGGTAATATTTCGCGGAAAGATACTTGTGTTGTATAAAAATTATAAGAACAAGTACGAGGGGTGGGTTTTACCAAAGGGGACGGTAGAGCCTGGGGAGGAGTATAAGGATACAGCGGCGCGAGAAGTCTTGGAGGAAACAGGCGTCAGCGCTTCCATTATTAAATACATCGGTAAGAGCCAGTATTCTTTTACCGTTCCTGAGGACACCGTAGAGAAGGATGTCCATTGGTACTTGATGATGGCAGACAGTTATTACAGTAAACCACAACGGGAAGAGTTTTTTGTTGACTCAGGCTATTACAAATTTCACGAGGCGTACCATTTGCTGCGGTTTGCCAATGAGAAGCAGATCCTGGAGAAGGCCTACAATGAATATCTGGATTTGAAAAAAAGTAATCTGTGGGGGAACCGAAAATATTTTTGACAGTGTGAGGGTGTTTCATGGTATGGTATAAGTATTTGTATGCAGACGAACGCATCATCCGAAAGAAAGAAAAGATCAAATGGAAGGTCTGCCACAACGCGGGACAGATCAATCTATACCTTGTCACCTTAAGCCGTGGGCCGGGGAAGCTTTTGGAGATTGTCTCCACGCTGACCCTGATGCAGCGGGCCTATCCCAAGGAGGGTTTGTTCGTGGTCGGTTTGGCCAGAGGCTATGAGCAGGCTGTCTGTCTGGCCACGCAGATTATTCTGGAGGTCTATCAGGAAACCGGAGGATTTGACGTCAAATCCGATCTGCTGAACAAGCATCGGGCGGGGAAAGCACAGGTGGGCCTATGACCGTTGTATTGTTTCTGCTGAAGCTGGTGGGGATCGTGCTGCTGGTTCTTGTGGGATTGGTGCTGCTGCTGTCACTGACTTTGCTGCTGGTTCCGGTGCGTTACCGGATCCGCGGAGAGGCGGCGCAGGAGTTTACCGCGTGTTCCGCCAGAATCCGCGTCAGCTGGCTGTTTCATCTGATTCACTTTCAATTGGTTTTGGAGAAAAAAGAATTGGAGAGCAGTCTGCGGATTTGCGGCATCCCAATCGGGCTCGGCGGGGAAGCAGAGGAAGGAGCGGACGCGCCGGGCCGGCGGAAAAAAAAGAAAAAACGTAAGACAGAGCGAAAGAAGAAAAAAGACCGTCGGCAGCGCCGGGAGAAGAGAGTGCCGGCCGAAGAGGCGCGGAGCCAACCATCAGCCGCAGAACCGCAAGAGAGAGTGCCGGCCGAAGTACAAACGGCAGGGAGCGAAGCGCCCAGTTCCTCGGAGCCAGAGGCAGCATCCGCGTCTGAAAATAACAAGAAGAGGCGGAGGGATCGTCCTTCTTTTTCAGATAAAATCCGGCGGATTTTTGGCATGATCCGCAAGAAATGGGAAACCCTAAAAGAAATGGTACGCCGCATCGGGAGGCGTTTGCATGCATTATGGGAGCAGGCGGGAAGCGTCAAAGCATTTTTGTCCCGCATCCGGGAAGAAATTCACCGGGAAGAGAACCGACGCGCGCTGAAAGCGGTCTTGCGGGAGATCAAATATCTGATTCGTCATATGGGCCCCAAAAAGATTTCTATGCAGCTTACCTTTGGCACCATCGACCCGGCGCTGACCGGGAAGCTGGTGGGGCTGATCAGTACCTTGCCGTTTTTCTATCGCAGTCAGGTTCAGGTGATACCGGATTTTTCATCCGAATTCTTTTATCTGAAGGGCCCTTTTGAAATCAAGGGACATGCCCGCGGGGTACATGCTGTTTTATCGGCCCTGCGTTTGATTCTGGACAAAAATATACGCGGGATACTACAACGATATCGCAATTCATAGGAGGTTTATTATGCAGGACAATCAATTCAACAACACCGTTCAGTCACTTTTCAAGGGAATGGACAGCTTCATCAGTACCAAGACGGTAATCGGCGATGCCATTCATATCGGCGACACGATCATTCTTCCTTTAATCGAGGTGACGTTCGGCGTGGGGGCCGGTGCATTTTCACAGGACAGTAAAAATAACGCCGGCGGCGGTATGGGCGGCAAGCTGACTCCCAGCGCGGTAGTGGTTATTCAGAACGGCACGACCAAGCTGGTCAATGTCAAGAACCAGGACGGCATTACCAAGGTACTGGACATGGTTCCTGATTTTGTCAACAGCCCGACGCGGAAGCGAGAAAGCAGGCCGAAGAAGAGATGTCGGATCTTTTAAATGTTTCGGTTCCGGCGGAAGCTGTAGAATAGAGGCAGCCATGCATTATGATTGTCTGATTGTAGATGACGAGGTGGAGCTGGCACAGATGACATGTGAATATTTTCAGATGTTTGACGTGTCCTGCACCTGGACAGCAGACGCAAAAGCCTGTCTGCAGCTTTTGGCACAGCATGAGATTGATCTCCTCCTGTTGGGGAGGGAAACCCCAAGGAGCCAAAGTGGATCCAGACCGTCTGGGGAACCGGATATCTGTTGGAGATAAAATGAGATGAAATTACGATTTATTTTACTCGCTTATACCCTGCTGATGGCAGGGTTTTTGCTTTTTATGGGGCGCGGTCTTTCCGGCGGTTCAGAAAGCGGGCGGGACATGGTCTTTTATAATCAGCAGCAGAAGCAGGTGGAAGAGGCGCTTGGGAGCAATGAGACAAGAAGGAATATCTGTGATCGGTATGGGTGTGAGCTTCTGTTCTTTACGGACGCTGATTATCAGCAGCAGTTTCGCAGGCTGGTGCAGGAGCGGGCCGTAATCCCGGATCTATGGGTCGAGGGCGCAATCGCGGGAAAAGTGGCTTGGAATGAGGAGGCGGAAGCTTACCGGCTGCAGAAGAACGGACTGTTTCGAGTCGCTCTGCTGCTTTGGGGGCTGCTGTTTGCGGCCAGAGCGCTGCTGCTCGCGGTCTATTGGTATGTGATCCGCCCATTTGAGCGACTGCAAAGGTTTTCCCTGCAGACTGCCAAGGGAAATCTGGACTTTCCACTGCCGGTACAGAAGCAGGATTTTTTTGGCGTTTATGCGGAAAGCATTGATTTGATGCGGGAGGAATTAAAGCGGGCCAGGGAGAGCGAATACCAGGCCAACCGCAGTAAAAAGGAGCTGGTGGCTGAGCTTTCCCATGATATCAAGACGCCGATTGCGACGATCAAGGCCGCCTGTGAGCTGGTTCGGCTCAAGGAGCAAAACGAAGAGACCTTAAAAAAGCTGGCGGTGATTGAAACAAAGGCGGACACGGTCGAGTGCTTAGCGAATAATATGTTTCAGGCGTCCTTAGAGGAGCTGACCGAGTTGAAGGTAGAAGCTGTCGCGGAGGAATCGCGTGTAATTGAGAAATTAATTCAAAGTTTGAATTTTTATGGGCAAATGGAACAGGAGGGAAGCATAGCGGAGTGCCTTCTTTGGCTCGATCCCCTTCGGCTGGAACAGGCCCTGGACAATATCGTCAGCAATTCTTACAAATACGCGCGGACTAAGATGAAGGTTTCCTTCCGCGAAATCCAGGGAGGAATTGTCATCCGGCTGCAGGATCAGGGGCCGGGCGTTCCCGATGCGGAGCTCTCCTGCATTACGGAGAAATTCTATCGTGGCAGCAATGCAAAAGGAAAATCCCGTTCCGGCCTGGGATTGTACCTGGCCAGACTTTTCCTGGAGAAAATGGGCGGAGGTCTGGAATGCTATCATTGCGACGGCTTTGTCGTCGAGCTGTTTTTGCAGAAGGTCTGAGCATACCGTTGGATTGATTTCCACCAAACGGGCATAAAGCTTGTCATTCAATTTCTCCGTATAAATAGGCATTGAGGATATTTTGCGGGGCGTCATAATAGAAGCTGCTGTTGTAATTGTCGATTTTATCGCTGACAAAGGAATGGTAGGCTTCAAACAGGGCCTCAATGATCGTAAGTGAACGTTCTCTGGCAATGCCCAGGATCAGCCGCTTATACACCTTGCCGATATCCCAGAGGCTTGGAATCGCATATTCGGCGGCAGCTACATTGTCGAAAGAGCCGGTGGAAATTCCGGCGGCGGCGATAAAGTCGTCG
>CAMULB010000185.1 GCA_947089585.1 uncultured Lachnospiraceae bacterium | reverse complement strand
TTTTGCGCTGCAAGGGTGGTATGGTGATCATCCGTTCGCACGGCGTTTCCAGAGAGATCTATCAATTTCTTGAACAGGAGGGGATTGACTATGTGGACGCCACCTGTCCCTTTGTGCGCAAGATTCACCGCTATGTGGAGGAGTACAGCCAGAAGGGCTACCACATATTGATCATCGGCAATGACAGCCATCCAGAGGTTGAAGGAATCCGTGGCTGGGGGACTGCGGGAAGGACGACCGTGCTCTCTACGGCCGAAGAAGCCGAAAAATTCACCATTTTGGCAGGGGAACGGCTGTGTGTCGTAGCACAAACGACATTTAATAACAAGAAATTTCAAGATTTAGTTGAAATTATCCTCAAAAAAGGTTATGATATAAATGTTTTAAATACGATTTGCAACGCCACGCAGGAGCGCCAGACAGAAGCGCGTGCGATTTCCGCTCAGGTGGAAGCGATGATTGTGATTGGCGGGAGAAACAGCTCCAACACGCAAAAACTATTTGAAATATGTAAAAAAGAATGTGAAAATACTTACTATATACAAACCCTTGATGATTTGGATCGTTCCAAACTACAATCCATTGGTAGCGTAGGTATTACCGCAGGGGCTTCCACCCCAAACTATATTATTAAGGAGGTTCAAACTAATGTCAGAAATGAGTTTTGAACAAATGCTGGAAGAATCATTTAAAACAATCAGAAATGGAGAAGTAGTCGAAGGTACCGTTATCGATGTGAAGCCGGACGAAATCATATTGAATATCGGCTATAAGTCAGACGGAATCATTACCCGTAATGAATATACAAACGAATCGAACGTTGACCTGACCACAATCGTATCCATCGGCGACACCATGGAAGCAAAAGTTTTAAAGGTGAATGACGGCGAAGGGCAGGTGCTCTTGACCTATAAGCGCCTGGCGGCTGAGAAGGGATCTAAGCGGCTGGAAGAAGCATTCAACAATCAGGAAGTACTGACAGCCAAGGTTGCACAGGTATTGGACGGCGGCTTGAGCGTGATTATCGACGAGTCACGCGTATTTATTCCGGCCAGCCTGGTATCGGATTCTTATGAGAAGGATCTGACCAAGTATGACGGTCAGGACATTGAATTTGTAATTACGGAATTCAATCCCAGAAGAAGAAGAATCATCGGCGACCGCAAGCAGCTGATGCTGGCAAGAAAGGCTGAGATGCAGAAGGAGCTGTTTGCGAGAATCAACATCGGTGATGTAGTAGACGGAACGGTTAAGAATGTAACCGATTTCGGCGCCTTTATCGACTTAGGAGGCGCGGACGGTCTGCTGCATATTTCCGAGATGTCCTGGGGCAGAGTGGAGAATCCGAAAAAGGTGTTCAAGGTAGGCGAGCAGGTAACAGCCTTCATTAAGGACATCAACGACAAGAAGATTGCCTTGAGTATGAAATTTGAAGATCAGAATCCGTGGAAGGATGCTGCCGACAAATATGCAGCCGGAACCATCATTGAAGGTGTTGTTGCCAGAATGACGGATTTTGGTGCCTTTGTAGAGTTGGCTCCGGGCGTAGACGCACTGCTGCATGTATCCCAGATTTCCAGAGAGCATGTGGAAAAGCCTTCCGATGTATTGAAGGTTGGCCAGAGAATTGAGGCTAAGATTGTGGACTTCAACGAAGAGGAGAAGAAGATCAGCTTAAGCATGAAAGCGCTGATGAATGAAGCGGATGCTTCCGATGAAGAAGCATAAGTAGAATCGTTCTCATCATTATGAAGGAGCATAAGTAGAATCGTTCTCATCATTATTAAGAAGCAGAGGTACATACATGTTACAAGGATATGAGAAGTTTAAAAAAGATATTTACATGTTGACCAAAATTGATCTGGATGCTTACAAGGAGAAGCAGATGAAGCGCCGGATCGACACGCTGATCACCAAGAATAAGGTGAAAAGCTATGATGAATACGTGGCTTTAATTAAGAAGGATAAGGAGAAATTCGAGCAGTTTGTCAGCTTCTTGACCATTAACGTCTCAGAATTTTATCGCAATCCAGAACAGTGGCGCTTGTTGGATCGGGATGTATTTCCCCAGCTGATCAAGCGGTTTGGCAGGAACCTAAAGATCTGGAGTGCGGCCTGCTCGACCGGAGACGAGCCTTATTCTCTGGTCATGGCTCTTTCCAAGCATCTGCCTTTGAACCAGATTAAGATTATTGCTACGGATATTGACAAGCAGATTCTGGACAAGGCCAAGGTGGGCTTGTACAATGAGAAGAGCCTTGCCGCTGTACCCGACGATCTGAAGAAGAAGTATTTTACCAAGGTCGGAGCTTCCTACAAGATTGCTGACGAGATTAAGGCGCGTGTGGAGTTCAAGCAGCATGATTTATTAAAGGATGCTTATCCCAATGGGTGCCATATGATTGTCTGCCGCAATGTGCTGATTTACTTTACCGAGGAGGCGAAGGAAGAGGTATACCGCAAGTTCAATGCAGCGTTGACGAAGGACGGCGTACTCTTTATTGGCAGCACGGAGCAGATTATGAATTATAAGGAGCTTAATTATCAGCGAAATCAGTCTTTCTTTTTCCAGAAGATGTAATACGCTGCCAGAATGTGCTTGAAGCAGGTCTGATATACAAAAGGGACATTTGAATCGAACGAAGAACAGCAGCCGATGCATTGGAATGGATGTGTCGGCTGCGTTTTTTTCGATCATTTTTTGAACAGAATTCGGATGGGAAATCGAAGAATGGCGAAGCGCTTGTGCACCGTTGGTTTTGCGGTGGATATGATAGGATGCGTTTGTGCGTAGCTTGAAATGAGTGAAAATTTACAGGATGTAAATGGGCTGCGGCGAGAAAGCAGGAGGCTCGCGTTTTATGAATACAATCATGCACAATCTGTCGGCCATGAATGCTCAGCGGCAGTTGAGCATCAATGGGAAAAAGAAAGTCAACAATACGGAAAAGCTTTCGTCGGGCTATCGGATCAACCGGTCGGCGGATGATGCTGCCGGGCTTTCCATCTCTGAAAAGATGCGTACTCAGATTCGGGGACTGAATCAGGGTGCGAAGAATACCGAGGATGGAATCTCACTCTGTAAGGTAGCGGACGGAGCCCTGGCGGAGGTGACAGAGATTCTTCACCGGATTACAGAGCTGTCCGTGCAGTCGGCCAACGGGACGAATACGGAGCAGGAACGGCGGGCGATTCAGCAAGAAATCAGCCAGCTGATGCAGGAAATTGACCGCATTGGCGAGACGACGGAATTCAATCGAAAGAAGATTTTTGATGGCAATGGCGGGCAGAGGATTAGAAACGCATCTTCGGTGGGGGGAGTAGGTCAGACGCCTGGGGTAGGAGGAATCTCTGGAACATTGCCGAAAGGGATTTCGATTATGACGCATCCGTTCCATTTTGGAAATATTTCAACGGATGAATTTTTTGGCTTATCAGATGGAATTCATACCATTACGGGAAATATGATTGATAATCGGTATCCTTTTAAGTGGGATGGCTGGTATGAGGACACGCCACCGGGCGCTCCGTCTTCTAACTCTCCATATTTGCCATTTCAAATCGGTGAAAAAGGTAGTTGTGTATTCAAATTGACAGAAGCATCGAAAAAAAGTGTTCAGGAGCTATTTGATACAAATAATGGAAAGCTGCCTCCAAATCTGGAATTAGAATTTTATACGGACAGTGATCCACATTATAAGGATAAATATACGCTGTCGACAACAGGCGACGCATCTTTTTCAGAATTAATAGCAGAGATGAAGGACCAGATGCAGACAGAAAACCCGCTTGTAGGATTCAGATATCAGATCAAGACATTGAGTTTTTCGTCGAATGATCCAATGCAAACGATTCCGATCCCGCCGAATCCAGGCGGAACTGCTCCGAGCTGCTCTGGAGCGCTTGGCCGCTGGTGGATTCAGTCCGGCGCGAACCCAGGGGACGGCCTGTTCCTCGAATTTGAGGAGATGGACACCGAAATTTTGGGGCTCAAGGGATTGGACGCCTCGACCGAATGGGGGGCCGGAGAGGCAATTACCCGCATGGCCAAGGCGCTGAAGATTCTGATGTCACAGCGCACGCGGATTGGCGCCCAGCAGAATCGTTTGGAGCATATCTATCAAAATGTGACCAACGCGGCAGAAAATACGCAAAATGCAGAAACACGCATTCGGGATGCGGATATTGCAAAAGAAATGGTTTCTTACGCCAGAGACCATATTTTAGGGCAGGTAGGCGAAGCCATGCTTGCACAGACGAACCAGTCGCCGCGTCAAGTTTTGTCATTGCTGCAATCGTAGTAAAAGCGCGGGCTCCTGTCCCAATATGCGCGTGCGATTGGTCAAAGAAATTACGATGCATGTTTTGAACCGCGCAAAAGCGCTTCCAACAAGTGCAGTATATATTGCTTCATTGCTTCACATGAGCTTAAGAAATCCTCGTTCAGTTCCAGATAAAACGTTTTCTCTTCATACGATTTTTGAAAGCAGGGTGTAAAGCACGGGGCATATTGCGGCAGAAAGCGTCCGCTTTTGCGAATATAGCAGGTGCGGGCTTTTGCTTTCGTGCGGAATTCCCGGTCCACATAGGCGGCAATGCTTTTGTGTATGGCCCGGTCTTCCGCGGGCAGATAGTAGTAGTCCTCATAATTGGGATAAAAGTATTTCAGTTCCCCGCAGAAGAGCTTCACGTTTAACCTCACGTGATCCTCCTGTCCCTTCACGTAAAGGTCTTTGAGCGAGGCCGTGAGCGGACAGGGCAGCGGAAGCTTCAGCCTTAAGGTAAAACGCAGCTCGAACTCTTCGGATCCTTCATAGGTACGATAGGGGTGAAGCGATGTCTCAACCACTTCAAATTGCCCCTCAAAGAAAAGCCGATAAGCCAGGATCGGAAGCAGCTGCGTCAGGTTGGCGACATCCTCGCGGTTATGGGCGAGCAGCCGTGAAAGCAGGTCGGAACTTGCATGCTTCACATACTCCTGATAAGCCGGAATCAGCTCGCCGCCGGAATAAGGATCTTCTCGTGACAGGGCTAAAAATTGTTCCAGTGAAGCTTGCTTTCGGTTCGGCAGCCTTAACAGTTCCTGAAAGGGCGCGATCCAGGGCAGCAGATCCAGATGCTCCCATTGCTGAAGCGGATCGTCCAAGGAAGCGAGCTGGCAGCGCTGTTTCAAAAATGGCAGATCAAAGCGTGTGCCGTTAAAGGTGACGACAACCGAAAAAGCGGCGGCAAAAGAAGAAAAAGCGGACAGGATCGCAGCTTCTTCTTCAGGCGCTTCGGCAAAAAACTGGCGGACAGACAGCGTATCGCCGTCAAAAAATGCACAGCCGATCAGGTAAATGTGATTGTATTTTGCCGAGAGTCCCGTCGTTTCCAGATCAAAAAAGAGTACCTTTTTCCAGGATGAAATTCCAAAACGTTCCCAAAGCAATCCGTCTTTTGCCGGATGTGCATGATTGATCGGCGGATCAATCGGGTGTAAAAAAGCAGATGGGCTGATCTTTAGATGGCAGGTGTATTCTTTCATAGAAAATCTCCTTTGTATGAGGAATGAAGCTGCACAAAGAACACTCAATTGCGCAGACGTTCTGGCTCGATTATAGCTTGCGCAAACCGGTTTGACAATAAAAAAATATTTAAGAAAGGATTAAGGTTACTGTCTTCCGGCAATGTGTTGACAGCAACGGTTAAAATCATGAAAGTAGTCAGCAAACAGAGCAACAGCAGAATGTGTATGGTCTGCGGAATGGACAATCCAATTGGATTTCAAGCGCCGTTTTACAATATGGAGGACGGCAGTGTGATGACCATATTTCGTTACCGGACAGAGCATCAAAGCTTCCCCGGACGGGTGCACGGCGGCCTGACCGCTACGATGCTCGACGAGCTGGGCCTGCGGGCCATCTGGGCCAAAAACAAAAGCGAGGACTCCTTCGGTGTTACCATGTCCCTGGAAGTGAAATACCGCAAGCCTGTCCCCTACGAGACGGACTTAATCGGAAAAGGGATCGTCGTAAAGGAAACCGGCAAATTTGCAGTCATCCGGTCAGAGATTTTTGACAAAACCGGCGCACTGTTAGCAGACGCCAAAGTTACCTACATCAAGCTTGACGTGAAAAAGATTGCTGAAGATGCAGAGGTA
>CAMULB010000184.1 GCA_947089585.1 uncultured Lachnospiraceae bacterium | reverse complement strand
GCAGATCATAGCGCCGTCTTATATGCCCTTCCAGATTGAAGCGGTGTGCGAGACAGATTTTGAGATCGAATAGGAGGGTGAATGGATGAGCTGTAAAATCAAAAGAAGCGTTTCTTTATATAGCTATCAGGATGAATATTACGACGGCAGACTGGATCTGGAGGGCTGCCTGCGCGAGACGGCCAAGACAGGGGCTACCGGTGTGGAGCTGTTGGCAGAGCAGATGATTCGCAGATTTCCGCTGCCGATTGAGACGGAGGAATTCCGCAGTCAATGGTTCGGCTGGCTGAAGCAATATGGTTTGGAGCCGGCCTGCTACGATGCGTTCCTGGAGAATCGGATTTACGACAACCGGACTCTGACGTTGAAGGAACAGATCAAGATGATGAAGCGCGATATCCGCCTGGCGGCTCTTTTGGGCTTCCACAATCTGCGGACGCTGGTGTCTACTCCGATGGATGTGATTGAGGGCAGTCTCGAATACGCCGCCGAACAGGATGTGAAGATCGGCCTGGAGGTTCACGCGCCGTTTTCCTTAAATTCCGGCTGGGCCGACGGGTATATGGAGATGATTCTGCGCACGGGAACGAAGCATTTCGGTTTTATCCCCGATCTGGGAATTTTCTGTAAAAATATCCCCGATGTGCTGCGCGAGAAGGCCAGAAGGATGGGCGCAAAAGAAGCATGCATCAAGATCGTGGACGACGCCTACGCGTCCCGTCTGTCCAAGGGCTTTGTCAAGATCAAGTACGATCTCGACCTGGGTAAGGCCAATATGGAATACCGTATGGCCAACGGCATGAAAGAGATGATGGATGCGGTTGAGCAGGCAGGCGGCGGCCCGGCAGATTTGATGTATGCCGGCACCTCCTTTACGTATTCCTGGTCCGAGCCGCAGGATCTGATCGACAACATCGACTATATTTTCCATACCCACGCCAAGTTCTACCATATGAGCGAGGATTATGTGGAGACGGCTGTAGCGATTCCCGAAGTCGTGGAAGCATTTCAGAAGGCGGGCTATCAGGGGTATTTAAGCTCCGAGTACGAGGGCGGCGAGCATTTAAGAGCCCATATGGAGGTGGACAGCGTCGAGCAGGTGCGGCGGCATCAGGAGGCGCTGCGCCGGGCGATCGAAGCGTAAGCAACGCACCATAGAAAGGGACGGCACAAAGGTCTGGCCGGTTCCTGCAACCTAAGAAAAAACCGGGTGAATCGGGCTGCAAGCAGAGCCTGATTTGCCCGGAGTTTTTTCGTTTACCCATTGAAGAATTTCATAGGGTGTGCTAAAATGTGCACACGTAAGGACGGTAGGATTGGAAAGTGGTGAGTACATATGGCGGTAATATTAGGAATTGATCTGGGAACCTCCAGTATCAAAGCTATGCTGTTGGATGATCAGCGCGGTGTGATCGCGGTCAGGGCGAAGAATCATGACGTCTGGATTCCGCAGCCGGGCTATGCTCAGCAGCAGCCAGAATTGTGGTGGGCCAGTCTCTGCGAGATTTTACAGTCTCTGAAACAGGACTATCCCGGCCCCTGGGATCAGATTGCATCCATCGGTCTTTCCGGTCAGATGCACGGTTTGGTCTTACTTGGCGCCGGCGGAGCGGTCTTGATGCCGGCAATTCTGTGGCTGGATCAGCGTTCCGAAGGGGCGTGCAAAGAGATTATGCAAAAGGTGCGGGACATGGGCTGGGAGAGCATTCTGCAGAATCAGGTGTGCGCCGGGTTCGCCTTTCCCTCCCTCCTGTGGGTCAAGCAAAATCAGCAGGAGGTCTATCGCAAGATTGAAATGATTTTGCAGCCCAAGGATTATCTTCGTTTTTGCCTGACCAAAGAGGCGGCAACAGAAGTGACCGATGCGTCTGCGTCCCTGATGTTTGATCTGGGCAGGCGGCAGTGGGCCGATCCCGTGTTAGAGGCATTCGGAATCGAACGAACGCTGTTTGGACACTGTGGGGAGTCGATGGAGATCGCCGGTTTTGTGACCGAGGAGGCCGGCAGGCAGACGGGGCTTCGGGCGGGGATACCTGTGATCTACGGCGCCGGGGATCAGATGTGCCAGAGCATTGGAAACGGCGTATTCAAAGAGGGACAGGCGATCTGCAATATCGGTACGGGTGGGCAGATTTCCGTTTTCAGCAGCGAAGATTTATACGATCCACGGCTGCGCACGAATACGTTTTGCTTTTGCGACGGCGCCTCTTACACGGTATTCGGGGCGATGCTCTGTGCGGGGATGGCGCTCAAATGGCTGAAAAACGCGATTTTACAGGAGCGCAGCTTTGCGTCCCTAAGCGAGGCGGCGGCAACGGTCGCGCCTGCAAGCGAGGGGCTGATCTTTCTCCCCTACTTGTCCGGAGAACGGACGCCGCATATGAATCCGCAGGCAAAGGGGATGTTTTTTGGCCTGCAGCTGAACCATCAAAGGGCGCATTTGATTCGGGCCGTGATGGAGGGCGTTACCTTTGGCCTCAAGGATTCACTGACTATTTTACAAGAGCTGGGGATTGCGGGAGAGCGCATCATCGCTTCGGGCGGAGCCGCCAACAGTCCGGTCTGGCTGCAGATGCAGGCGGATATATTTCAAAAAGAGGTGTGTGTCTGCGACGTGAAGGAACAGGCCTGTCTGGGCGCATGTATTCTCGCCGGCGTCGGCAGCGGGATTTTTGCGGATTTCGAGGAGGCGTGCGGGCGATTTGTCCATTACGACAAAAACCGCTGTCTTCCGGGGGACGGGGAGGTCTATGAGGCCGCTTACGAGCAGTTTTGCAGACTTTATCACCAAAATTTTACGAAAGAGTAAGAACCGGATTCTGCGATGCGATTTTTGCAGGAAAATGAAACATAGGAAGAAGGGAATCGTTATGAATTCTGTCAAACAATTATTTCAGGCGACGGACATGACCGTGGGAAAGCCATGGAAGCAAATTGTTATTTTCACGGTTCCAATGCTGATCGGTAATATTGCCCAGCAGCTTTACAGTACGGTGGACAGCATTGTGGTGGGAAAATATGTAGGAGACAATGCGTTGGCGGCAGTCGGCAGCGCGGCGCCGATTTTGAACCTTTTGCTGGTGCTGTTTATCGGCATCAGCATGGGAGCCAGCATTATGGTCGCCCAGTATTTCGGAGCGAAGGAACGGGAGGATCTGTCGCATACCGTCGGCACCTGCATTCTTCTGACAGCCGGGGCCGTGTTGATTATCATGGTGCTGTCATTGATCGTAGTCCGGCCGCTTTTGCATCTTTTGGACACGCCGGAGAGCATCATCGACTGGTGCGCTTCGTATCTGCTGATCATGTTTTTCGGCTGCGTGGGCAGCGCTTATTACAATATCCTAAGCGGCGTACTGCGCGGCTTGGGGGATGCCTTTATGGCTTTGGTCTATCTGTTGGTGGCGACCGTGTTGAACATCATACTCGATCTGGTGTTTGTGGCGAATTTCCATATGGGTGTCAGCGGCGTGGCGCTGGCTACAATTCTGGCCCAGGCTGTGTCGGCCGTGCTGTGCCTGCTGCGGCTGGCGCGGATGAAGGATGTCTTCGATCTCAAGCCGAAGTATCTGCGTTTTCATAAGAAATATGCCGGCAGTATGGTGCGATTGGGACTGCCCTCCGGGCTGACGCAGGCGATTTTTTCCATGGCGGGAATTATTGTACAGTCTCTGACCAACAGCTTTGGGGAAATGTTTATTGCGGCCAATGTCATCGTCATGCGCGTGGATGGTTTTGCCATGCTGCCGAATTTTTCCTTTGGCTCGGCAATGACGACATATGCCGGACAGAACGTGGGAGCCGGGGCCTATGACCGAGTGACGAAGGGGGCCAAGCAGGGAACCCTGATTGCCGTTTTGACGACGGCCACGATCACCGGGATCATTCTTTTGTTTGGACGTAATCTGATGGGAATTTTTACCAATACGGCAGAGCTGGTAGATTTGAGTATGCGTATGATGTGCATTATTGCCCTCGGCTATGTGGCGATGGCGGTGACGCAGAGCTTATCCGGCGTCATGCGCGGAGCCGGAGATACGATGACGCCGATGTGGATTTCTGTTTTTACAACCGTTGTGGTGCGGGTGCCGATTGCCTATGGCGTCGCGTATTTCACGCGCTCGCAGCAGGATCCGGGCGGCAGACAGGAAAGTATTTTCATTTCGCTGCTGTGCTCCTGGCTGGTCGGCGCGACAGTGACGGTGATTTTTTACCTGCGGGGAAAATGGAAAAAGAAAGCGCTGGCCGGGACGGCCGGATCGTAAGGCAAGACCGGCCGTCCCTCTGTTTGAAGCAGCCGTGATCAGGCGGCCTTTGCGCTTTTTTCGTGCTTGGATTGAAATGCGAGTTTTAGAAAAATCGGCGTGATGATCGTAGTCACGACCACGATGATGACAATGGGGGCATAGAGGCGGTCGCTGATCAATCCCAGGGCCGCGCCTTTATTGGCCACGATCAGAGCAACCTCCCCGCGCGAGATCATCCCCACGCCGATTTGGATGGATTGGCGGCTGCTGTAACGGCAGAGCCTGGCCCCGATGCCGCAGCCGACGATTTTTGTCAGGATGGCAACGACCAGCAGCGCTGCGGTAAAGAACAGGATCTGCGGCGACATGGAATTTAAGACCACCTTCAGACCGATGCTGGCAAAAAAGACAGGCGCAACCAGCGTATAAGAAACGGTATCAAGGTCATGATAGATGATGTCGCGTTTGCTGCTTAGGCTGGTCACAAGGCCGGCAACGTAAGCGCCGGTGATATCGGCAACGCCGAAAAATTCTTCTGCGCAGTAGGCCATAGCCAGGCAAAAGACAAAGCTGATGATGACAAAACGGCGGTTCGGTCCGGGATAGTGGCGAATCAGAGCCACGAACACTTTTTCAAAGACAAATCCGGCGACGAATGCGAAAATGAAAAAGCCGACAATTTTCAGCAGAACCAGCGCGAGGCTGGTGCTCTCATCCGCGAGGCTGGTAATGATGGTCAAGGCGATGATGCCTAAGATATCGTCGATCAAGGCGGCGCCTAAGATGGCGGTTCCGGCCTTAGAGGATACCTTTCCCATTTCCTTTAGCGTCTCCACCGAGATGCTGACCGAGGTGGCGGTGAGGATGACGCCGATAAAAATTCGCTGTAAAAATACGCTTGCGGAAAGCTCAGAGGAACCTACGCCGCACAAAAGGGCGATCAAATAACCGCCTGCAAGCGGGACGATGACACCCAGCAGTGCGATGACAAACGAGGCTTTGCCGGAACGTTTTAATTCTGGGATATCGGTTTCCAGACCAGCCATAAACATCAATACAATCACGCCGATCTCGGAAATCTGATTGAGAAAATCCGTATCATGGATGACGCCTGCGCAGGCGGGACCCAGAAGGAGACCGGCCAGCAGTGCGCCTACTACCTGGGGCATGTGGGCTTTTCGTGTCAGCAGGCCCAGAAGCTTGGTGCTTAGCAAAATGATCGCCAGGTAAAGTAAGTAATCATAGTTCATTACAATTTATCTCCCTTCCTATTAAATGACTGCAAAAAACAGCAATACCTTTGGTAGTATAATCCTTTGCGAAATAGAAAGCAAGTTGAAAAACAGCCAAAAAACAGAACTATGAGAGGGAATATTGGTGAAAAATGGTGGAAATCACAGAATATAAAACAAAACTTTGCTGTATTGTCCGATAAAATCCGCGCCATGAGCGTGAATCAGCCAGTGACTCACAGCAGTGGGCGGTAACAGCTTGCCCTTTGGGGATCAAAGACACAGAAACGAAGGAGAAGGAATAAAGATGAAACACATTTTGTTGATTGCGACAGGAGGAACCATCGCGTCCAAGCATTCACAGCATGGGCTGAGCCCGCAGATTGCTGCCGAGGAGATTTTAAGCTATGTGCCAAAGGTGCGGGAGTTCTGCGTGCCGAAGGCCGTGCAGATCTGCAACATTGACAGTACCAATATGGATCCGGCGCATTGGAAAAGGATGGTGGAAATCGTTCGCCAGGAATACAATTATTACGATGGATTTGTCATTGCCCATGGGACGGATACCATGGCGTATACGGCCGCAGCGTTATCCTATATGATCCAGGATTCGCCGAAGCCCATTGTCATTACCGGGGCGCAGAAGTCGATCGACTTGGAGATTACCGATGCCAAGACAAATCTCTAC
>CAMULB010000183.1 GCA_947089585.1 uncultured Lachnospiraceae bacterium | reverse complement strand
AGTTGGTAGCGCGTCGCATTCGTAATGCGTAGGTCGAGGGTTCGAGTCCCTTCTTCGGCTTTATTGCCTGGGAGTCGGGCTTTCGTTTGTAAAAGGGACGTTTTTCATGCGTCCCTTTTATTGTGGAAAGATTGACACATATTTGAGGTTTTGAGAATATTTATTACTATACGGACTGTCAAGTGGAAAAGGAGGAAGGAAATGAGTAATCAATTTATATGGCAGGATCGGTATAACATTGGGGTGGAAGTTATTGACCGAGAGCATAGAAAGCTTTTCAATATCGTGAACCGACTGCTTACATTCAGCGAACAGGAGGACAAGATTCAATGGGTATGTCAAGAAGGGCTTAAATATTTTCAGGATCATGCAATTAAGCATTTCTCAGAAGAAGAGGTCTATATGGCTTCGATTCACTATACAGATTATGAGACACATCGGCGCCTGCACGATGATTTTCGGCGCAAGACATTGCCGGCATTAGAAAAAGAGCTGGCCAGGACGGGATATTCCAAAGAATCGGTGAGCCATTTTCTTGGAGTCTGCGCCGGATGGCTGATCGGTCATACGTTGACAGAGGATCGCGCGATAACGGGTAAGACAATGAGTAAATGGGCAAATTTGCAGCCGGAGGAGGAACAGTCTGCCATGCGCCAGACCATTTGCTGGCTCCTGCAGGATATGTTTCAGCTGGATGCCCAGGTAATCAGCGAGCGGTACGGCGGAGAGAAATTTGGCAAAGGAATTTATTATCAGCTGCTTTTCAGTAATCCGGATGGTCAGAAATTTGAGACAATTTTGGTATTTGAGGAAAAGCTGTTGATTCATACGATTGGCAAGATCATGGGTGAAGATTCCAATCAGCTCAATGCGATGATTCTCAATGCCACCAGATATGCGGCACGGCAGTTTGTACAGCGGGTGCAGGAGTATTTCCCAAATGAAGAGCAGTATGAGCTGCAGGATGAAAGCCTGCTGTCGTATGAGCAGTTCCAGAAGGTCTTTGGCAGTCAGAAGTCTCAGTATAGCCTGCTCTTCAATACCGGTGGCAAGGGCTATTTCGCCTATATCGTCTTAGCGCCGAACTGGTCGAAGGGACAGGTGGGAACTTCGATCAAAGCAGAAAATGCGATGTCAGAGGTTCGTAAGTATCTCAAGCAGTCGAATGAAAGCAAAAAGAGAAAGCTGTTGGTCGTGGACGATTCGGAAGTAATTCTCAAGGCAATGCAGGAGCTTTTTGGCAAGGAGTATCACGTTGCTGTGGCCAAGTCCGGCATGTCCGCCATCCGCAGTATGACGCTCGACCGGCCGGATCTGGTGCTGTTGGACTATGAAATGCCGGTTTGCGACGGCAGTCAGGTACTGGAAATGATTCGCGCCGAGCAGGATTTTGCAGAGCTTCCGGTGATGATTGTCACCGGCAAGGTAAACCGGGAGAATGTGGAACGGATTATGCCTATGAATCCGGCCGGATTTTTATTAAAATCGTTGAAGCCGGCTGAGATCAAGAAAAATGTCGATGATTTCTTTTTGAAGAAAAAGGATTAAGCAGCCATGGTGTCTTTGGGTTGGCTGTCAATGCAGTAAGGATTAAACAGTCATGGTGTCTTTGGGTTGGCTGTCAATGCAGTACAGATGATTTTGTGACAACAGAAAACAGGTGTGGGGCGGATGAACGTGCAGCCCTGCACTTGTTTTTTTGTCTGCAAAAATAGTCTGGCCTTGCTTGCAATGGTTCCGCTGAAAACAGACAATCAATCTGCCAATCTTACGCTTCTGTAAGATTGTGGTTGGAAATGTAAGAAAGAAGCATGGATTTTGCGGGTTGTTCTTTGGTATAATCATTTCGTACTTGAGGTACAGGACATGAATCAAAGGAGGACATCAAATGAGTATTTTGGAAGTCAACAATCTGAAAAAAATATATACCACGCGATTTGGCGGCAATCAGGTGATGGCGCTGAAAAATGTATCCTTTACCGTGGAGCGCGGGGAATACGTAGCGATTATGGGGGAGTCCGGTTCTGGAAAAAGTACGCTGCTGAACATTCTGGCAGCGCTGGATAAGCCGACGGAAGGAACCATTTTGCTGGAAGGAAAGGATATTTCCAAGATCAAGGAATCGACGTTGGCGCAATTCCGCCGGGACAATCTTGGCTTCGTATTCCAGGATTTTAACCTGCTGGACACGTTTTCTCTGGAGGATAATATCTATCTGCCGATGGTATTGGCTAAAAAGACATATCCGCAGATGCATGAACGGCTGATGCCGATTGCCAAAAAGCTGGGTATTCTGGATTTGATGAAGAAGTATCCCTATGAGGTATCAGGCGGACAGAAACAGCGTGCGGCCGTGGCCCGTGCATTGATTATGGAACCGAAGCTGATTTTGGCCGATGAGCCGACCGGGGCGTTGGATTCAAAGGCTACGGACAGCCTGCTGGAGCTGTTTTCCACGCTCAATGAGGACGGACAGACGATTCTGATGGTGACGCATTCCGTCAAAGCGGCCAGTCATGCGGGGCGCGTGCTTTTTATTAAGGATGGAGAGGTGTTTCATCAGATTTACCGCGGCAGCAGCAGCTCGCAGGAGCTGTATCAAAAGATTTCCGACACCCTTACATTACTTTCGACAGGCGGTGAGATGCAATGAGAAAAATATTTTATTTGAAGCTGGCAGTCAGCGGGATGTATAAGAACCGAAAAACATATCTGCCCTATCTGCTGACCTGCATTGGGATGGTAATGATGTACTATATCATTGGATTTTTGACCACGGCAGATTCGGTCGCCACGATGAAGGGCGGCGGTGAGATGCAGATGATCCTTGGTTTTGGCCAGGGCGTAATCGCCGTATTTGCGTTGATCTTTCTGTTTTATACCAATTCTTTTTTAATCCGACGACGGAAAAAAGAGTTTGGCCTTTATAATATTTTGGGCATGGGCAAGTGGAATTTGTTCCGCGTGATGTTCTGGGAAGGAATCAGCTCGGCACTGGTTGCGCTGGTCGGCGGCCTGTTCTGCGGCGTGCTGCTGTCTAAGGTCGCGGAGCTTTGTATGGCAAAGATATTGGTTTCGGAAGCTACGTTTGCGTTTTCCGTGGAGGTGGGCGTCATTGGAAGAACCCTGGTGTTGTTTGCGCTCATTTTTGGGCTGATCTTGCTCAACAATGTACGTCAGATTTATGTGGCAAAGCCGGTCGAATTGATGCGCAGTGAAGCTTCAGGAGAGAAGCCGCCCAAAGCCAACTGGTTGGGCGCGCTGCTGGGACTGCTTTTGCTTGGCGGCGCTTATTATCTGGCTGTAACGATTCAAGATCCGTTGGCTGCGATGATGATATTTTTTGTCGCGGTGATCATGGTAATTATAGGCACCTATCTGCTGTTTATAGCCGGTTCTGTTGTTTTGTGCCGACTGCTGCAGAAGCAGAAGCGCTATTATTATCAAACCAGTCATTTTGTGTCCGTGTCATCAATGGTCTTCCGCATGAAGCGCAATGGAGCCGGTTTGGCGTCGATCTGTATTTTATCAACGATGGTACTGGTGATGATTTCCTCCACCGCGTGCTTGTTTGTCGGAAAAGAGACTAATATGCGTGCGCGTTATCCCAGGGATATTGTGATTGATACCTATAGTATGGAGCCAAAGGATACGGCCGCGGTGCAAGAGCAGGCGCGTGCAGTGTTAGAAAAGCGCGGGGCTCTGGCAGAAAATACGCTGCATTACCGATATCTGGATGTGAGCGGCTACATGGAGGAGAATTCGGTTCTCTTTGATATCGATCAGCTGGAGGATTTTCATTTAAGCGGCTATGAACATATTGTGCAGCTGCGTTTTATTCCGCTGTCCGATTATAATGAGCTTTCCGGCAGCACGGAACACTTAGAGTCAGGTGAAGTGTTTCTGTATTCGCCGCGCAAGGCATATCATTATGATACGCTTCTCGTGCAAGGCTGCCAGCCAATGACAATCAAAAAGAAGCTTGCCGAGTTTATCCAGACGGGGGATGCGATAGCCTCGGTCGTTACCTCGCTCTATGTGGTTTTGCCGGATTTGGCAATGGAAGAAGTATTTGAAGTGCAGGCGGAAATTTATGGAGAGAACAGCTCCTATAAGCATGATTTTTATGGTTTTGATCTGAATTGCACCGATGAAGAAAAGGTAGCGCTGTACAAAGAGATTTCAGCGGGCATTGAGCAGCTTCAGATTGCGGATCAAAGTTTTCCGATGGTGAAAAGTGAGTGCAGAGTAAGGGAACGGAGCGGATTTTATGCGCTGTACGGCGGTATGTTTTTCCTGGGAATTCTGCTGGGTCTGGTGTTTTTGCTGGCGGCCGCTCTGATTATCTACTATAAGCAAATTTCAGAGGGGTATGAGGATCAGTCACGGTTTGATATTATGCAGAAGGTGGGGATGACGAAGCGCGAGATCCGTAAAAGTGTCAATTCCCAGGTCCTGACGATCTTTTTTCTGCCGCTTTTGATGGCTGGCGTTCATCTGATGTTTGCCTTTCCCATCGTGTTAAAGCTGCTGCTGATCTTTGGCTTGGCGGATCAGCTGCTGCTGATTTGGACGGCGGCGGGATGCTATTTGCTGTTTACCGTTTTTTATGTATTGGTATATCGGATTACCTCCGGGTCGTATTATGGGATTATCACTTCGCGGGATTGAACGTGATCTGACATTTCTGAACCTGATATGCCTCCAGGCTGCGTGTAGGAACCGTGTCGTTTTGCCGCAGCCTGGAGGCTTTGTTTTTGAAATCCCATAAAAAATCCAAGAAACTATTGAAAAATATTTTGAATGTGTTATAATATCCCTAAATCGTGCAAAATATATGATATATAATTTGATGGCGGAGGTATCTATGAAGGACTTGATGAGGCAGCTGGCGGGAGAACAGACGAATTTTCTCTTTCTGGGCGAGGCCGGCAGCGGTAAGAGCGAGATTGCGATTAATTTTGCCCGCTTTTTGACTCAGCTGGGCGAGAAGCCGGTTCATTTTTTTGATCTGGATATGACGAAGCCTTTATTTCGTTCCCGTGATGTGGTTCGGGAAATCGAAGCGATGGGGATTGTGTTTCATCACGAGGAGCAGTTCTATGATGCACCGACGATGGTAGGCGGTGTAAATCAGCGGTTGAAGGATGACAACTGCTATGTTGTGCTCGATGTCGGCGGCAGCGAGGTTGGGGCCAGAGCGGTCGGCGGCTACGCGCCTAAGGTCAACCGGGAGAATACGATCGTTTATTATGTGTTGAACGCGTTTCGTCCCTGGTCGGACAACTTGGCGCATATCGACGGAACGCTTTCTGCGATTTTGGGTGTCTCCCATGTGCAGCTGGGGCAGCTTCAGGTGATTAACAACCCAAACAACGGCGGAACCACCACCAGGGAAGAGGTACTGGAAGGGTTAGCGCGGATGGAAGCGATGATAAAGCCTTATCTGAAGCTTGCTTTTTCCTGTGCGAGCGAAGCGCTCTATCCGCAGGTTGCGGCAGAGTGGCCGGGAAGGCTGTTGCCGCTTCATCTATATTTGACCTATGAATGGTCATGATGGATCGTAAAACGCCGCAATCGGCGTTTGAGACAGGGAAAGCCTGTCGTAGATAAAAGCCTAAAAAAAGGAGGATTTGATCAAAATGGCAAAGGTCGAGATTCGGTCAGAGAGCTGCAAGAGCTGTGGCTATTGCGTAAAATTTTGTCCTAAGGGTGTGTTGGCCGTCGGGGATAAGGTGAATTCCAAGGGCTACGAATACGTGGCAGCGGTCAATATGGATGCATGTATCGCTTGCTGTATGCGTGCGAGAATGTGCCCCGATGCGGCGATTGAAGTGTACAAATAAGGAGGAGAGAAGAATGGCAAGAGTATTTATGAAGGGCTGTGAGGCAATTGCAGAAGCAGCCGTGAGAGCCGGCTGCAGATTTTTTGCCGGATATCCGATTACACCGCAGAATGAAATTCCAGAGTATTTTTCCCGCAGACTGCCGGAAGTTGGCGGCGTCTTTGTACAGGGAGAATCTGAGGTCGCTTCCATCAATATGGTCTACGGGGCGGCTTCTGCCGGCACCAGAGCCATGACCTCCTCCTCCAGTCCGGGCGTTGCCTTAAAGAGTGAGGGGATTTCCTATTGTGCCTCGGCGCGGATTCCCATGGTTTATGCCAATATTTC
>CAMULB010000182.1 GCA_947089585.1 uncultured Lachnospiraceae bacterium | reverse complement strand
GATTTGAACCTGCGACCTTCGGGTTATGAGCCCGACGAGCTTCCAGACTGCTCCATCCCGCGTTATTATTTGATTATTATAATCCTTATTTTGGCAGATGTCAATGTTTATTTTTTTCTTTTCAACGCATACCAGAATACCATCACCACAATCATGCCGACCATCATCAGATCCCAAAAATATTTGCCAGTTACGATTTTATTAATATAAACAATTGCCATTGCCAGCACAAACAGGCCCATACAGAGCTGGCAGATGCCCATTCCAATATGATAGCGAGGCGCATTCTTTCCTGCCTCCATACTGCGTGTGATCGGACGTTTGGTAATAATGGCATAAAGACCATACAGGCAATTCATGGCCCCTAACACCACCAGAACATACATGGCGTTCACGCCACTGAATATGATCCCAAATACGAGAATAATTCCGACCAATGAGATCAGATTTGTTCCTTTTTTCAATAATTTCTGCAAATATGCCATTTTATCACCCTTTCTGCACAAACGGAAGCGGACAAACGCAAAACAACTGCCAGCTGGCAAGGTCATTCTGCCCGCTGCTCACGGGAATAAACGCCGCCTCCATCGGAGACGGCGCCATTCTTTTATCTTTGCTTAACTTTATGTAGAATTATGCCAAACCAGGAGCAACCGTTACAAGAATCCAGCACAGAATTGTACCAATCAAGGTCATAATAACAGTCTGTAAGAACATCGGCAGATACGCTTCCTTGATCTTTACCTGTGCCAGTCCAGTCGTCAGCAAAATCAGTCCGTTGACCGGCAGTGTCTCAAAGGTAGAAACTGCAATTGCCGCTACACGAGCCAAGGCTGCGGGATTAATCGCCCCTGCCGCCACATAACTGCCAGCGAGAATCGGAAGTGCGATTCCCAAGGCTGCGGGCGGAGAGGAAGTGAAGGCTACGATTACAATGATCATGATCATCGCCACAACCATCGGCGGAACCGGAAGTCCCATCATCATGCCCACAAATGCATTGAATGTCTCTGTATGCTGTACTACGCCTGCAAAACCAGCTGCCGCACAGATGATCATCAGTGACTGAGCGCCGCTGACCGCACCCTCATTCAAGGAATTGACAATCTTGCCAACCCATGCGCCAACACCGTTCTCTTCCCCGTTCTTGGGGAAATACTGGCTCATCAGGACGATGGATAACAAAATACCAACCACCAGAGCCAGAGAAGCATTCTGCAGAATCGCAAAGATCAAAAATACAGCGATCAGCGGAAGCAGTGCAACAATCAGATTCGGATGGGATCCGCTGTCTGCCATCTCACCAAACCTTGGACAGTTGCCGTAATCAAACTTCTCGCCCTTACGCATTGCGCCAATGATCATCTTCGAGCAGATGAAATATACGCCCACTTCAATCACGATAAAACAGATAAAGCCAGGAATCATCGCTGCCCCCGGACTGGTGCCCAAAATTGACATACACAAAATGTTGTTGATACTTAATACGAACGGAGCAGAGTTCGCACCGCAGCTCAAGCAGAGCATTGCCGGAACAAAACGGCGGGGAATCCCGATCTTGTCAGCCATCACCATCGCAATCGGGAAGGTTGCGAATACCGTAACAAATCCGTCTACACCGCCGTAGCTTAAGATGCATTCTACCAGCAGCATCGACAAAACTGCACGTTTCGCCTGCTTCTCTCTGCCCTCTGCCGACATGATCAGCTTGCTGGTCAGCACATTCGCAATGGAACCTGCCGCACCGCAGTCGGTCAGCACTTTACCAAACAAAGCTCCTAAGAAAATGGTCGGAAATACGGCGAGAATCATTCCGGTAACACCGCCGATTTCAAATGCACCTGTGTGCACATTCTCCTCTACTACACCAATATAGTACTCTGTAAATGCCTGCGTTGCATTGATCCCGTTGGTTACGGCAACAATTACACCGGCAATCGGTGCCAGATAGAGCGTCGATACATTCTTGTAAGCGCCGTACAAAAATACAAGCAAGGCGATTACAATACCAATAATACCTAATGCCATAAAGAAACCCTCCTCTGAGTAAAATAAAAAGTTAAGCATTTGTGAAATCTATAAAATTTTTCTAAATTTCACGCATTTATTATATGTGAATTGCCTATTTCTGTCAAGAAAATGCCGGTTTTTCTGTGCACATGAACCATATTCCTTTCATTCAAAACTTGCATTAATCTATACGAATCTACAAGAACTATGAGAACAGTAAAAATTATTTTCTGAAAATTTACGTCTTTTTTCTCTATTATATTTTTTTTGTTCTACATTCCAGCGTTAACTGTCTTTTTTACCTTTTTTTATCATGCAAAAAATGCATTAAAATTCTTTCGTAATTTTTGTTTTTTGTCTCTTTTCTCTTCAAATATATTTGACGTCGTTCTGGTCATATTATATAATTAACACAGAATTTCACGGTACATTTCCAACATTTTTAACAAGATCTGATGTGACATTGTGACAGTTACGAAACAAGTGAATTGTTACAGGTCCTTACATCATAAATAATTACATAAAGGAGAGACGAAACATGAGCAATAATTATGTCAGCTATGAACCGACCAGAAGCATGATCTATGTAGACTGTGCAGACGAGGACTCCCGCATCAAGCTGCAATACTGGCTTTACCGTACCCATATTCCCGACAGCATTTCCCAGTTTGGGCCTTATGTGACCAAATATGCGTTTTATAATGCTCTTCCAGTCCCCCCGGACGGAGAACGTTTTGGAACGATCAAAATGCAGCTGACCGAGCACAACTGGATGGTCAACCATCTGGACGCCCGTACCCTGAACAAAGCGCTGACTGAAGTGATGCCGCCCGAAGTATTGGTATGGCAGAATAACCTGCCGCCCGAAGCTCTGACCGGCGGAAATATGGACGGCGATGATTTCCGCAAGACCAGCGGCGGCAATGTTCCTTTTATTTTTGCCCATGTACCACTCTGGTGGGAGACTGATGTAAAGGGCAAGGAACGCACGATCAACGACGGCCCCAATTACCGCTGGAATTTTTGCATTTCCTATCCAAAATCCGATATTTACCCAATTGAAAGCGGCGATAAATGGCTGTTTGAAGAAGTATTCCCTGTATTTGAGAAGATGCCAGAATGCACCAGAATCGTCACCAGCAAGGTAATCAAGGACATCAATGAGTGCCCGATGGACCGGATGGTGGAAATGTGGTTCAACGGCCCAACCGATTGGCACAAATGCATCGAAGCAGCAACTGCTTCCGTCAAAAAACCGGAATGGGCGCAGACCGATCTCTTCCCCTACCTGCAGCCTTATTACAAGATCATCGGCGCATTTGTAACCGATTATCCCACCAGCGATAATCTGACACAGTATCACGGCTACATTACCATGCGATAATCTGATACCGTATCACGGCTACATTACCATACGATAATTTGACGCAATATCAGGACTACATTACCATGTATGAATCTTTTTTAAAGGAGCAAGGGATATGAAACAATATCAAGATCGTCTGGTAGAACAAATTCGCCAATGTGAGGAAACGATTACCGAGTTTGGTGTGGAAATCCGCTTAAAGGAAAGTCCCAACCGGGCAGGAAAGGGCCACATGGATCCGGCAGAGCTGTCTCTGATTAACGAAAATTGGGCCGCCAGCGACCAGGAGGATGCCGGACATCCCTATGAGCTGGATCTGCCGCCGGAAGAGATGATTCCGTTTTTGCGGGATATGATGGGATTTCCCAACCTGAATCTCAACACAATGGAGATCATCACCAAGTATGAGACGATTCCGGTTCGCGGGCGCGAGGTGGGCCTGTGGCGTTATTTTCTCAGAAAGGGAAAACGGGAGCCCAAAAGCTGTCTGATCTACATCCACGGCGGCGGTTGGTTTGGCGGCTCAGTCTATACGGTGGAAAATCCCTGCAAATTCATTGCAGAAGCTGCGGATGCAGTTGTGTTTAACGTAGATTATGGACTTGCACCACAAATGAAATTTCCCTATAATTTAGAAGAATGCTATGAGGCCGTCCGGCATGTATACCGCAATGCCGAAATATACGGCATTGATCCAAAACGAATTACAATTGCCGGCGACAGCGCAGGCGGCAACCTCTGCGCCGCGATGTGCCTGAAAGACCGTGATGAAGGCAATCATTACATCGCGCAGGAAATTCTCCTCTACCCCGCCGTTACCTTTGGCCGCCATGCAGCGCCCGGCTATGAATGGCATATGGACGCATTTGAAATTGCACCGGGACAAGAAAGGACGATCAAGGGATGCCTGACGCTGGGACAGCCGCAGGATGTGGAGACAAACCGCGAAGCCGGCTGGTACTTTAAGGACTTTAAGGATGCTTCTCATCCCTATGCCAGCCCAATGATGGCCGGGGACTTGAGCGGTGTAGCAAAAACCGTCATTCTGACGGCGGAATATGACGGTCTGCGGATTCAGGGAGAATTCTATGGTTCACAGCTGGCTAAGGCCGGTGTGGAGACGATGATTTACCGCTATTGCGGATGCACCCACGCATTCATCGACCGTCTGGGATACCAGCCGCAGCCTGAGGATGCCTGCCGCCTGATTGCCGAGCTGCTGTAGCATCATAAACCAACCGCAAAAGAGTCCCGATCGTTTCTAAACAACCGAAACGATCGGGACTCTCCTTGTATTTCTTGGCAAAGCCTCTGTAGGCTTTCCTCCCCGCCCGCTCAATACAGGAATTTTCCAGCGTCTATTCAATGGATTTCAAAGATTCCGCCATATCAATGCGGTTGATTTTTCTGCGCATCAGCAAATCCACGCAGATGGTAAACAGTAGTACCGCAAAAACGGAATAGACATAACTGTTCCATCGGATCCGGATCTCGAATGTCACCATGTCCACCTTCAGCTGCAGCATGATAAAGCGGTGGAGTAAGATGCCCAGCGGAATGCCGCAGACAATCCCCATCACGGACAACACCATGCTCTCCCGAAATACATAGGCCCCTGTCTCTCTTGGATAAAAGCCCAGCACCTTTAAGGTGGCAATCTCACGCACGCGCTCTGAAATATTAATATTACCCAGATTAAATAATACAATAAATGCCAACGCCGCCGCGCATCCGATGATCAAGGCTACAACAAAATTCATGCTCTCCATCATATTGCCGACCCGAATGCGCAGATCCTCGACCACCGTCACATTTGACGAATCTTCGCGATTTGACAAGTAGGATGCTATCTCATAATCGTCTGCTCCCCCGGACAGAGACAGATACATACTCTTAGGCTCATATACCTCGCCAAAATACGCTTCATATGTCTCAGACGTCATATACGCATAATAAAACGTATAATTTTCAAAAATACCTGACACCACAAACGGCCCCGCTTCTTTTTCTCCCGATTTGAGCGTGATTGTATCGCCTTTTTTTACCTGCAAAACCTGTGCCAGACGTGTGTCAATCAAAATCTCTCCCTTCTGAGGCAGCGCTACGTGACGATCCTTGTAGTGAAAATCGACGCAGTTCTCAATTTCCGCTCCCTCTGCTACCATCAAAGAGATCGTCTTGCTCCCCTGATCGTAGGACACCTCCGCCGAGGTCTCCATCAGGACACTGCTGCTTCTGATTTCCTCTTGATACTGCGCTTGAACCTCCGACTGAATGCTTTCACTGACGGAATCCTGAAAGACGGCGCTGATCTGATATTGAAAAATCTGCTCATATTGGTTATTGACAATATTCGATACAGAATCCTTGACTCCAAATCCGGCAATCACCAGCGACGTACATCCGGCAATTCCAAAAATCATCATAATCATCCGCTTCTTGAAGCGAAAAACGTTCCGGGCCGAGACTTTATGCAGGAACTTCAAACGCTTCCAGAAAAATGTCAGCTTCTCCAAAAGAATCCGCTTTCCGGCGGCTGGCGCTTTGGGCCGAATCAGCTCCGCAGGCGTATGCAGCAGCTCCAGCCGGCAAGCCGCAAACGTCGTCCCGGCCGAGCACAGCAAGGATACAGCAAGTGAGAGCAAAAACAGCCAGAGATTGTCTACAATCACAATATCCGCAAATCCGTACAACATGCCGTAAGCAATCCAGATCGTCGTCGGAAAAATTCGCGTGCCAAGAAAATAGCCGGCCGCCGCACCCAATCCGGCCGCGCTGCCTGAATAGAGCATATATTTGAAGAAAATTGCCCCATTAGAATATCCCAAC
>CAMULB010000181.1 GCA_947089585.1 uncultured Lachnospiraceae bacterium | reverse complement strand
AATTTTCCAATTATAACAAGGAACAACTGAAAGAAATGACTTCTTTATCTCCTAAGCTTCTGGATACCATAGGACAATGCTGACAGATACCTAACAAAAAGGGGCTATCTATTTCCCGATAGCCCCCCTGCATATTTCTATGAAACGCTGTATATAATACGATTAGTCAACATCCATAAAGAATGTTCCTTTCGGATACTTCTTCAATGCCACAGCCTTCACACCGACTTGCTGCAGCTATTACGTTAATCCAACCGTCACCGTCGTCTTCTGTACCTAATATTTTACCATATGCCCCCAGTATTTTTTTATAACCCACTCCTATGCCTAAAATTATATTCATTCGTAAATTGTTTGTCGATCCATATTTTCGTTCTGTTCCG
Source organism: uncultured Lachnospiraceae bacterium (assembly GCA_947089585.1). Lineage (GTDB taxonomy): Bacteria > Bacillota > Clostridia > Lachnospirales > Lachnospiraceae > 14-2. Next base: position 5,832 of record CAMULB010000181.1, on the reverse strand, counting down.
AGAAAGCCCTGTCTATTTCCGCCCCGTTCCATGCCGGATTTTGCTTCATCTCAGCCGCTCCTTTTTTCTGCAAAAAATCGCCCCGCCGCCTCTGAGGCTTAAAAAATCACATTTTCCTCCTTACCCACACTTTTTTCAACGGGAAATCCCCCAGAGATTTTTAATCTGACCGCTCAACGTTTCAAAATCCCACTGCTTCTCGCTGTTGCTGCGGCGATTCGGATCGTTGACAAAAAATCCTTTCTCATCATAGCCGCGGAGGACGATGAAATGCCCGGTGGTGGTAAAATCGCCGGGGCGCATGCTGCACACCACTGCCCCGCCTGCGTCTAAGACCTGCTTGATTGCAGACTCGCTCAGAGGAATCTCCCGGCCGGAAAGTCCCAGGCTGGCCGCTCCGTCCGTCCACAAGCCCCAGCTGGTTCCCTCCGAAGTATAATACCCTTGATCGCAGGCAAATTCCGCCATTTCCCTGGGATTCATCGTTGCATCCCCGGTCAGATAGAGGTAAATCATCGACAGGCAGGTCGGGCCGCACCCCTCTAAGCCAATCATTCCGTCCCCGTAGCTGTCATAGCCCCATCGTTTGTCCCATTGCAGCAGCAGCGGGACTTGTCCGCTGGATGCCTCGGACGTCAAATCAATCGGCTGACCGAGATATTGCTCCCGATTGCGATAATCCTGCGCAAAATCCAACGTTTCTTCGTTCTTTTCCACCAGCTCCAACAGCTTCGTCGGATAATCGCCATTCTTGGTCTGTTCCTTCAAAAAAGCCTGCGCCTCGCGAAAAGCCCGCGCCTCGCACAACGCCGGAACAACCGTGCGAAGCGTCATTCCCAGCAAAACCGCAATCACAAAAATCAGCGTCAAACGCCGGATCATGCTTTTTCTGCTTTTTCGCCTGCGCATTGTTGCCGTGGTTGCCCGCCTGCGGGACTCAAAGCGGCCGACTGCAAGCTCCTGTCCGAAGTGAATGATTTCTAATTCTCCATTTTTTACTGCCATAAATAACCACCCTTTTCTATGTTTGTCTGCCTGAAACGATTCTGCTCCCCGCACGGCTTCCACTGCCGCAGTGCTTCTAAGGTCGAACCGTTCCGTTCCTTTTTCTATTTGACAGCTCTATTATAGAAAAAAAGGTGATTTTGTTCTCTTCTTTTTCCTCCGTTAATTGTTAAGAATTTCTGAATTTTCCCGACCGCAGGCACACCCTGTATGCCGCCCTGTCATTCCTCGACTGCCGTTTGCCCCCACTCACTGCACGGACGGCTGCGCATCCCGATCCGGCAGACGAACCACAAAGGTCGTCACTTCCGCCTGGCTCTCAGCCATAATTCTGCCGCCGTGATGTCTGACAATCTCTTTGGCGATTGCCAGGCCCAGCCCCGCTCCGCCGGTACTGGAGGTGCGGGCATGGTCGAGACGGTAAAACTGCTCAAAAATACGCTCCAGCTTTCCGGGCGGAATCGTGGGGCCGTGGTTTGCAACCGTAAGCACCAGCTCCTTGGGCCGCTGCGCCGCTTCCTCCATCGTCAAGGATACCGTCAATTCCGTATCCTCATAGCCATACAAAATGGCGTTTCGCAGCAGATTGTCCACGACACGCTGCATTTTGTCCAGATCACAGGAGAAGCTCAAATCGGGCTCGGCCACAAGGCGGCAGGTCAGGCGCTTCTGTTTGAACAGAGGCCCGAATTCAAAAATCGTCTGTTCCAACAATCTTGTAAAATTGATGCTCCGACGCTCCAGCTCCATGGAGGTCAAATTAAAGCGCGTGATTTCAAAAAATTCATTGATCAGCTCTTCCAGACGCTCAGCTTTTCTGTGGGCAATCGCGACATATTTCCCCTGCAGCGCCGGCGGGATCTCAGCCTCCTCCAGCAGCTGCAGATAGCCCAGCACGGAAGTCAGCGGCGTCTTTAAATCATGTGCCAGATAGACTACCAGATCATTTTTCCGCTGCTCGGCCTCTCTCGCCTGCTTCCTGCTCTGCTGCACCTGCTGACGCAGCAAATTCATCTGCACCTCTGCTTCCTTCAGCTCCTCCGGCAGCACAATCCAGTTCTGACCGCGGCCGGCTGCAGCCTGACCCGCTACGCCCCCCTGAGTCACAGCCGCTCCTTTTGTCATCTGCTCGCCGGCTCTGCCACTCTCTTCCGGCTCCTCCCGGTAAACGTCGCGCATTCCATAGATCATGCTCTGAAAATAGCCGCAGATTTTCCAAAGATAAACCAGTAAAATTACGATTTCTCCCGCCAAAAACAGGATGACGCCCAGCATCCGCGCATTCTCAGACGCCCAGTGAAGCGCCAAAAATGCCGGCTCCGTTCCATACCAGACAACCGAGTGGCCCAGCGCATATCCGCCCAGCAGCACCACAAGCAATCCAATCAGATAAATCAAGCTATTGCGCAGCAGATGTCCCGTCATCTGGCGCATGATACTCCGCTGCATTTCTCTCCTCTGCATCATCAAGCCTCCACGGTATAGCCAATGCCCCATACGGTTTTGATAAAACGGGGATTTTTATAAGATTCCTGCATTTTCTCCCGCAGCCTTCCAATATGGTTCATGACCGTATTATTATGATCGAGATATTTCTCTCCCCAGACCGTTTCAAACAGCTCCTCGGAAGAAACCACACGCCCCCGGTTCTCACACAGATACCACAAAATCTCAAACTCCCGCGGTGTCAGCTCCAGACTGCTCTGGTAAAGGCGGCACACATGGGACGTGCGGTTGATATACAGTCCGCGCAAATCCAATTCTTCCAAAACGCCCGGATTGTATTGACGGTAACGCCGCAGCTGGGATTTGATTCGGGCGAGAACCTCCAGCGGATTGAATGGCTTCGTGATATAATCGTCCGCTCCCTGCATCAGACCGGAAATCTTGTCCACCTCCTCCACCTTGGCAGTAAGCAGGATTACCGGAAACAGATGCTGCTGACGAATTTTCCGACACAGTGCAAAGCCATCGAGACCCGGCATCATCACGTCCAAAACCGCCAGATCTACCGGCTCCTTTTCAATCGTCTCCCACGCCAACGCACCATCCGCGCATTTTATAACCTCATAGCCTTCCCGCTGCAAATAAAGCTCCAGCAAATCCACGACTTCCGTCTCATCGTCTGCAATCAAAATTCGTTCCGCCATTTCAATCCTTACGTCCTCCTTTTCAAGCCAATTACCGCCTATTATACACGAGAAGCCCGCAAATTACAATCTTGTCTTGGTTCTGCAAAATTCTGTTTTAAACGTCATTTTGCTCTGCTAAAAACAGAATTTTCTTTTTCCCTTTTCCTCCTATTGACTTTCAATTCGCGATTTGATACCATAACCGCAGTTTATTTTTTGTATCCCCAAACATTCCGCAAGTTATAATTCTGTTTTAAACAGAATTTAGAGGTGATCACGATGAAGCTTTTTTCTGTTGAAAAAATGGCGGACACGATTGTCCGCCTGCGAAAATCAAAAAAATACACACAGGCCCAGCTGGCCAAAGCAACCGGTATCAACCGGGCGATGATCGGAAGAATCGAAAACCAGGACTATACCCCGACCGTTGATCAGCTGCAGTCATTAGGTGAAGTCCTCGGCTTTGAGGTGACGGACTTTTTTCTTGACCAGACGCCTCCTGCTGCCCCGCCGGCCGTTTTAGACAAGAAATATAACATCGCCGTCGCCGGAACCGGTTATGTGGGCCTCTCTCTGGCTGTTTTGCTCTCCCAGCACAACCATGTAACCGCCGTCGATCTTCTGGAGGAAAAGGTTCGCCTGATCAATGACCGGAAATCCCCGATTCAAGATGATTACATCGAATCCTATCTGTCCGAACGCCCGCTCGACCTGACGGCCACACTGGACGCGCGGGCTGCTTATGAGCAGGCAGATTTTATCATTATCGCAGCGCCGACCAACTACGACAGTAAAAAGAACTTTTTTGACTGCTCCGCCGTGGAATCGGTGATCCAATTGGCATTAAGCGTCAATCCAAATGCCTGGATCGTCATCAAATCCACCATCCCGGTCGGCTACACCCAAAGCATCCGCAAGAAATACCAGACAAACCGCATCATTTTCAGCCCGGAATTCCTGCGGGAATCCAAGGCGCTTTACGATAATCTCTACCCCTCCCGCATCATCGTCTCCTGTGACGAGAGCTCCGAGGCGGCAGCCCATCAATTCGCCGCGCTCTTAAAGCAGGGGGCCGTCAAGGAACCGATTGAAACGCTGTTCATGGGCTTTACGGAGGCAGAGGCCGTCAAGCTCTTTGCAAACACCTATCTTGCGCTGCGCGTCTCCTATTTTAATGAACTGGACACCTATGCCGAGACCAAGGGGCTCAATACGCAGGAGATCATCAATGGCGTATGCCTCGACACCCGTATCGGCACGCACTACAATAACCCCTCCTTCGGCTACGGCGGCTACTGCCTGCCCAAGGATACCAAGCAGCTTTTGGCCAATTTCGAGGATGTTCCGCAGAATATGATGTCGGCCATCGTGGAATCCAACCGCACACGAAAGGACTTTATTGCCGACCGGGTGCTGGAGCTTGCCGGCGCGTATGAGGCAAACAGCAGCTGGGACGCAAAAAGGGAAAAGGAAGTCGTCATCGGCGTCTACCGAATGACGATGAAAGCCAACTCCGACAATTTCCGCCACTCCTCCATTCAGGGCGTGATGAAACGCATCAAGGCCAAGGGCGCCACGGTGGTAATCTACGAACCAACGCTGCCAGCCGGCTCCACGTTCTTTGGCAGCCGTGTGATCGGAAATCTGGACGAGTTCAAGACGATTTCCAAGGCCATCATAGCCAATCGTTACGACGCCTGTCTGAACGATGTGGCGGATAAGGTCTACACCCGCGACCTGTTTGGGCGCGATTAGCATTTCCACGCCGCCACGCTCCCGTTTGCACAAGGGTCGTGCCAGTCACTACTTTTTTATGGAGGTATTTCACCATGCAGCAAATTGATTTAACACATAAAACGATACTCGTCACCGGCTCGGCCGGATTCATCGGCAGCAATCTGGTACTGGAGCTGCTTGCGCACCACTCCCCGCTCCACGTCGTCGGCATCGACAATCTCAACGACTATTACGATGTTTCGATCAAGCGGTGGCGTCTGGCCCAGATTCAGGCATGTGCAGAGCAGCACCCAGCGTCCGCCTATACCTTTGTCGAGGGAGATCTCGCAGATTCGGCGGCAGTCACACAGATTTTTGACCGTTATCATCCCGATCTCGTGGTCAATTTGGCCGCCCAGGCCGGCGTCCGCTACTCGATCGAGAACCCGGACGCTTATATTCAGTCCAATCTGATCGGCTTTTACAACATTTTACAGGCCTGCCGGCACTCCTACGATCACGGTCGAAAGGGCGTAGAGCATCTCGTCTACGCTTCCTCTTCTTCGGTCTACGGTACGAACCAGAAGGTGCCCTACCGCATTGAGGATCCGGTCGATCACCCGGTTTCTCTCTATGCGGCCAGCAAAAAGAGCAACGAGCTGATGGCGCATGCCTATGCCAAGCTCTACAACATCCCATCTACCGGTCTGCGTTTTTTCACGGTGTACGGGCCGGCGGGCCGGCCGGATATGGCTTACTTTGGCTTTACCAATCGGCTTCTGCGCGGACAAACGATCGAAATCTTTAATTATGGCAACTGCAAACGCGATTTTACCTATATTGACGATATTGTTGAGGGTGTGATCCGTATCATGCAAGGGGCGCCGGAAAAAAAGACCGGTGCGGACGGTCTGCCGCTTGCCCCCTATGCACTCTACAACATCGGCAACAGCCATCCTGAAAGCCTGTTGGACTTCGT
>CAMULB010000180.1 GCA_947089585.1 uncultured Lachnospiraceae bacterium | reverse complement strand
AGGTGAGATCAAAGACGTTCGGGAGTACGGCAGCGGTCACATCAACAGCACAAGTCTGGTAGAAACAGAGCAGATGGGGAAACGCAGGCGGTATATTTTTCAGCGGATTAATACGCAGATTTTCCAAAATGTAGATCAGCTGATGGAGAATATTACCGGCGTGACGGATTATTTGCGCCAGGAGCTTTTAAGGCAAGGCAAGGATGCAGCCCGTGGGACGCTGCAGGTTGTTTTGACCCTAAGCGGCGGGCGCTATTTTCGAGATCAAGACGGCAGCTGCTACCGGATGTATGATTTTATTGAGGATGCGTTTTGTCTCGATGCGGTACGGAATGCAGAGGATTTCTATCAAAGTGGACTGGCATTCGGCAATTTTCAATATCTTCTGGCCGGATATCCGGCGCATACGCTTCACGAGACGATTCCCGATTTTCACCATACGGGGAAGCGATATCAGACGTTTTGCCGGGTATTGGCAGCGGACGTGAAGGGACGTGCGGCTTCGGTCGGTCCGGAGATTGCATTTGTACAGCAGCGTGCAAAAGAGATGACGCTGCTGACGGATCTGCAGGAGGCTTTGGAGCTTCCGCTTCGAGTGACGCACAATGATACCAAGCTGAATAATATTATGATTGATCGGCAGACGGGAGAAGGGCTTTGTGTGATTGACTTGGATACCGTGATGCCGGGGCTGTCTCTGTATGATTTTGGCGATGCAATTCGCTTTGGCGCCAATACGGCGGCGGAGGATGAGCAGGAGCTGTCGAAGGTTTCGCTGGATTTGGGCTTGTATGAGCAGTATGTGAAAGGATATCTGAGCGGATGCCAGGGAAGTCTAACGAAGCGGGAGCTTGAGCTGCTGCCGATGGGGGCCAAGCTGATGACGTTAGAATGCGGCATGCGTTTTCTGACGGATTATTTAGAAGGAGACGTCTACTTTAAGATTCACCATCCGAACCACAACCTTGACCGCTGCCGCACGCAATTCGCCCTGGTGGCGGATATGGAGCGAAAGTGGGAGCAGATGGCGGAGCTTGTGGGGCGGTATGTTACGTGTTAGCTTTCCTTTTGCTGACGTGTGATGTTTTGCGGTGATCCAAGGCAGAGCTTTGATCACCGCATTCAAGCCTTTGCGGCGGCTTCCTTCCGGCAGTTTCTGCGATAGGCTGAGGCTGTGATGCCGCAGCTTTTGCGGAAGCACTGGGCGAAATAGCTCTGGGAGGAGAAGCCGGAGGACTGAGCTACCTCCGTGATGCTGTAATCCGTAATCGCCAACAGCTCCTTGCTGGCCTGAATTCTGGTCTGACAGAGGTACTGAATCGGGGAGCAGCCGCAGTGCGCCGTAAAGACGTGCACCATGTAATATTTATTCAGATGTGAGAGCTCGGCCAAGGTGTCGAGTGTGATCTCATGCATGTAGTTGGATTCTATATAGCGTTTGATTTTGATACATTCTTTGCTGATCTGGACAAAGGGCGCCACCTCGAAGGCGAAATTGGTCCGGCGGATCAGTTTGATAATCAGCACGTCGAGCAGGTTCTTGCAGACGGCGTCATAGTCGCGATTTTTCTCGGTCAGTTCGGTCAGCATCGCAGTCATATAGTACAGCAAATCTTTTTGTTCATTTCTGCACCCGAAGATAATGTGTTCTTTATTTCCCTCAAAAGAAAAGATCAGTCCCTCGACGCCGATGGTCACGTATTCGAGCGGTTCTTCGCGCGAAGACTTCTCCGTGTGAGAGACATTGGCGTTGACGATGACAAAATCATCCTTGCAGATGGGATATTCCTCCTCTTCGATCAAAAAGCTTCCCCTGCCGTCCTTCACATAGAACAATTCGGAAAACGGATGGGTGTGGGGCAGGCTTTTCCAATCGTTCTCATAGCGGGAGTGAGAGATGTATAAAAGCTTGCCGGGGATCGCCCCGGCGTTGGTGTATTCCATTGGATATCTTGAAGTTCCCACAGGCAGCCTCCTTTCAAAAATTTAGAGAGGATCCGAAAATCATCGGATTTGAGAAAAATGATTATACAAATAAAAATTACAAATCAGACGAAAAATATATAGAAACCGCACAAAAATCTTGGAAAAATTTATGAAAAACCGGCAAATATCCAAGAAATAATATGAGAAAAGCGGCAGACTTCGTATAACTATATAATATCACGAAATGAAAGAGAAAGCAAGATATATAAAAAATCAAGCAAGATCTGGATTGTATCAAAAAAATGATATGATATACTAAAAATACAAAACATGATACAGCAATCCAAAAGGGAGGTAGTTGCTATGAAATTGAAGCGAGTTTTGTGTGTGCTGATGGCAGCCGTGATGGTAGCCGGCACAGCAGCCTGTGGAGGCGGCGGGGATGACAAATCCGGTACTGCGGGGGATAACAATACGACGGAAGATGACAAGGCCGGCGAGGACAGCACCGGTGAGGACAATGCCGAAGAACCCAGCGGAGACGGTGAGGATGGAGCGGACGACACTCAGACAGAGGAACCGGCGGATGACGGCGGAAGCGCAGACGGCCAGGTGCTGAAGGTTGCGGCGGTAGAGACGGCATATGGCGCAGATATGTGGAATGAGATCTGTGAAGCATTTGAAGCCTCTCATGACGGCTTAACCGTAGAGCTGACGATCGACAAGAAATTAGAGGATATCATTACTCAGCAGATGAAGTCCGGGGAATATCCCGATGTAATTCTGCGTGCAGTAGGCGCTGAATCCGGTCTGACCGAGACATTTGTCAAGGACAACAATCTGGTGGAGATGACCGACGTGCTGGCAATGACGGTACCGGGCGAGAGCACGACCGTAGGCGATAAGATTTTGCCGGGCTTTGTGGAGAATTCAATCACCAATCCCTATGGCGACGGCAAGACGTATCTGATGCCGATGTTCTATGGCCCCTGCGGACTGTTCTACAACCAGGGTCTGTTTACCGAGAAGGGCTGGACCGTTCCGGAGACCTGGGATCAGATGTGGGAGTTGGGCGAGAAGGCCAAGGCAGAAGGAATTGCACTGTTTACATATCCGACCGCAGGATATTTTGATGCATTTCTCTATGCATTGATGCATGAGGCAATGGGCAACGACAAGTTCCAGGAAGCGCTGCGCTACGGCGAAGGCGTTTGGGATACGCCGGAGGCACAGCAGGTGTTTGACATCATTGAGAAGCTGGCTTCCTATACCGAGCCGACTACACCGGCCAATGCCAATGACAACGATTTCCAGAAGAATCAGCAGTTAATACTTGACAACAAGGCATTATTTATGCCGAACGGCAACTGGGTGATCGGTGAGATGGCAGAGGCGCCGAGAGCAGAAGGCTTTGAATGGGGCTTTACAGCACTTCCGGCTGTAACAGAAGGCGGCGAGCGTGCTTCCTATTCTTTCTTTGAGCAGATCTGGATGCCGGCAGGAGCCGAGAATCAGGATCTTGGAAAAGAATTTATTGCTTACCTGTATTCGGACGAGGCAGCTTCGATCTTTGCAAAGAGCGGCGCAATTCAGCCGATTCAGGGTATGACAGACAAATTAGATGGTGATAACAAGCTGTATTATTCCATTTATGATACTGGCGCTGTTGCGGTTATGGATGCATTTGCCACAACCGATCCGGTAGAAGGAATTACTGTTCGTTCTACGTTCTTAGATCCGGTGAACTCTCTGGTAACTGGTGATAAGACGAAGGATGACTGGGTGAACCAGATTAAGGCTGACAGCGAGCAGCTGCGGGCAGCTTTAAAAGAATAACAGATACGGCGAAGCTGTGAAGGCGAAGAATGGCTGGCGGACAGTGTCCGTCGGCCATTCTTAAGTATGGAGATGAAGAAATGAAAAAAAAGAGAAGAAGCGGGTTTATCATTGCCTGTACGGCGCCTGCCATCATATTATTCATCATTTTTATGATTGTTCCCACGATTGACGTATTTCGGATGTCGCTGTACAAATGGGGCGGTTATACCGCGGAGAAGACCTTTGTCGGGCTGGAGAATTTTCAGAAGCTGGCGAAGAACCCCAAGTTCTTTCAGGCTTTTCAGAACAGCGTGCTGTTGATTGTGATCGTGACGTTGGTCACGTTTGCCTTAGCGCTGATCTTTGCGGCAATTTTGTCGCGGGAGAAGATCAAAGGACAGAATTTTTTCCGCGTGGTATTTTATATCCCGAATATTCTTTCCGTTGTGGTAATCAGTGCAATTTTTTCGGCCATCTATGATCCCAATCAGGGCTTGCTCAACAGCTTTTTACAGCTGTTCCGGGGCGGCAAGGATCCGATTCTCTGGCTGGGAAGTCCGAAGATCGTCATCTACAGCGTCGTTATTACGATGGTGTGGCAGGCAATCGGCTATTATATGGTAATGTATATGGCCAGTATGGCCAATGTGCCTGAGAGCCTGTATGAGTCGGCTTCCTTAGAGGGTGCAGGGAGAATCAAGCAGTTCTTTTCGATTACGCTGCCGCTGGTGTGGACCAATATCCGCACGACGCTGACCTTTTTTATCATCAGTACGATCAATATGAGTTTTACGATTGTAAAGGCTATGACCAGTGGCGGGCCGGACGGAGCGTCCAACGTATTCTTGAGCTATATGTACCAGGAGGCTTATACGAATTCCTCATATGGATATGGTATGGCGATCGGCGTAACGGTATTTATCTTTTCCTTTGCGCTGGCAGGAATCCTCAATGCAGTAACGAAGCGGGATGAGATTGAATTTTAGGAGGATGGGAAATGAAAAGTGAGAAACAACAATTCGGCAAGAGTCCTAAAATTGCAAAGGTATTCATCTATTTGGCATTGGCGCTTTTGGCGATTACGATTCTCGTTCCGGTGGCCTGGGTATTTGTGGCGTCGATCAAGGAGAATTCCGAATTTTATCGCAGTCCCTGGACGATTCCGCAGGGCTTTCATTACCAGAACTTTGTAGATGCCTGGCAGACGGCGAATATGGGCGAGTACATGCTCAACTCCGTTCTTGTGACGGCGCTGGCGCTCGTGTTGCTGATTGTCATTGCGCTGCCGGCCGCCTATGTGCTGGCGCGGTTTAAGTATAAAAGCAAGGCTTTGTGGAACACTCTGTTTATGGCGGGACTGTTTATCAATGTCAATTATATTGTGGTTCCGATTTTCCTTATGCTGAATAACGGGGATATTTTTCTGCGCAAGACCTTTGACAAGCCGTTCTTTTTGAACAATCTGTTTATTTTGGCGCTGGTCTATGCGGCGACTGCATTGCCCTTTACCGTTTATCTGCTGTCCGGTTATTTTAAGTCGTTGGCCAGAGATTACGAGGAGGCGGCTTATGTGGATGGAGCCGGTTATTTCTATACCATGGTGCGGGTGATTATTCCCATGGCCAAGCCCAGCGTGGTGACGGTGATTTTGTTTAATTTCCTGGCGTTCTGGAATGAGTACATTATTTCCATGACGCTTTTGACGAAGCCGGAGTTAAAGACGTTGCCGGTTGGCCTGATGAACCTGATGGCGGCGCAGAAGTCGGCCGTACAGTATGGGCAGATGTACGCGGGTCTGGTGATTGTCATGCTGCCGACCTTGATTCTGTATATGTGCGTGCAGAAGAAGCTGACCCAGGGTATGACCCTTGGCGGGCTCAAAGGCTAGGAGGGATTGGATGAGTGACCTTACAAAAAAAATTTTGATCGGCTTGGTTGTATTCGTGGTGTTTGTGGTCTGCGTGATGCTGGTAATTGTCGGGCAGCGCAGCATTGGGCCGGCCGGTTTGGGGAAGCAGCTGCTCGGCGTGGCGGGATTGATCGTGCTGCTGTGGCTGTATAACCGGCAATATAAATAAGTAGGAGATTGGGAGGGATCAGGAGATGGATCAAAGTGGGCGCGTGACGATACCGACCGATATGGATGTGATTGAGGATACTGTAAAGGTGGCCAAACGATGGGGGGCCGATGCGGTTCGGGACTGCGACGGAACCGATTTTCCAGCGGAATTGAAGGATGTCGGGCTTAAGGTATATGCGACATATTATACGACTCGTAAGGACAATGCCTGGGCGACGGCCCATCCAGAAGAGATTCAGCAGATGTATCTGATGACGCCGATGTATACGGCCGAAGGAGAAAGCCTGCGTATTTTGCTGATGCAGGGGTTGTACGCAGATATGCTGAAGCCAAATGACAGAGACGATATCACTCGCTGGTGGGAGGTGATGGACCGCAGTACGGGAGCGGTCGTTCCGGCTTCGGACTGGAGCTATGACGCCAA
>CAMULB010000179.1 GCA_947089585.1 uncultured Lachnospiraceae bacterium | reverse complement strand
TGCCTGTTATAATATTACGAGATTTTCCGCACTTAGGTATGTTATGGAGCGCCATATCACAAGCAAGTGCGAAATTGTGTAAAAGCGCAGAAGATCCATGGAAAAAGTATATTAATACAAAAGATTCTATAGGATCTGGAAAATGGTTCAGCAGGATAAAAACAAATGAAAAGGGAGGATAGGGTGTAATTGGATGGGAAACTGAGGAATATGACTTCTCTCTATAATAACAAAAGTGGAGGAAATTCTATTGCTCTTCCGGCAGCACGGCCGCATTGTGAATGATACATGGGTGGGCTCTGCGGGGGGCCATTTTGAAGAGAATGAAGGAAACGATCCCAAAGCATGTGTATTGAGAGAACTGAAAGAAGAATTAGGGATAAGTGAAAATGGGATCAGGGATCAGTCGCTGCGTTATGTTACTCTGAGGAGGGTGAACGGAGAGATACGGCAGAATTACTATTTTTTCGCGGAACTGGACAATGAGGCGAGTGATCACATTGCATCAACGGAAGGGATAAGCAGGTGGTTTACACTTTCGGAGTTATCTGCATTGGAGATGCCATATACCGCTAAATATGTCATGGAGCATTATCTGGATATTGGACGAAGAACAAAGGATATGTATGTCGGTGTTGCTGATGGGAAACAAGTCGATTTTACAAAACTGCCGGAATACGAATAAAAGCTAGAGCGTGTATGAAAAATGCTTTCTGTCAGATGTGTGTTGCAATCTGAGGGAGATCCGATCCATCTTACGAAGATGATCCGCCGAGTGAAGGGCGCATAGCGGGCTATGTAACCTGAATTTGGTGCGGATCTCACGGGCGTACAGGTGATGGGAATGGTCTTTCAAACACGCTCGCGCGCGGTTTTGAACACATCAGGCTATGCAAAGGGCTATTGCAGAGGATCCTTCCGGACTTGAACATTAACTACATTGAATATTCAGAATTACAGAATTGAGAAAATGACGGGCGACTGCTCAGGAGATGAAAAATATAAACTCCAAAAAGACGGGAAAGACCTTTTACGACGAATCGGTGATAAATCAAAGGCATCTTTAAAGAAAAAAGAGTATGACCGGCTTTCCGCCGATACAGCTACAGATATAAATACCCATAAACCTGTTGGATTTGCCGCCTTTTAGAACTGTGGTTCCTGTAGGAGTATGAAAAGCTGTCACAGACCAGAACTGGTTTCAATCCGCCTGTGACAGCTTGTGAAAAAATTATTTAATTTTTACTTTTTTGGAACTGGAACTGCCGGTATAGGTTTTTCCCTTATAAGCTTTGTTTGCCTTCACAGTAAAGGTATAGGTTTTACGCGAAGTCAATTTTGTCTTGGTATAGCTGGTGCCCTTGACAGTCTTTAGTTTCTTCCAGGCGCCCTTTGCACTCGTCTTGTAGTAAACGGTGTAATTGGTTGCGCCCTTTACTTTTTTCCATTTGATTGTTGCCTTCTTCTTTCCGGCCGTAACTTGAAAGCTGACGGCCCCCGGTTTTGTTGCCGTATACAGAGCGGTGTAAGACTTACTGCGCACCTGTTTTCCGTTGGACTGGATATAAGCCTTTACCGCAAAACGGTATGAGGTGCCCGGAGTTAAATTTTTCACGGTATAAGAAGCGGTATTTTTCGTTAAGGTTTTCTTCTTGACCCATGTCTTTTTGGAACTGTTGTATTGATAAATGATATAGCCCTTTGCCTGCGGAATTTTTTTCCAGCTCAGCTTTACGCTCTTGGTGGCAGATGACGATTTGAGCCTGGAAACATTGGATATGCTTGCGGTCGGCGTTGGAGTTGTCGGTTTCGTGTCCGTACCTGGCGTTGGAACAGTCGGTTTGGTATCCGTGTCCGGTGTTGGAGTCGTCGGCTTGGTATCCGGCGTTGGAGTCGTCGGTTCCGTATCCGGTGTTGGAGTCGTCGGTTTCGTATCCGGTGTCGGAGTCGTTGGCTTGGTGTCCGTGTCCGGTGTTGAGTCCGGGCTGGGATTCGCAGGGAGCTTATTGATCTCGGTTAAAATCTCTTCTGCTGTCTTGGGGCCTAACGTAATACTCTGAATTTTGTTATTTTTATCAATGAATATGATATATGGGAATTCCCCGCCGGTAGTGTGAATCAGATTAAGGTAGGATAACGCATGACTCCAATTTAAAGCGGATTCGTCATGACAGAATATAATGTCCTTGCTGGAAAAATTGTTAGCGAATTTTGTAGTATCAGAAACGGAAGCCCCCATGACATCTGCGAAAATGATCCGAAGATCGGAGCGGCTCACCCAATCGCTCTGGTCAATCGCCTGTAAGGTAGCCTTTGTCTTGCCGCAGGCAGTATCGCCGAAGAGCAGGATTGTAGCTTCATTGGGATTCGTCTTTACATAAACGTTCTTATTTTCAATGTCTTTGAGTACATAGGGAAAATTTGTAGTACCCGTGTTAAGATCAGAGGGTGGCTGACTGTCTTCCGCCTCGTCAATATTTGCGAATTCCTTAATTGACGCTAAAATTTCATTGGCTGTTTTTGCAGTACCAGTTGAAAAATTTTGTATTTTATTATCCTTGTCAATTAGAATGATCATGGGAGATTTGGTGTCACTCCCAAGCAGCTGTTTGTATTGATATACAACCTTCAAATTTGTTTGATCTTCAGCATAGCAAAATGTTAGATCGGGACATTGATAGCCGTCTTTAAATTCTTGTATTTCTTCTTTTGTATAAAGTCCGACATCTACAAAAATAACGCGAATATCAGAACGCTTTACCCAGTTGCAGGAAGAAATGCTATCCAATGTAGCGTTTGTTTTACTGCACTCTATAGAACCAAAGATCAACACCGTCGTTTCGTTCGGTCTGGCTTTGGTTGAAACGGCAGAGTCGTCGGTCGATGTGAGCGTGTACGTTGGATTATCAATGGCTGCCTGTGCGGCCAGTACATTTGCCCCAGGAATATTGCCAAACAAGGGAATCAGGAACAACCATGTAAGAATGGTTACAGTACGCACAACGCGTTTAGAAAACGAGATTTTTTCTTCCATAAAAACACTCCTTTTTGGTCAGATTGAAAATTTTTAAATATAATATTTCAATCAATATATATTTTTTTCAATCATGATAACATAGAATTTTTGGTTTCACAACCAAAATATGGTCAGAAAATGGTGAAATTTGCAGGGCCGTTTTCTGTGTCATACAGATCGTATTCCCTCCGGTCAGAAATTGAACTTCTGACCAGAGGGAGCAATCGTGCAGGCCTTGACCATTTCTAATTGTGATGTGAAACAGATCCATGGTATAATGAAAAAGAATGATTTCAAAGCATATTTTATGCCATCCAGACGGAACCAGTCAAAAATTGGCGAGTCATTTTTAAACTACGGAAATTACTTTTGAAACATTCACAACCTAGTTGGCGTTATGGTGTCAGCAGAACAAATAATCATGGAAGGAAGTCATTGAGAAATGAATGAAAAATTAGAAATCATCCATCTTGCAAAAGAGGAGTGGAAGGGAACGATCATTCCAATGCGCTATACGACAGAAGAATATCTTGATCTGACAATTGAAAAAAGCGAGACAGGATATGAAATGAATCTGCGCAGGAAAAAATTTGACACCCCTGTTACACATTTCCCGGAGGAATATAATTTTCCAGATCGGCTGTATCAGGATCACTGGGAAAAAGCCTGCGCTTGGGGAATTGTAGCAGGACGAGGGCAGGAGAGGGAATTGCTTGCCTGTATTGAAACCTGCCCTGAGGAATGGAGCAATCGGTTGATGGTAACGGAGCTGTGGGTGCATGAAACGCTTCGCAGGCAGGGAGTGGGGCATCGGCTGATGGCGGTCGCGAAGGAACAGGCTGTATTGGAGCACCGGCGGGCAATCATACTCGAAACACAATCCTGTAATACAGGAGCCATTGCCTTTTATGAACAGGAAGGCTTTGAAATGATCGGATTTGACAGCTGCTGTTATTCCAATTATGACCGGGAACGGAAGGAGCTTCGTCTCAATCTGGGTTACTTTTTGCGCACGAAGCGCAAAGAGGTTGAAGAGCAGCTTGTAATCCGCAGGGAGGAAGCGGCAGAATACCATCAGACGGAGCAAATGGTTTTGTCCGCGTTCTGGAATAAGCATCGTCCAGGATGCGACGAGCATCTGCTGGTGCACAAATTGAGGAGCAGTGCTGCATATCTGCCAGAGCTGTCCAGGGTGGCAGTCATGGGAAATGAAATCGTAGGCGCGATATTTTATGCCAAAGCATGGCTGAAAAAGGAGGATCGTACCAAAGAAATCCTGGTGTTTGGCCCGCTGTGCGTCGCTCCGAAGTGGCAGGGGTGTGCAGTCGGAGGTCGTTTGCTTGTAGAAACACTGGATTTGGCGCGGGAAGTCGGCTATGAGGGCGTGGTGATTTTCGGCGAATCCGATTATTATCCGCGTCATGGGTTTGAGACCTGCGACCATTTTGGGATCACGACGATGGATGGAAAGAATTTTGACGCCTTTATGGGGATGGAACTTGTGAAAGGCGGATTGAAGGAATTCGGCGGAGCATTTTATTTGCCGGAGGTATTTGCGGATTTATCGGAGACGGAAAACGAAGCGTATACAAAAAGGTTTCAGACATCAGAGAAACGGAGATTTCCGGGGCAGTGGTAGGTTTGTTCGTTATCTGCAAAAACTTTGAAACATATTTATTTCTACAAACGCACAAACAGCACAAAAAAGGCGGCCATTCTTTCCCAAAATGGCCGCCCAGCGTGAAACCAGATCCAACGATCGGTTCCGGAAATTTTGTCCGCTATATGATGGTTGTAATTTTTTGAATTGCTTCCTCTTTGGTGGCAACAAAGAAAACATCCTTCCCTTGGTTGCACTCATAGATGAAATCCTTCAGCGGTTTACTTGTGTAATGCGAAAAATCGCCATAAATTGCAATTTTTCCGCCATAATTGATATATTTTTGAAGAATCTCCCCTGCCAAACCACTGCTTAAAACAAAGAAATCTTCAACGATTAATTTTTTATCCACGACAATCCACTTCGTGTCTGCTTCATATTTGGCAGACAGAATCAGATCTGGTTCATGGAGGCAGAAGCATTTTGTACATAGGAGGAAATCGCCTGCCGGACAAATTCCGCAGTCCCTTTCCCTCCTGCCTGATCAATGTTTTGCGAGAAACGTTCGTCGGCGCAATACATTTGACCGAGATCATACAGCAGCTCATCGGTACAGTGATAATAATTTTGACTGATCTGTTCCTGTAGCTGGCCAATTTTTTCCTGTACCTCCTTTGCATCTGCGCCAAATTCGCGCAGCGAGCCAATTTCGGCAAACAGAGCCATCAGCTGATTGGCAGATGCAGCGAACTCCTGGCCGGTTTTTGTCTTTGCTTTTTTTTCATATTCCTGATATGCTGTAGTCAATCCCCATTTCTCCCTCACTTCCTCTTTATACTGGTCAATTTCTGTTTTTTTAAAAACGTCAAAATGCATGATTTCAATCTCTCCTTTTTGAATTCTGCGGGCAAGAGCAATCAGCTCTGTGATCTGTTTTTTCTGTAGTTCCAACAAATGAATTTGCTGTTCAAGCGCCGCAGCCGGGTCAAAATTCGGGTGGTCAAGAATTGCTTTGATCTCCTTTAAAGGCATTTGCAGTTCCCGAAACAGCAGAATCTGGGTCAGGCGGTTCATCGCGTGATCATCGTATAAACGATAGCCTGCCTGGGTGGTTTGGGTCGGCTTGAGCAGATCCATGGCATCATAGTGATGCAGTGTGCGGACGCTGACCCCTGTCAGCTTACTTACCTCATGAACGGTACGCATGAGCCCTCCTTTCGTGTATTTGCTGCATTATAGGCAGCCTGGCAATCTTTTTTGGTCTCACATCCTTTCGTTTGGTATTATAAAGTATGACGTAACGTGAGAGTCAAGTGAATTTTTTTAAAAATTAAAACGATTGGCTTTGATGTGCAGCAGGAGAAGGTGGATATGGTCAACGCCGGCCGCAACTATATCGGCGATGTGGTGGACCAGGAGCTGGAGTCGCTGGTAAAAAGCGGACAGTTGCGCGCCACGACCGACCCCGCATTCATTGAAAAGGCGGATTTTGTGGCCATCTGCGTCCCCACCCCGCTGGACCGCCACCAGCAGCCGGATATCAGCTTTGTGCGCGACAGCGTGACGATGATTGCGGGGCACCTCACGCCGGATACGATGGTAGTCCTGGAATCGACCACCTATCCCGGAACGACCGAGGAGCTGGTAAAGCCGATTCTCGAGAAGGGCTCCGGACTGCAGTGCGGA
>CAMULB010000178.1 GCA_947089585.1 uncultured Lachnospiraceae bacterium | reverse complement strand
GCGGATTTTGGGCGCGACGGAGAAAGAGAAAAATCGTGACCGCCAGCAGGGGGCGCAACGATGATTTTTCTCTCCCTGCGGGTAACAGCAGACGCCGGAGGCGGCTTAAAAATCCGGGCGCACCAGCGCCCGGATTTACAGGGGTTTGGGGGCGTTAGCCACCAACAAGCGAGCGCCGGGTATATACCGGCGCATTGCTTGCCGCTACCGCTGCTGTTAATGCCGCCCTTACTACTATTATTCGTGTCGATATAAATCAAACTTATCATAATTTTCCAAAGACACTTGCAATATCTATTTGGATAAGCTATAATACAATTGACAATTTAACAGACGGGAGCTTGTGTTACAGGCTGAGAGGAAGGTATAACCTTCGACCGATAACCTGATTTGGATAATGCCAACGTAGGGATACCTGTCACAAAGCGTTTTTAACGGAAAGCTACCAGATCGGCAGCTTTCCGTTTTATTTTGCACGGAGGTGATCGAAATGGTAAAAATCAACGGAAAAGAGCTTGATATCACAGGCAAGACCCTGGCCGACTATCTCGCAGCCACGGATTACGACCCAAAGCGAATCGCGGTGGAACGCAACGGAGAGATTGTGCCGAGAAATCAGTACAGCAAAACCGTGCTGGCCGATGGCGACCGTATTGAGATCGTCAGCTTTGTAGGAGGTGGTTGAGCTGATCCCAACAAAGGAGGAAATGACAAGGGCTTTGGAGGAACGGCAAGGCGTCAAATTGCAGGAGAAGTTTGCCTCCGCTGTTGCAGCGGTATGCGGCCTTGGCGGTCTTGGCTCTAATATTGCGCTATCTCTTGCGAGGGCGGGAATCGGCAAACTCATTCTAATTGATTTTGACCAGGTGGATGTAAGCAATCTGCACCGCCAGCAGTACAAAGCGTCCCAGGTGGGCGCATACAAGACGGAGGCTTTGACTGCCTGTCTGAAAGAGATTGCCCCGTACATTGAGCTGGAGACGCACACCGTTCGTATGACGGAGGCCAATACGGTCGCGCTGCTGAAGGACGCCGATGTCATATGCGAGGCTTTTGACAACGCGGAATGCAAGGCAATGCTGGTCAATATCGTTCTGGAACAGATGCCCTCGAAATACCTGGTGGCGGCGTCCGGCATGGCAGGGATTGACAGCGCAAACCTTATTCAGACGCGAAAAGTAATGGAACGCTTTTACCTTTGTGGTGATGAAGTGAGCGAGGTCAGCGAAGCGGAAAGCCTTCTGTCTTCCCGTGTTATGCTGTGCGCGGCGCATCAGGCCCACATGGTTCTGCGGATTTTAGCAGGTGAATTTGAAAGTTGAAAAGGAGGAAATCAATATGAATCACGACAAACTTATGATTGGTGGCCACGAATTTCATTCCCGTTTTATTCTTGGCTCAGGCAAGTATTCTCTGAAACTCATTGAAGCGGCTGTGAAGGACGCGGGCGCGGAGATGATTACCCTGGCCGTTCGCCGCGCCAACACGAAGGAGCAGGAGAATATCCTGGACTTTATCCCCAAGGGCGTTACGCTGCTCCCCAATACCAGCGGCGCAAGGACTGCGGAAGAAGCCGTCCGGATTGCCCGGCTTGCCCGTGAACTTGGCTGCGGAAATTTTGTCAAGATTGAGATCATGCGGGACTCGAAGTACCTGCTTCCCGACAATCAGGAAACCATTAAGGCCACCGAGATTCTTGCCAAAGAAGGCTTTGTAGTCATGCCCTATATGTATCCTGATCTCAACATTGCCCGTGACCTTGTGAATGCCGGAGCGGCTGCGATTATGCCTCTCGCTTCTCCCATCGGCTCCAACAAAGGGCTTGCGACCAGGGATTTCATCCAGATTCTGATTGATGAGATTAACTTGCCTATCATCGTGGACGCTGGAATCGGCAGGCCGTCCCAGGCCTGCGAGGCAATGGAAATGGGCGCAGCCGCGATTATGGCAAACACTGCGCTGGCGACCGCCGGAAACCTGCCTGTGATGGCGTCCGCCTTCCGGCAGGCCATTGAGGCTGGGCGCAAGGCTTATCTCGCGGGGCTGGGCAGAGTCCTCACCCGCGGCGCATCGGCGTCCGACCCGCTGACCGGATTTCTCCGGGATTGAGGGGTGAGAGATGGAAAATCAATTTTTTGTGGATTCCGACCATCTTTCGCCTGCGGCGCTGGAGAAAAAGCACCGACTGGAAACCGATCCTTCTTCCCGAAAGAACCACATGGAATATCTGCCGGGGATGGAGCAGATTCAGTCGGACGTGCGGGCGAATGTAATGGGGCAGGTGAACGCCTTTGACCCGTCACAATACACCGCGAAGGATGTAAAAGCGGCTTTAGAGCACGAGAACTGTTCCATTGAGGATTTCAAGGTGCTACTCTCCCCCGCAGCGGAACCCTTCCTGGAGCAGATGGCGCAGCGCGCCCGGCTGGAAACCAGTAAACATTTTGGCAATACCGTTTATCTGTTTACCCCCTTATATATCGCCAATTACTGCGAAAATTACTGCGTCTACTGCGGCTTCAACTGCTATAACCACATCAGCCGTATGAAGCTGACCATGGAGCAGATCGAAAAAGAAATGCAGGTGATCGCTGACAGCGGCATGGAGGAAATCCTGATTCTGACCGGCGAGAGCCGCAGTCAAAGCGATGTAGCCTACATCGGAGATGCCTGCAAGCTGGCGCGGAAATACTTCCGCATGGTGGGCCTTGAGATTTATCCGGTCAACACAGATGAATACCGTTATCTGCACGAGTGCGGCGCGGACTATGTAACGGTGTTCCAGGAGACTTACGATGCGGATAAGTATGAGACGCTGCACCTGCTGGGGCACAAGCGGGTCTGGCCCTACCGGTTTGACGCCCAGGAGCGGGCGCTGATGGGCGGTATGCGCGGCGTGGCGTTCTCCGCCCTGCTTGGCCTGTCCGATTTCCGCAAGGACGCTCTGGCCAGCGCATTGCACGTTTACTACTTGCAGCGCAAATATCCCCACGCGGAGATGTCTTTGTCCTGCCCGAGGCTGCGCCCCATCATCAATAACGATCAGATCAATCCTTTGGATGTACACGAAAAGCAGCTCTGTCAAATCCTCTGCGCCTACCGCATTTTTCTTCCCTTTGTAGGCATTACCGTATCTTCCCGTGAAAGCGCCCAGTTCCGCAACGGCATTGTAAAAATCGCCGCAACAAAGGTCTCGGCCGGCGTATCCACCGGCGTCGGTGACCACGACAACAAGTATAACGGAACGGAAGCCGATGCGCCGCAGGGGGATGAGCAGTTTGAAATCAATGACGGCCGCAGTCTTGAGAAAATGTATCAAGATATCGAAGGGGAGGGCTTGCAGCCTGTCCTGAACGATTACCTCTATATGTAGAAAGGATATGCCAATGCGAAATTTCGATACCACACTCTATTTTATTACAGACAGTACCAGCTTTTCCGAGGAAGAATTTTTATACCGTGTGGAAGAAGCCTTGAAGGGCGGCGCGACCATGTTACAGCTCCGCGAGAAGGATAAGACCACAAGAGAATATATCTCCCTTGCCAAGAACGTCCATGACCTTACGGTGGAATATCATGTTCCGCTTATTATCGACGACCGTATTGACGTTGCCCTTGCTATGGGTGCGGAAGGCGTCCATCTTGGACAGAGCGATATGCCCATTGCAGCCGCAAGGAAAATCCTGGGTGACGGGTTCATCATCGGCGCAACGACAAAGACCGTCTCCCAGGCCCTGGAAGCCTATGAGCAGGGCGCGGACTATCTTGGAGTAGGTGCGATCTATCCTACCACGACAAAGGTTAAGACCGTTCTGACCTCTACTGAAACGCTGGACGCAATCTGCAAAGCCGTACCCATTCCCACAAACGCTATAGGCGGATTGAATAAAAACAATGTGGATATCCTTGAGGGCATTGGAATCGCTGGAATCTGCGTCGTGTCGGCAATTATGAAGGCGGATGATCCACAGACAGAGACAAAAATCCTGCTTGACCTTGCAAAGAAGCTGAAAAAACAGTGAGCAAAAGCGGCAGACCGGGGGCACCACTCTCTGTCGCTCAACAAAAATAATGCGAATATCGGAAAAGGAGTTAAAACGATGCGGACAGCATTATCAATCGCGGGAAGCGATTCCTGCGGAGGCGCTGGCATTCAAGCGGACATAAAAACGATGATGATGAACGGTGTTTACGCAATGAGCGCCATCACGGCGCTGACGGCGCAGAACACCACCGGCGTCCGGGGGATACAAGAAGTAGCACCTGCGTTTTTAATCGATCAGATCGACGCCGTTTTTGAGGATATTTTCCCCGACGCAGTTAAAATCGGCATGGTATCTTCGGCGGAGCTGATCCAGGCCATTGCCAGCAGGCTGAGGCATTTCAAGGCAAAAAATATCGTAGTAGACCCCGTTATGGCGGCTACCAGCGGCTCGCCCCTTATCAAAACAGATGCAGTCGCTATGCTGATGAATGCGCTTTTCCCCCTCGCCGCCGTTGTTACGCCGAACATTCCCGAAGGGGAAATTCTGTCCGGAATGTCCATTTCCTGCAAAGAGGATATGATAAACGCCGCAAAGGCAATCCACGAGGCCCACGGCTGCGCGGTGCTGCTGAAGGGCGGGCACAGTGTCAGCGATGCCAGCGATCTGCTGTATATAAACGGTGAATACCGCTGGTTTGAGGGCAAACGAATTGACAATCCCAATACCCACGGAACAGGCTGCACCCTGTCCTCCGCCATCACCTCCAATCTGGCCAAGGGCTTTGATCTCATCCAGTCGGTACAGCGGGCCAAGGACTATATCTCCTGTGCGCTTGCGGCCCAGCTTAACCTGGGCGCAGGCACGGGGCCAATGCAGCATAACTTTGATTTGAATAGCCGTTTTGCGGAGGAAGCATAAAACGGATTTGAAAGGAAATGAAACAACATGAGAAATTACACAACACAAATGGATGCGGCGCGGCAGGGTATCATCACCCCGGAAATGAAGGCAGTCGCCAAAAAAGAATACCGGACAGAGGAGAATATCCGGGATCTCGTTGCCAGAGGGCAGGCGGTGATCTGCGCCAATAAGCTGCACACCTGCATCGACCCCAACGGTGTGGGCTCCATGCTCCGCACCAAGATCAACGTGAATCTCGGCGTGTCCCGGGACTGCAAGGACTATGACGTTGAAATGCGGAAGGTTATGGCGGCGGTCGATATGGGCGCGGAGGCCATTATGGATCTCTCCTCCCACGGCAACACCCAGCCCTTCCGCCGGAAGCTCACCAGCGAATGTCCCGCAATGATCGGAACTGTGCCCGTATATGACAGCGTAATCCATTACCAGAGAGACCTTGCGACCCTCACGGCGAGGGATTTTATTGATGTCATTCGACTTCACGCGGAGGATGGCGTGGATTTTGTGACCCTCCACTGCGGCATTACCCGGAAAACGATTGAGCAAATCCGAACTCACAAAAGAAAGATAAATATTGTTTCCCGCGGCGGCTCTCTTGTTTTCGCGTGGATGAGCATGACCGGGGAGGAAAATCCCTTTTATGAATACTTTGACGATATCCTGGATATCTGCCGTGAGTACGATATAACGATCTCTCTTGGTGACGCGTGCCGTCCCGGATGTCTTGCGGATGGTAGCGACGTGTGTCAGATCGAAGAACTTGTCCGTCTCGGAGAGTTGACCAAACGCGCCTGGGCAAAGGACGTTCAGGTTATGGTGGAAGGCCCCGGACATATGCCGATGGATCAGATTGAGGCAAATATGAAGCTCCAGCAAACCATTTGCATGGGTGCGCCCTTTTATGTTTTGGGGCCAATTGTTACCGATATCGCTCCTGGATATGACCACATTACTTCTGCCATTGGCGGAGCGATTGCTGCGGCTTCCGGCGCTGCGTTCCTCTGCTATGTAACGCCTGCCGAACATCTGGCCCTTCCTAATGTAGAGGATGTAAAGCAGGGTATTATTGCCTCACGCATCGCAGCCCACGCGGCGGATATCGCAAAGAAGATTCCGCATGCGAGAGACCTTGACGATGCAATGGCGGATGCGAGAAGAACCTTCGACTGGGAAAAGCAGTGGGAATGCTCCATCGACCCCGAGACCGCAAAGGCAATTCGTGACAGCAGAGCACCGGAGCATGAGGACAGTTGCTCCATGTGCGGCAAATTCTGTGCGGTCAGAAGTATGAATAAGGCTCTTGCCGGCGAGTATATTGATATCTTATAATCATGTACATGTAATAGTGTGGTCGTTAAAAGTAAAGCAGACTGAAATCTCACATTCCCCCTTGACAACA
>CAMULB010000177.1 GCA_947089585.1 uncultured Lachnospiraceae bacterium | reverse complement strand
AGATATAAAAAATTTAGTAATATGTTATAAGAGAGAATTCATGGCGGCAAACCATATTTGATAGAGGAACGATTGAAGATGGTTGTAAGCTACAGTTTCAAGGATGAAAAGGTAGGTGGGAAGTTTGGACATAGCATCACTGGTGGGATTTATCATGGGCGTCATTATGACGGTATATGGAATCGTTGTCAATGACGGCTTTGGAGCATTAATGAATTTCGGAGATTTCCCGTCGGTTTTGATTACAATCGGCGGTTCCGTATCCGGCGTGCTGGCCTCCAATACAATTGCAGACTTTGTCAGTGGATTAAAGGGGTTCACCTTGATCTTTAAGACGCAGAAGAGCAATCCGGAGGAAGTAATTCGTAATATTATTGATCTGTCCAATACAGCCAGAAAGGAAGGACTTCTGGCTTTGGAAGAGGCGGCGAATGGGATTGAGGATGAGTTTTTAAAGAAGGGGATCATGCTGGTAGTAGATGGTACAGATCCTGAACTGGTGCGCGGCATTTTGGATACGGATTTGGTCTGTCTGGAGACACGTCATAAGAAAGTCATTTCGGTCTGGGAAAAATGGGGCGAGTTAGGCCCTGCCTGGGGTATGATCGGAACCTTGATCGGTCTGGTAAACATGTTGAAGAAGCTGGATGATCCTTCTGCGATCGGGCCGGCGATGGCGGTTGCCTTGCTGACAACCCTGTACGGTTCCTTGATTGCCAACTGGCTGTGTAACCCGGTAGCGACGAAGCTGAAGGTGAACAATGATATCGAGATGATGATGAAAGAGGTTACGGTTGAGGGACTTTTGTCCATTCAGGCCGGTGAGAATCCGCGTGTCATTGAAGAGAAGCTCAAATCCTTCTTATCGCCCAAGGCACGCCAGAGCATGTCCGAAGGAGCCGGAGGTGAGGAATAGTGGCAAAGAAGAGACAGGAGGATCCGCCAAAAGGCTCCCCCGCGTGGATGGCAACCTTCAGCGATTTGATGAATCTGCTGCTTTGCTTTTTCGTGTTGCTGTTTTCTATGTCTACCGTTGATGCTGAGAAGTTTACGTTGATTGTAACGTCGCTTCAGAATTCCTTCAGCATCCTTCCGCAGGGCGGAGCGTCGATTGGTGAGGGAAATATGGTTTCTGCCGGAATCAGCCAGCTGGAGAATCTGGACATTTACTATAAGGATGCTAACAGCGCCAGTGATGTGGAGGCGGAAGCAGAGAAGGATTTAAAGGAGCAGTTTGAAGAGGCTGCCTTAGCGGAGTCGGAGGAGATGGCGCAGGAGTTAGAGGAGCTGTTGCAGAATCAAGGGATCGGGGACAAGGTAGAGCTCGATGTGACGGCACAGTATGTGCGATTAACGTTAAACGGTGCGTTGTTGTTTGATTCCGGGAAAGCAGAGATCCGGGAGGATGCCATGCCGCTGGTGGATAAGCTGGGAAGAGTGATGGAGACTTATGCGGAGAATGTGTTTGGAATTGAAGGCCATACCGACAACGTTCCGATTGTCAATGCCAATTATGAGAGCAATGATGTGTTAGCGGCATATCGTGCATTGGCGGTAAAGGATTACTTTATCGCGCATACCATGATTGAGCCTTCAAGGATCCGGGCGACCAGCTATGGCGAATATGCGCCGATTGCGGATAATGGATCAGATGACGGCAGAGCATTGAATCGCCGGGTTGAGATTAAGATTTATAATTCCTTTAATTTAGATTAAGGTTCAGAAAGGACAGAGGACATGAAGAAGAATCTGATGAGCGTTTTGATTTTGGCGCTTGTATTGGCAAATTTGATTTTGACAGCCGTTCTAACCATATCCGTACTGCCGCAGACAAAGCAGGCGAATGAATTGGTCAGCAAGGTGTGCGCAGCCATTGACCTCGATTTGGAAGGCGGGAACGTTGACGCGGCATCGGCGGTGTCCTTAGAGGATGTGGAGACTTACAATATGAATGCCGGCGAGGCGATGACCGTGAACTTAAAGCCCGGCGAGGATGGCGTAGAGCATTATGCGCTGGTCAAGGTAGTGTTGGGAATCAATAAGACGGATGAGGATTATAAGAAATATGGCAGCAGTGAGAAGCTTACGGAGAAGGAAGGTATGATGCAGGGAAGAGTATTTTCTGTTATCAGCAGTCATACGGTCGATGAGATGCGCGAGAACAAAGATGAGATTCAGGAAGAGATCTTAAAGGAATTGCGCAAGATGTATGATTCCAATTTTATTGCCAGTGTTTCATTTACAGTCACCTATCAGTAGGTGCATAAAACAGATGTTTTGATAGGTGGTGAAGGGCTTTGGGCGACATTTTATCGCAGAATGAAATTGACAGCTTGCTGCAGGCGTTGAGCAGCGGCGAGCTTGATATGGATGAGATGAAGGAGAACGGGGATAAGCGGGTCAAGGATTATGATTTTGCCCGGCCGGCCAAGTTCTCCAAGGAACATTTAAGGACCATGGAGATTATTTTTGAGCATTACGGCAGACTTCTTTCCACGAATCTTCCGGTGTATCTGCGGAAGAATATTCAGGTAGAGGTGGTGAATTCGGAGGCTCTGATCTATTCGGAGTTTTCAGGTTCTCTTTCTGATCCGGTCATTTTGGGGATCGTCAATTTGGCGCCGCTGCAGGGAAATATTATTCTTGAACTGGCGACCAACTTGGGATATGCGATTGTGGATCGCATGTTGGGCGGAGCTGGAGTTCCGCTCGATAAGGCAAGAGATTTTTCGGAGATTGAGTTGTTGATCATTGAACGGATTATGAATGTCTGTACAAATCTTCTGCGGGAACCATGGCAGAATGTGGTAGAGATTCATCCGCGGTTGGAGCGAATCGAGACCAATTCGCAGTTTGCCCAGATCATTTCTCCCAGTGAGATGATTGCGATTGTAACGATTCACCTCAAATTGGGGGATGTGGAAGGGATGATGAATGTCTGTCTTCCTTATCTGACACTGGAAGATGTGATGGATAAGCTCAATACGAAATTCTGGTATTCTACAATGCAGAATAAGGATGAAGAGGAGTATACGGAGGCGATCGAAGCTTTGATTGCCAAGGCGCCGATGCCGCTTAAGGCGATCCTGGGCACCAGCAGTATTTCGGTGAGTGATTTTGTTAATCTGCAGCCCGGCGATATCATCCGTTTGGATCGCAAGGTGGATGAAGAGTTAAGCGTATATGTAGGAAGCATCCGCAAGTTCACTGCTCTTCCGGGAGTGTCCGGGAATGGATATGCGGTAAGAATTACTTCAGTAATCAGAGAGGAGTAGTAAGGTAATGGATGGAGTATTATCACAAGAAGAGATTAGTGCCCTGTTGAATGAGCCGGGCAGTGATGTGTCGGACAATATTCAGGAGTTGTCCGATGTGGAAAAGGATGCCGTCGGCGAGGTTGCGAATATCAGTATGGGAAGTGCGGCGACTGCCCTGTCCTCTCTGGTCAATCGTAAGGTGGACATTTCTACCCCGATTGTTACCATTGCCAGTTGGGATGATATCGTGGATGCTTATGAGCGGCCCTGCGTCTTTATCCAGATTGCCTATACGGTTGGATTGGACGGAACGAACCTGCTGGTTTTAAAGGACAGCGACGTCAAGACCATCACGGATTTGATGATGGGCGGAGACGGAACGAATCTGGACAGTGAATTGGGTGAGATCCATTTAAGTGCAATCGGAGAAGCGATGAATCAGATGATGGGGTCGGCTGCCACCTCTGTTTCTTCGATGCTCAATAAGATGATTGATATCAGCCCGCCAGTTGCCAATGTCGTGGATCTGAAGGAGACGGTAGACGAAGGAAGCATTGACGAATTCCTTTTGAAGCCTTTTGTCAGAATTACCTTCAAGATGGAGATCGGAGATCTGGTCAACAGTGAGATCATGCAGCTGTATCCCTTCTCTTTTGCAAAAGAGATCTGTGACAGCGTGATGAATAATATGAACAGTACGCCAGCAGCCGGAGCCAAGGAAGAGGCTAAGCCGGCCCAGGCAGTACAGCAGCAAAGCCCGCAGCAGCCGGCAGGAGCCCCGATGGGCGGGCAGATGCCGATGGGTGGTCAGCCGATGATGGGGCAGATGCCGATGGGGCAGCCGATGATGGATATGTCCCAGATGTATGCTCAGCAGCCTGTCAATGTACAGCCTGCACAATTTCAGCCATTTATTGGAGATTTTAATCCAATTACCCAGAAAGAAAATATAGATTTAATTATGGATGTTCCGTTGAATGTGACTGTGGAGTTGGGAAGAACCAGCAAATCCATTCAAGAAATCCTTGATTTTTCACCCGGAACTATTATAGAATTAAATAAGATTGCTGGGGAACCAATTGATGTATTGGTAAATGGAAAGTACGTCGCCAAAGGAGAAGTCGTTGTAATCGAAGAGAGCTTTGGCATTCGTATCACAGAAATCATGAAAAATTAAGAAAATTTAAGGAGAAATGACAAATGGCGAAGAGTATTTTGATTTGTGATGACGCAGCTTTTATGAGAATGATGATTAAGGATATCCTGTCTAAGAACGGATACAACATCGCCGGAGAAGCTGAAAATGGAGTGAAGGCAGTAGAGAAGTACAATGAGACAAAGCCGGATCTGGTGTTGATGGATATTACGATGCCAGAGATGGATGGGATTCAGGCGTTAAAGCAGATTCGCGCTGCTGATCCCAATGCCTGCATTATTATGTGTTCTGCAATGGGCCAGCAGGCGATGGTAATTGAGGCCATTCAGTCCGGAGCCAAAGACTTTATCGTAAAGCCGTTCCAGGCAGAGCGTGTGTTGGAAGCAGTACAAAAAGTAGTAGGATAGTATGATGGCTGCAATCAGTACTTCCAGCTGGGAAAGTTTTTTTCGGCTGATGGGAGTATTATTGATCTTTGTATTTGTATTGGCGCTGACATATTTCTGCACGCGCTGGATTGCTCGCTATCAGGGGAATCTTCATACAACCAAGAATATAAAGATCATTGAAACATATCGCATTACCAACAACAAGTATATTCAGATTGTGGAGGTTGGAGCGGTATGTCTGGTGATCGCTGTCTGCAAAGATACGATTACCCTGCTGTGCGAGATGACCAGGGAAGAGTTAGCCTGGCTGCCGGAGAGCGACGAGCAGCCTCCTGTGGTAAGTGAGAATTTTCAGGAGATACTGCGAAAGCTGAAAGAGAGATTACCAAGGAAGTAGGCAAGAACGATGAAGAAGGCAAAAAGAATATATTGCAGGACTTCCTTTGTACTAGGAACCCTGCTGCTGCTCATTGTAATATTTATGGGTCTGGGGCAGCGTGCAAATGCAACAGGTACGCTACCCCAGGATGGCAGAGCTGTTCCCAATGCGGATGACCGCCAATACGATACGCCAGAAGGGGTTGGCAATACTTATTCGGGGACGGATCACAACGGTGTTTATTTCTCTTATAACAATGACAGCGGAGAAGTGTCGGGAACAATTCGGATTCTTCTGACATTAACCATCCTTTCACTGGCGCCGTCCATTTTGGTCATGCTGACCTCTTTTACGAGAATTATCATTGTCCTGCACTTTGTGCGTAATGCGCTGGGAACGATGACGGCTCCGCCCAACCAGGTGATGATCGGTCTGGCACTATTTTTGACGTTGTTTATTATGCAGCCAGTTTTCACACAGATTAATGAAGAGGCCATAAAGCCGTTGGATGCGGGAGAGATTACACAGGAGCAGGCGTTTGAGATTGGGATTCAGCCCATTCGGCAATTTATGTACAAAGAGACGCAAGAGAGTGATTTGGCGCTCTTTTGTGATATTGCGGGTGTTTCTTATCCAGAGAATCAGGAGCAGCTGGCAGATGTACCGATTCAGGTATTGATTCCAAGTTTTATTTTGAGTGAGCTGCGCACGGCGTTCATTATTGGATTTTTGATTTATATTCCGTTTATTGTAATTGATATGGTTGTGGCTTCGGTACTGATGTCGATGGGTATGATGATGCTGCCGCCGACGACGATTTCACTGCCCTTTAAAATTCTGTTATTTATCTTGGCAGATGGGTGGAATCTGGTGATTGGAGAGCTTGTGCGAACGTTTTACTGACGATGGGAGGGTGAGAGAAGATGATTACGGAGGGTCAGGTTTTAGATATTGCCAAGGAGATGCTGTTTGTGATTATTAAGGTATCGGCGCCGTTGCTTTTAATCTCCCTGGTTGTGGGTTTGATCATCAGTATTTTTCAGACTGTAACATCGATTCAAGAGCAGACGCTTACCTTTGTGCCCAAAATCATTGCCGTATTTTTGGGTATGATGTTGATCGGCTCCTGGATGCTCAACAGCCTGACAGATTTTATGACGGAATTGTGGAGAAATTTCAGCCTGTATGTGAGTTAGGTTAGACCCATGGTAAACTATGAGTTT
>CAMULB010000176.1 GCA_947089585.1 uncultured Lachnospiraceae bacterium | reverse complement strand
TTGATAGCGCACCGGATTCACCGCCGCGATGAAGGTAAGCGCAGGCACCAGTACTAAATCAATCGGCCCGACGCCGCATTCCATCAGCGCCAGATGCAGGGCGGATGTCCCGCTCTGACAGGCCACTGTTGCCGGAACCTGCAAAAAATCGGCCAGCTTGCCTTCCAATTCATTAATATATGCACCGCCGGTCGATACCCAGCCCTGCTTTACCGCCTTTCGCACATATTCCTCTTCCTTCCCTTCAAAATTGGGAATTGACAATGGGATAAAGTCTTCCATCAAACATCCTCTTTTCACACATTATAAATATCTGCTTTATACGCATTCATATGCTCCCGCATCCAGCCAATTGTCTCCGCGATCCCCTGGGCAAATGTATACTGCTGCTTCCAATCTGTCAAGGCTTTGAGCTTCTCATTGCTTCCCAGCAGACGATTGACCTCGCTCTTTTCAGGCCGCAGACGCTGTTCGTCACAAAGAATCCGCGCTGCCGGATTGATCTGGCGAATAATTTCCTCAGCCAACGCGCCAATCGAGATCTCCTGCTGCGTGGCAATGTTAATCTCCTCTCCAATCGTTTTCTCGGATTTGGCAATGGCAATAAAGCCAGCCGCCGTGTCTTTTACATAGTTGAAATCGCGCGTCGGCGTCAGCGCCCCCAGCTGAATTTCTTCTTTTCCTGCAAGCAGCTGTGAAATAATCGTCGGGATCACCGCCCTCGCAGACTGTCTGGGCCCATACGTATTAAAGGGCCGTACAATAGACAGCGGCAGATCAAAGCTGCGGTAAAAGCTTTCCGCCAGCCGATCTGCTCCGATCTTGGTTGCAGAATACGGCGACTGTCCCTGATACGGGTGCTTTTCATCAATCGGTACATACTGCGCCGTGCCGTACACCTCCGAGGTTGACGTCACCAGCACCCGATGCGTCTGCAGCTGCCGTGCTGCCTGCAGTACATTCAGTGTGCCCTTAATGTTCGTATCCACATAAGAATCCGGCGAATGGTAGCTGAACGGAATCGCAATCAGCGCCGCCAGATGAAAGACCTCATCCACCCCCGTCATCGCCTCACGCACTCCGTTTGGATCACGGATATCGCCGGTAAAAACCTCAATTTCCTTCTGCTTTTCCTGCGGAAGCGTATCGAGCCATCCCCAGGTATTAAATGAATTGTAATATACAAAGGCTTTTACATTGTAGCCCTGTTCCAGCAGGCTCTCCGTCAAATGACTTCCGATGAAACCATCCGCCCCGGTCACTAATACTTTTTTCATTGCTGCTTCCTCCAAATTCAAACTCTATCTATTGCCGCCACATCGCTATGCTTCCATCAGCTTCTCCGCCATCGCAAAATCACTGCGCTTCCATCAGCTTCTCCGCCATCGCAAAATCAAAGGCGTCGTCTATGTCCACCGACCGCTCCTTCGGCATTCGGTAGGCAAAGGTTCGCGCCCCATACAGCTGAAACGGCTCGCGCTCCAAAAGCTCTGCATCCACCATATAGAGCGCGCCGTTGATCCGATAGTAAAGCGGCAGCCTCTGACGCTGTACGGCCGTGTCGCGAATAAAGCCGTTCATATTTCCATCCTCCGGCAGAACATTACTCCACAGAGGCGAATGCTCCATTTCACAGACCGAAACGACGGCATTGGCTCCTTTTTGCAAAAACATGTGGTATGCTTCCCGCAAATCCGCCGCATTTCGCAGCGGAGAGGTCGGCTGTAACAGCGTTACCCGTGAAAAATCACACCCGCGCCGCCGATACTCCTGCAGCGTCCAGCGCACCACATCCCAGGTACCGGCCTGATCGGACGCAAGCTGCTCCCGCCGCAAAAACGGTACTGCGGCGCCGTAGGCTCTGCCTACCTCGGCGTATGCCTCACTGTCAGTCGAAACATAAACCTCCTCAAAAATCCCGGATTCCAGAGCTGCTTCGATCGTATATGCCATCAAGGGCTTGCCGCACAGCTCTTTAATATTTTTATCCTTCAAGCCCTTTGAACCGCTGCGGGCCGGAATGACCGCCAAATGCTTCATCGCATCACTCACCGCCTTCTGAAAGATCATAAAATGTTTTTTTGAGGCAAATGCCTGGCCCCGCCAGCTGCTCCTTTATAATAGAAGTAATCTGTTGCGAGGCGGTTCCATCGCCATAAGGATTCGCATAGGAACTCCCTTCCATCGCAAGCGCCTGCTCCATCGCAAGCACAATCTCCTCCTCACAAGGAGAACACTGCAGCACGCTCTTTGCCATCAAACGCCCTTTTTGACGATCGCCGATATTGACCGTCGGGATACCAAAAGACGGCGCCTCCAGAATACCGCTGGACGAATTTCCCAATACAAATCGGGCATATTTGAGTGCGCTTAAATACCGTTTCATGCCAAGGGAATCGACCAACATCATATGATCGTATTTCCTAATCTCCTGCTCCCATAGACGATTGATCGCCCGCCCCCCTGCGTCCCCATTGGCCTTTGTCACCAGATAAAACAGCTTCTGTCTCCGGCACATGGCCGCAATGAGCTCCCGCAGCTGCTTCTCGCTTCCGTCCTCCTCCAGCGTAACCGGATGAAACGTTACCACCGCATAATCACCTAAAATAAAGCTTCCCAGCTCCTTCGCCAACTCTTCCCGCGAAAACAATGTTTCCTGCAAAATATTTTCAACACCCAGAGCGCCGACAAAAAATACCCGCGACGGGTTCTCCCCCATCTGAATAATCCGATTTTTGTATTCCTTGGCTGCCGCGAAATGCAGACTGCTCATCTTGGTAATGGCATGGCGCACGCAGTCATCCACCGCTCCCTGCGTCAGCTCCCCGCCGTGCAGATGGCCAACGGGCACCCTTTCGTTCATTGCCGCCGCCGCGATCGCCAGCATCTCGGTTCGATCCCCCAGAAGCAGCAACAAATCCGGCTTTTGCTCTGCAAAATAGGCCCCAAAGCCACGCATCGCATTGGCCATGGTACAGGTTACGGCATATGCGTCATCTCCCGGCTCCAAAATCGGAATTTTGGCAAAAACCGGCATCCGGTCCTGTTCAATCTCCCGGTAAGTATTGCCAAACGCTTCTGACAAATGCATTCCCGTCACCACCAGCTGAAGCTCCCACGCCTCTTCCGCCAACAGACGCAGGATCAATGGACGCAGCAGAC
Source organism: uncultured Lachnospiraceae bacterium (assembly GCA_947089585.1). Taxonomy (GTDB): domain Bacteria; phylum Bacillota; class Clostridia; order Lachnospirales; family Lachnospiraceae; genus 14-2. Next base: position 3,336 of record CAMULB010000176.1, on the reverse strand, counting down.
CATATTCGGCTCTGGTTGCCGTCACCACGCAAATTTTCTTTTTCTTCACGGACTCTTACGCTCCTCTCATCCCTTGCAGCACGCACTGACAATCAGCTCATCCTCTGCAAAATCCCGCTCCGCTTCCTTTCCCAAAAGCTCAAACCAACGCATCGGAGAAATCCCGCTGCCTGGCCGTTTGACCGTAAGATTATCCTCGCTGAAAATCTCCCCCTTGGAAATGCTGCGTTTGGCAACGATACTCTTTCTGGCCACCGCAATATTTTCCTGTTCCGAACGCGTCGGCTGCTTGACCCCGTCTCCCAGCGCCTGCTCAATATTGCGAATCCCGCGCACCATCGCCGCCAACTCCTGCGGCTCCAGGCTGGCCGCGTGATCCGGGCCTTCCATCGTCCGATCAAGCGTAAAATGCTTCTCAATTACCTGCGCGCCCAAAGCCGCCGCCGCAATCGGCACTTCAATTCCCTGAGTGTGATCGGAATACCCGATCGGCAGCCCAAACCGTTCCCGCAGCGTATGCATTGCGGTCAAATTCACGTCCGCCATCGGGGTGGGGTACTGGGTATTGCAGTGCAACAATGTAATGCTTTTTATTCCTCTGCGCTTGAGCCACGACAACGAGCCGTCAATCTCCTCTATCGTACACATCCCCGTTGACATAACCACTGGCTTTCCCGTCGCGGCAATCCGTAAAAGATACGGCAGATTCGTCACCTCGCCCGAAGGAAGCTTCCAAAAATCCATCGCCAGAGAATCCAGAAACGCAATGCTTTCCAGATCAAAGGGCGTAGAAAGAAAACCAATTCCCACCTCCCGGCACACGCCCTGAAGCTCCACAAAATCCTCCTCGCGCAAAGCCAGCTGTTTCAGCATTTCCAGCTGGCTCTCTTCGCCTCCCGTCGTCTGCTTCTGATAATTGGCCTTCTCGGCATAGCGCGATACCAGCTGCCGGGGACGAAAGGTCTGAAATTTCACATAATCCGCCCCGGCCTCCTTTGCCTTTTCCACCATCTGCCTGGCCAAAAAAATACTGCCGTTGTGATTGACCCCGGCCTCCGCAATAATCTTGATTCCCATTTTTATTCCTCTCTGAAGCTTCCTCTACCATCCCGCATGGATCGAGCATTTCCCTGCTGGAACACTGAATTCCGCCCTGAACCGCCTGTTCGTTCCCGTGCTGGAACGCCGACCGCCGTACATCCATCCGGCAGATTTCGGATGACCACACCGCCGGCACCGACTATCGCTTCGGTCCCGATCTGCACCCCTTGTATCACCTTTGCCCCCATGCCCAATTCGCTGCCTGCTCCAATCGTCACCGCTCCGGCCAAGCGCACCGCCGGGCTTAGGGTAACAAAATCCGCCAGGCGTCCGTCATGGCAGACCACAGCCCCCAGGTTGAGAAAAACAAAGCTTCCCAGTGATACATTGGTCGAAATACGGCAGTCCATAGAGATGATATTTCCCTCTCCCATCTGCACATCCGGGCAAATCCGTGTATCTGTCAGAATCAGATTGGGAAAATAAATCTGCGGATTCTGCTTTAATTTTGTCGCTATTTTTTTCCGCAGCCTGCTGCTTCCGGCACAGATCACCACATGTGTCTCTTCCCTCCGTCTTAGCAATGCATCGTCGTCGCCCAAGTACGGATAGGCAATTCCGCCAACCTCAACTTCCTTCTGTTGATCGCAAATATCGGCAAAGCCAAGCACCTCCCAGGTCGGATGCACCTGATTGCAAATCTGAATCTGCCACAGCAGCTCCCGCATACAGCCGCCGGCTCCTGTTAAAATAATTTTCTTCATCCTCATTCCGCCTTAAGATTCAGCTTCTCCTCCATCCGGTGCATCTCTTCAAATTCTCCCATGTCGAGGAACGAATCTTCGCTGATCGGATACATCCCCACCTTACGCCCCTGTCGCAGAAGCCGATCTGACAGATCCGTCATATGAAAAAATGTATTTCTGGGAATATCCGCCAGCAATTCCGGATTCAAAATATACATCCCTGTGTTGACAAAATAAGAAAGCTTCGGCTTCTCATCCATCGAAATCACCGCCCCGTTTTCACTCGAATGCACCACGCCATACGGTACAACGATGTTCTTCAACGCCGTGACCAAAGTCAGCTCATTGCCCGACCGCTGATGATAACGGTAAATATCGCCGTAATCGGCATCAATCAAAATGTCACAGTTCGACACGATCAGAGGCTCCTTTGGCACCTCTGCAATCAGCTGCAGACTTCCGGCCGTCCCTAACGGCTTGTCCTCTTCCACATAAGTCAGCTCATAATCCTGGCTGACCTCTGAAAAATACGATTTAATCATACTCTTGCGATAATTGACAGTCGCCCAAAAATGATCGACGCCGAATCCCCGAAAGCGCTCGATGATCCGCTCCATAATCGGCACGTCTCCAATCGGGATCAACGGTTTGGGCAAGATTTTTGTATACGGATAGAGCCTGGTGCCCTTGCCTCCCGCCATAATCACAACCTGTACCCCTTTTAACGGCGTCTCCTCCTTTGCAGTGAGGCTCTTATCCTGCTGGCGAAATAGAATATCCAGCACATTTCCCTTTGCCGTCACCACCGGCAGGGCGGTAATCGAATACTTCACCATAAATTCCTGCGCCGCCGCAACATCCTTGCGATAAATCAGACGGGGAGAACGGTTCATCATCCGGCCTAACTGTTCCTTCATATTGCCGGTCTTAATCAGCCATCTTCGAATATCCCCATCCGTGACAACGCCGAGCAGATGGTTCTCCTGCTCCACCACAAAGAGAATTCCTTTTGTATTGAGATCAATTTTTTGCATAGCCTCCACCACGGTCATCTGGGGAGATGCAAAATAAGACATTAACTGTTCAGACTTCATGATAGCCTCCTGCTTGCCCGCTTATCCTCCATGATAAGGGATTACAGTCTCCACTGTAACTACACTTCTATATTATATCGTCACTTTCGGTGGTTTTCTAAATGATGTTGGGAACGGGGAGGGTAGATCTGTAGGAATTCCCAATGGCTGCGTTTTGTCATCTGCTCTTTTTTCTAACGGGTTTTTCTGTTGTCAGGAGGGGAATCGTATGGTTTTGGTAAAATGCAACACTTTATATCAATTTGTTGCATCTTGCCTACCATTTTGCGGCTAACCTAGGGGCTGCGAGCAGGACGGCAAGAATCGTAAGTTATCATTTCGTCCGATCGGGGCAAGCGGCCCCTTTGGGATAGAGACTGAGCGACACATCAAGCGTTTCAGTTATAAGCAATAACATATTATGCAGCATGGAGGCTGCAGTAAATTCAAGGAGGAATCTATTATGGCAATGGTAG
>CAMULB010000175.1 GCA_947089585.1 uncultured Lachnospiraceae bacterium | reverse complement strand
TGGAAAAATATCAGCGTTACCAGGCGGCTGGCTTTGATGGAGCACGAAGCCAGGAAGCAGCCGGTTTCGGCGAAGAATGCAGCCAGTCGGACGGCCCCAATCGCAAAATTGATCTGCACAAAAATTTTCGCAGCCGCCGCGAGGTACTAAGCCTCGTCAACGATCTTTTTTCTTCGATTATGGGCAAGGATTTGGGAAATGTGGAGTACGACGATCTCGCAGCGCTGCATCCGGGGATGGAATTTCCAGAAGCGCCGCAGGAAGAGATGTTCGCGTCCGAGGTGCTGTTGGCAAACGGGGACGATTATGCGGATGCCGAACAGCTGCAGGAGGCCGAATTTGTGATTATCGCCCAGAAAATCAATCAATTGATGGGGGAGCAGCTGGTGACGGAGGAACAGGGAGAAGCACTGCGGCCGCTGCGGTATCAGGATATTGTGATTTTGCTGCGCGGCATCGGTGCGTATGGTCAGCGGCTGTCAGAGATCCTAAAGGATCACGGGATTCCGGCGGCCGTCTCGGCGGGAACCGGCTATTTTTCAGCGGTGGAGGTGCAGACCGCGTTGAATTTCCTGCGTTTGATTGACAATCCGCGTCAGGATATTCCCATGGCCGCGCTGCTGCGCTCCTACTTTGGTGGTCTCTCCGAAGAAGAGCTGGCCGCAATCCGTGTACAGTATCCGCAGACGCCGTTTTATCAGAGTGTTTTTTCGTATCAAAGGGAAGGAAAGGATGCTGCTCTGCGGCAGAAGCTTGAGGACTTCTTTGCGCTGCTGAACCGCTTTCGCAGACGGGCCGACGATACGGTCATTCACGAGCTGCTCTATCAAGCGCTCGATGAGAGCGGGTATCTCGATTACGTTTCGGCTCTGCCCGGCGGCAGTGTGCGGCGGGCAAATTTGGAAATGCTTTTGGAGCGGGCGGTGGCCTACGAAAAGACAAGCTATCGCGGTCTGTTTTCCTTTATCCGCTATATGGATCAGCTTGAAAAATACCAGCTCGATTACGGGGAAGCTGAGGACGAAGCGCTGGAAGATCAGGTGCGCATTATGACGATTCACAAGAGCAAGGGGCTGGAATTTCCCGTGGTCTTTGTCTCTGGTCTTGGTCGTTTGCTCAACCAGCAGGATGTGCGCAGCCGGATGGTACTGCATCCAAAATACGGCATCGGCCTGGATTTGACCGATCTTGTGCGTCGGGTACGGACGCCTTCGCTGATGCGTCAGATTTTGGCGCGTCAGATTCAGATGGAAAATGCCGGAGAGGAGCTGCGGGTGCTCTATGTGGCTTTGACTCGTGCAAAAGAAAAGCTGATTCTGACCGGAGCGTTGAAAAAGGCGCAGGAGAAGCTGAAAGCCTTCGCCCGTCAGCCGCTGGCGGAAAACGGCCGCATGGGCTTTCTTTACCGCTTGAAAGCTGGCTGCTATCTCGACTGGATTTTGCCGTCGCTGCTGCATGAGACAGGGTACAGGATCGCTCTGCTTCGCCCGGAAGAGCTGACCGAGAATCAGGCGGCATTGCGGATTGAGGAAGAGTGGAGTAAGGAGCAGCTGTTGGAGCTGGCGCAAAATCCAAACCGTGATCTGGTGGAAGAAATCGAGCGACGCCTTTCCTTTCGTTATCCGTATGAGGCGCAGCAGGGGTTGAAGCCCAAGCTGTCGGTTTCGGAATTAAAACATCGGATGGCCGATCGTCTGCAGGCAGAGGAGATGGGTACGGAATATTTGCAGCCTGCGACGGCGGAGGAAGCGGTCCAATATTTGCAGCCTACGATGGTGGAGGAAGCGGAATCGGTCCAATATTTGCAGCCTGCGACAGCGGAAGATGTCAAAGAGCCGGAGCTTGCGCTTGTTCCGTATGTGCCTGAGTTTATACAGGAGCTGGACGAAGGTGCGTCCGGGGAACTTTTGAGTATGGATGGAAAAAATCTGGGTGCGCTGCGGGGAACGGCAATGCATCGGGTGTTGGAGTGCTTTGATTTTTCCAGGGAAATGGATACACTGGAGCAGCAGATCGAAGAGCTGAAGCAGAGCGGTCGGCTGGAGAGCCGTCTGGCTGAGCTGCTGTACCTGCCAGGGCTCAAGCGTTTTTTAAATTCTGAGCTGGCAAAACGGATGCAGCGTGCGGCCAGAGAAGGGAAGCTGTACCGGGAAAAGCCGTTTGTGATGGGAAAAAGCGTACAGGAGCTGACGCCGGAAGCGTCAGAGCGCGTGATGCAGCCATTAGACGCCGCAGAGGCAACGGACGAGTGTCTGGTGCTGATTCAGGGAATCATCGACGCGTTTTTTGAGGAGAACGGGGAGCTGGTACTGGTCGATTATAAGACGGACGCGGTGAAGACGCCGCAGGAGCTGACCGCGCGTTATCGGGTACAGATGGATCTGTATCAAGAGGCGTTGGGCAGGATTACCGGCAAGCAGGTGAAGGAGCGGCTGATTTATTCCTTTCGGCTGCGGGAGACGGTTGTGGTGTAATGTTAATGCTGTGTGCGTGGAGGAAATGGAGCATGACTTAAAACACGTAAAGGCTGCGTGGTGAAGAATTAAGAGAAGGACGGCGGAACCAAACGGATCAACATGCCGGTAAACCAGTGAGCGATCACGGTTTGCCGGCTCTTTTTTTATTCCTGTACACAACGAAAGGGCACCTTTGGCCTGCGGACTGCCGTGCAGAGATTTCAAACGGCGCGGATTGAAAGAAAATGGATCAATGGAATAATTTTACAGTATTTCAATAAAATGCTTGAAAAAATAGGGGGGGGGGTAAAATGAATTTAGTAATCATACATAAAAAGAGTGAGGAGGAATGAAAAATGTGGAACGTAAAATTCTGGAAGCGATTGCTGGGACTGACCGTTGTTCTGACGCTGCTTTTGCCCCCGGCCGCTGTTTCGGCCAGTGGAATGGAGCCTGTAAAGCAGGAGGGAGAAGCAGCGGGACAAGTGAAGGAAGCGGCAGAACAGGCGGATGAAAATGGGTTCCTGATCAAGGATGGCGTGCTCTGCAAATATGAGGGGACACAAGCGGATGTTTTGGTTCCGGACAATGTCACCAGTATCGGGGAACATGCATTTTCAGGCTGCACGAGCCTGATCAGCGTCCAGCTGCCGGACGGTGTCACCAGTATCGGGGAATGGGCATTTTCAGGCTGCACGAGCCTGGTCAGCGTCCAGCTGCCGGACAGTGTTACCAGCATTGGGGAATGCGCATTTTATAATTGCTCTGGCCTGACCAGTATTCGACTGTCAGACAAGCTGGAAAGCATCGGGATGGCTGCATTTCAAAATTGCAAAAGCCTGACCGGCGTCGAATTTAGAACCGGACAGGTCAACATCGGAAATTCTGCATTTGCCGAATGCACCGGTCTGGCCGGCATCGAACTGCCGGAAGGATCAAGCAGTATTGGGGAACTGGCATTTGCAGGATGCACAGGATTAACCAGCCTCAAGCTGGCCGGATCGAGCAGCATCGGGCGTATGGCATTTGATGGTTGTACAGAATTAAGAGAGGTTGTGCTGCAGTCGGGAGAAACAAGCATCGGAGCGTGGGCATTTCAACGCTGTACCGGTCTGGTCAGCATCAGCGTCAGCCTGCCGGCCAGATTAACCAGTATCGGAGATGGAGCATTTGCACGCTGCACGGGATTGACAGAGATCGGATTGCCGGAAGGGTTGACCAGTATCGGAGATGGAGCATTTGCGTTCTGTACGAATCTGAAGCAGATGGAAATTACAGAGGGAAATCATAATTTTAAGATTTACGGGGAATGCCTCTATACAGATTCGGAAGAGGAATTGATCTACTGTCCAGCCGGAAAAGAAGAGGTAAACTTATCTGAAAATCTGACGAATATCCGGGATTATGCGTTTGCGGGCTGCAGCAGACTTGAAAAAGTCAAGCTGCCCGCTCATGTGACGCGGATTGGCTATCAGGCATTTCAGAAATGTTGTGCCTTGACCGGCATCTTGATTCCGGAGGGGGTGACAGAGATCGGATTCTATGAAGGCTTCGATCCTGTCTATGATTCCGCCTATATATTTGATACGGATTCGGAGCACCAGGGAAAGGTGACGATCTATGGGGCAGAGTACTCCTATGCCAAGACCTATGCAGATCAATACAATATCCCCTTTCAATCAACGGAGGAGTTTTTTAGGCCGGATCAAAAGCCCCTTTCCGAATGCCAGATCACATTAAGCCCCCAAAGCTATATTTACGACGGAACAGAGAAGCGTCCAGCCGTCACAGTTAAGGAAGGGGAAAAGACGCTGACAGAGAACACAGATTATATCATTTCTTCCTATGAAGACAACACGAATGTTGGCACAGCCAGAGTAATTCTCGACGGAATCGGCGGCTACACTGGTACCGCAACGGCTTCCTTTACCATCCATCCGGCTTCCACTGGCGATAAACCGACAGAAACGCCGGATCAGAAGCCAGGTGAGACGCCGGGTCAAAAGCCGAGTGAGACGCCGGGTCAAAAGCCAAATGAGACGCCGGATCAAAAACCGAGTGAGACGCCGGATCAGAAGCCAAATGAGACGCCGGATCAAAGCACGGCAAAGAAAAGCATCCGCAAGGCATCCATCAAATTGAGCAAGACTACTTATGCATATAGCGGCAGAACGATTCAGCCGTCCGTCAAGGTCAAAGTCGGCAAGACTACGTTAAAATCCGGCCGTGATTATACCGTTTAACCGGAAAACAACAAAAATGTCGGCAAGGCGACTATAACCATCACCGGTAAGGGAAGATACAGAGGAAAGGTTACAAAGACTTTCAAAATCATAACCAAGTAAGGGGCGACTTTCTATGCCAAAGGCTTGAAATACAAGGTCATAAACAATTCCCAGGTTGTCTTTACCGGTACAGTGCAGCCGAAAACATCAGGACGCGTTGAAATTCCAGACAGTGTAAAAATCGGCGGAAAAACCTTCAAAGTTACCGCGGTGAGCGTTAATGCGCTGAAAAATATGAAGTACATTGTCTCTGTGAAGATTGGGGCCAATGTAACAACGATCGGAGCCAATGCATTTCGGGGCTGCAAAGGGCTGAGAACTATATACATCAGATCTAAAAAGCTAAAAGGCGTAGGGAAGAATGCGTTCAAAGGAATCAAGTCCACAGCGCGGATCACAGTGCCAGAATCGAAACGAAAAGCATACCGCAAGCTGTTGAAACATAAGGGACAGGGCAGCAAGGTCAGGATTATAGATTGATTCAGCAGAAGCAAAAAGTGGGAGGAAAGAACAAGCATTGAGAAAAGTAAAATTATGGAAATGAATGCTGGGACTTGCGGTCAGTCTGACGCTGCTCATTCCTTCAGCGGCGGTTTCGGCCAGTGAGGCGGGGTCTGAGGGACGGAATGAAGGAGTATTGGCAGAGGAAGCGGCGGAAGAAGAGACAAGAGAAGCGAAACCTTTGGCGGCGGATGCAGCAGATGCAGATGGGTTTGTGATTGCGAATGGGGTGTTGACAAAGTATTATGGAACAGCTGCGGAGGTGGTGGTTCCGGAAGGAGTAACCCGCATCGGCAGCTATGCATTTTCTGACTGTGAAAGCCTGACAAGGATCGAACTGCCAGAGAGCTTGAGCGTTATAAATAACGGTGCATTTTCTGGCTGCACAAGCCTGACGAGTATTAAGCTGCCGGCAGGCCTGACCGAGATTGGAGCGAATGCATTTCAAGGCTGCGCTCATTTGGATCAAATAGAGCTTGCGGATGGAGACAGTCAATTGAAAATTTATGACCAGTGCCTCTATCAATGTACCGACGTCAGCAAAAAGTTAATTTTCTGTCCGCGCGGGAAAAGTGAGATAAGCTTTTTACAGGGAGTGACGGAGATTGGGCCGGGGGCTTTTTCAGGCTGTGATCGTTTGGTGCATCTGGAATTGCCCGATGGGATCAAATCTATTCAGGCTAATGCGTTTTCAAACTGCAGTAGTCTGGAGAGTATCAAACTGCCCAGTGGATTGGAGGTCATATTTGATGACGCCTTTTCTGATTGTACGAGCTTAAGCAGCATATGCCTTCCAGATGGACTTACGCGTATTGGATGGCGTGTATTTTCGGGGTGTACGAGCCTGAGCAGTATCACGCTCCCAGATCAAGTGACAAGCATTGGTAAGGAGATGTTTAACGGTTGCATCAGTTTAACAAGTATCACGCTGCCAGATGGTGTCACCAGTATCGGAGCGGGGGTATTTGCAGAAGGGAATGTGGAAATTCAGCTATCCGAAAATAATCCTTCTTATACCGTTGAGGATGGATGTCTGTACAGTAAAGATAAATCCGTTTTTCTTTATTGTCCGGCAGAAAAGAAGGAGGTTGTGATTTCAGAACGTGTGACGAGGATCAAAAAACAGGCATTTTACGGTTGTAAGAACTTAAACAGGATTGATATCCCCGTCAGTGTGACCAGTATAGAAGAGTCTGCATTTGGCAGATGCCAGAGCTTAATTCGTATCAATATTCCGGACAGTGTTACCAGCATCGG
>CAMULB010000174.1 GCA_947089585.1 uncultured Lachnospiraceae bacterium | reverse complement strand
TCCGTAAAGGTTTCCCGGCTGGTTTCGCTGAAATGGATATGAATGTCAAAGGTGGCGTACCAGCATTATGGAACTGTACTCAAGAAAGATCATCTCATGGGTATTGAGTGATACATTAGAAGCAAAATATGTCGTGAAAGAAGTAGAAAAGGCAAAAGAAGGAGGAATGTGGAGAAACCATTGATTTTGCATACAGACTGGGGAATCCAGTATATGTGCAGGGAGTATGTAGAAGCAACAGACGGAATGAAGAGAAGTGATTCCGAAAAAAGCGTACCTATGGGATAATGCCTGTATGGAATCATTTCATGGATTGACCAAAAGAGAATGGCTGAATTGATTTAAAATAAAAAATTATGACCATGCCTATAAATTGGTATTTGAATACATAGAGACATTATATAATACGGTAAGAATCTACAGTCATTGTGAATATCTATCACCAAATGAATACGAGAATGTATATGAACAGAAATTGAATAAGATGGAAAGATTAGACGGATAAAAAATGGAAGGTTGTAAGAAAAGTTTACTTTTAACTTGTACTTTTTCTTGACATAGCACCACTATGGTTGGAATGGTGACTAAGGACATTATTAATGCAAAGACAAAAAAAGAGACAAATACATTGCTTGTCTCTAAAAAGTAATCAAAGGGAATCAAATCAAACAAACATCACAATCAAGAAAAAGCGGATCAATCAAGAAAAAATCGGGGTGACAGGATTTGAACCTGCGACCTCACGGCCCCCAGCCGTGCGCTCTAGCCAAGCTGAGCCACACCCCGTATGCATAGTATCCTACCACACTTTTTTGGGGAAAGCAACTGTTTTTTTAAAAAATATGACAAAAAATTCTGCATCCTGTAAATGACAGGAAAATCCATAAAAAACACTGGATTTTTCCGGGAGCATATGATATAATGGCTGAATAATTGCGACAGTGTAAGAATGGGAAAGTACGTCTACACCGTTCTATATTGATTGAACAAGAATCGTTCAATTTGTATACCCATACCCAGGGGGCACACCATAATGCAGGCCCTGTGAGGCGGGAGGGCTGGATCTGACAAGAATCTTTCGTTGGATCTTAGTAGTCAGTCCAATAAGTGTGTATTAGCTGAAGGAGGAAATAGCAAGAATGAGCGTACAGGTAGAAAACCTAGAAAAGAACATGGCAAAATTGACCATTGAGGTGCCGGCAGAGGAATTGGAGAAAGCGATTCAGGCGGCCTATATGAAACAGAAAGGAAAAATCAGCCTCCCCGGTTTTCGTAAGGGCAAGGTGCCCCGTCCAATGATTGAGAAGATGTACGGTGTGGAGATTTTTTATGAGGATGCAGCCAATGAACTGATCTCACAGGAATATCCCAAGGCAGCGGAGGAATCCGGTCTGGATATTGTTTCGCGTCCAGAGGTTGATGTGACCCAGATTGAGAAGGGCAAGCCGTTTATTTTTACGGCTGAAGTGGCGGTAAGGCCGGAAGTGACCCTGGGCGAATATAAGGGAGTACAGGTGACGAAGGTTGATACCGCGGTTACAGAAGAGGAAGTAGACGCGGAGATCAACCGGGAGCGCGAGAGCAATGCGAGAATCATCACGGTAGAGGATCGGCCGGTGGCAAATGGCGATACGGCAGTAATCGACTATGAAGGATTTATCGACGGAACGGCTTTCGACGGCGGCAAGGGCGAGAATCATTCACTGGTAATCGGGTCCCATTCCTTTATTGATACCTTTGAGGAACAGCTGATCGGAAAGAACAGCGGGGATGAGGTAGAGGTGCATGTGACTTTTCCAGAAGAATACCAGGCCGAGGAGCTGGCAGGCAAGGCGGCGGTATTCCAGGTTAAGATCAATGAGATCAAGGGAAAAGAGCTTCCGGAGCTGGACGATGATTTTGCACAGGATGTATCGGAATTTGATACATTGGCCGAGTATCGGGACAGCGTGAAGACCAGACTTACTCAGAACAAGGAGAATTCGGCGAAGCGTCAGAAGGAAGAGGAGGCCATCGCCAAGATTGTGGAGAATGCCGAGATGGAGATCCCGGATGCGATGGTGGATACCCAGGTCAATCACATGATCAACGAATTTGCCGGCCGGATTGCGCAGCAGGGCTTGTCGATTGAGCAATATATGCAGTTTACAGGTGCAACCATTGAAAAATTACAGGAGCAGATGCGCCCGGATGCCGTGAAACGGATTCAGGCCAGCCTGGTATTAGAGCAGATTGTAAAAGCGGAGGCAATTGAGGTTTCCGGCGAGGATGTGGAGGCCGAGATTGCAAGGATGGCTGAGATGTACGGAATGGAAGCAGAGAATCTCAAGAAGAGTATGGGCGACTGGGAGTCAGATTCGATCAAGAAGGATTTGGCGGTACAGAAAGCGGTTGACTTGATTCTGGAGCATGTGGAGGAAGTGGAAGCGCCCGCGCAGGAGGATGCAGAGTAAGCTTTTGCGCGAGAAGGGTGCCGGCTGTGAGCACTGCAGGTGTGAATGGCAATGAAGATAGGATGGCAGATTGGTTCCATGGGAAGCTGAACGCTTGCATGGAACTTCTGACTTTGGAAAAGGAGTGAAGAATATGAGCTTAGTGCCTTATGTGATAGAGCAGACCAGCAGAGGGGAACGCTCTTACGATATTTATTCCCGGCTTTTGAAGGATCGGATTATCTTTCTGGGAGAAGAAGTGAATGAGACATCGGCCAGTATCGTAGTGGCGCAGCTGCTGTTTCTGGAGGCAGAAGATCCAGGCAAGGATATCCAGCTGTATATTAATTCTCCGGGCGGGGTAGTGACCGCCGGGATGGCAATTTATGATACGATGCATTACATCAAATGCGATGTGTCTACGATCTGCATTGGTCTTGCTGCCAGTATGGGGGCGTTTTTGTTAGCGGGCGGCGCCAAGGGCAAACGCTTCGCGCTTCCCAATGCGGAGATTATGATTCATCAGCCTTCCGGCGGAGCCAGAGGGCAGGCGACGGATATTCAAATTGTGGCGGATAACATCCAGAAGACGAAGAAGCGTTTGAATGAGCTTTTGGCTGCGAATACGGGTCAGCCTTACGAAGTGGTTGCGGCCGACACGGAGCGGGACAATTATATGTCTGCCGAGGAGGCAAAGGAATACGGACTGATCGACAGCATTATCACATACAAAGAGAAATAGCGCCGGGCACAGGACAGCGAGCTGCGTGCGTGTTTGAGATGTTTTACGAAGACATTTTCAGCCGTGCGCCGGCCACTGTCCTTGCTGTTCGTGTGACGTAAATATTTCCAGAGACAGTTTGAGTCCGGTGAATGAAAAATGGTTCGCCGGGAATGATTTAACAGCGAGGTGAGATTATGGCAGGGAGAATGGAAGAGAGAATCCGCTGCTCCTTCTGCGGGAAGCCGGATACACAGGTGCGCAAGATGATTGCGGGGCCCAATGGAGCGTATATCTGCGACGAATGCGTGGATATTTGTGCGGAGATTCTGGAAGAAGAACTGGAGCAGGAGCCGGAATTAGAGCGTGAAACAGAGGTGCAGGAGATCAACCTGATCAAGCCGGAGGAGATGAAAGCATTTCTGGATGAGTATGTGATTGGCCAGGATGAGGCCAAGAAGGTGCTCTCAGTAGCGGTATACAACCATTATAAGCGGATTTTAGCCGGGCAGGAGTTAGACGTGGAGCTGCAAAAGAGCAATATTCTGATGCTGGGGCCCACCGGTTCCGGTAAGACCTTTCTGGCTCAGACGTTGGCGCGTGTGCTCAATGTGCCGTTTGCGATTGCGGATGCTACGGCCTTGACGGAAGCAGGCTATGTGGGTGAGGATGTGGAAAATATTCTGCTGAAGATCATTCAGGCGGCGGAGTACGATATGGAGCGGGCGCAATATGGAATTATCTATATTGACGAGATCGACAAGATTACCCGCAAATCCGAGAATCCTTCGATTACCAGGGATGTTTCCGGGGAAGGCGTACAGCAGGCATTGTTAAAGATCTTAGAGGGAACGGTGGCCAGCGTACCGCCGCAGGGCGGTCGCAAGCATCCGCACCAGGAGCTGATTCAGATTGATACGACCAATATTTTGTTTATCTGCGGCGGAGCCTTTGAAGGGCTGGATAAAATCATTGAACGCAGACTGGATCAGAAGGTAATTGGATTTAACAGCAACATTTCCGAAAAAAAGGAACACAATGTGGGGGATGTTTTCTGCCAGGCACTGCCGCAGGATTTTATGAAATTTGGTCTGATCCCGGAATTTATCGGCCGTGTGCCGGTTACGGTTTCACTGCATGCACTGGATCGGGAGGCTTTGATCCGTATCTTGACGGAGCCAAAGAATTCTCTGGTTCGGCAGTATAAGAAGCTTCTGGAATTGGACGGCGTCAAGCTTGACTTTGACGCTGAGGCGTTAGAGCTGATTGCCGAGAAGGCGTTGGAGCGCAAGACGGGGGCCAGAGGACTGCGGGCGATTATGGAGCAGGTGATGCTGGATGTGATGTACCGTGTGCCTTCCGACGAGAGTATTACCAGCTGTACTGTGACGAGGGGAGCCGTGGAAGGGACGCTCCCGGTGATCACGAACGGCAGGCAGATCGAGAGTAAGAGTGCTTAGGAGAGCAGCGATGAGTGAACAGATAAAAGGACTTCCGGCCGTTGCACTGCGCGGAATGACCATTTTGCCGGGGATGGTGGCTCATTTTGACGTCAGCCGTCCCAAATCGGTTCGGGCAGTGGAACAGGCCATGCTGCAGGATCAGAATATTTTTCTGGTCGCTCAGCGGGATATAGAAGAGGATACGCCGGATCTGGACAGCTTGTTTAAGATCGGCACCATTGCCTGCGTTAAGCAGGTGATCAAGCTTCAGCACGAGGTGGTGCGGGTGCTGGTAGAGGGCAATGAGCGCGCAGAGCTGTTGGCGCTCTCGGAAGAAGAAGGGTATCTGCAGGCCGATCTGATGACGTTTGATGTCAGCGAGCAGGATCACCTTGCGCCTGAGGTGTATGAAGCGATGGTGCGCAGTCTGCAGGAGACGCTGGCCCGTTACGGGGCGGTCAGTCCCAAGACCGGAAAGGAGCTGGCCAAGCAGGCGGCGGACATGAATGAGCTGTTCCGGCTGATAGATCAGATTGGAAATAATCTGCCGATTGGCTACGAGAAGAAGCAGCGGATTTTGGAAGCGGTGGATTTAGAAGAACGCTATGAAGTGGTGATGGCGAT
Organism: uncultured Lachnospiraceae bacterium; assembly: GCA_947089585.1. GTDB lineage: Bacteria > Bacillota > Clostridia > Lachnospirales > Lachnospiraceae > 14-2. The sequence goes on along the minus strand of CAMULB010000174.1, from coordinate 1,337 downwards.
TTTGCTGAATGAGATCAATGTCATTCAGATTAAAAATGAATTTCAGCGCAAGGTGCGGGAGCAGGTAGATCAGAATCAGAAGGAATACATTTTGCGGGAGCAGATGAAGCTGATTCGCAAGGAGCTGGGCGAGGATAACACCCAGTCGGATGTGGACCATTTTTTGCAGGAGACTGGGAAGCTGAAAGCGGATAAGGCCGTCAAGGAGAAGCTGAAAAAAGAAATCGAGCGCTACAAGAGCGTGGCCGTAAGCTCCTCCGAGGGCGGCGTGCTGCGGGGCTATATTGAGACTCTGCTGGAGCTTCCGTGGAATAAGGCGTCCAAGGACAACAAGGATATCCACCATGCGGAGAAGATTTTAGACGAGGATCATTATGGGCTGGAGAAGGTCAAGGAGCGTATGCTGGAGTTTTTGGCCGTGCGCAGCCTGACGAGTAAGGGCGAGAGTCCGATCATTTGTCTGGTGGGCCCGCCGGGTACCGGAAAGACCAGCATTGCCCGCTCGGTCGCTCGTGCGCTGGAGAAAAAATATGTCCGCATCAGTCTGGGCGGCGTGCGCGATGAGGCCGAGATTCGCGGACATCGCAAAACGTATGTGGGCGCGATGCCCGGACGGATTGCCAACGCGGTCAAATACGCGGGGGTGAAGAATCCGCTGATTTTGCTCGATGAGATTGATAAGCTGAGCAGCGATTACAAGGGGGATACGGCCTCTGCCCTGTTGGAGGTACTGGACAGTGAGCAGAACCGAAAATTCCGGGATCACTATATTGAGCTGCCGATAGATTTGTCAGAGGTATTGTTTATTGCGACTGCCAATTCTACCCAGACGATTCCGCGGCCTCTGCTGGACCGGATGGAGCTGATTGAGGTCAGCAGCTATACGGAGAATGAGAAAGCGCATATCGCAAGAGAGCATTTGTTTGATAAACAATTGATGAAAAACGGCTTAAAGCCGGAGCAGCTTTCCATCAGCAATAAAGCGCTGGAACGAATGATTCGCGGCTATACCAGAGAAGCGGGCGTCCGTGGGTTAGAGCGCAAGATCGGAGAGATCTGCCGCAAGGCCGCGCGGGAGATTTATACCGATGAAAAGAAACGGGTGAAGATCACTGAAGGCAATCTGGAGAAATATCTTGGTAAGGAGCGCTACCATTACGATCAGGCGAATGAGAGCGACGAGGTGGGCATCGTCCGCGGATTGGCCTGGACCAGCGTCGGCGGTGATACGCTGCAGATCGAAGTCAATATTATGCCGGGAAAAGGCGAATTCCGCTTAACCGGTCAGCTGGGAGATGTGATGAAGGAGTCTGCCCAGGCAGGAATCAGCTATATCC
>CAMULB010000173.1 GCA_947089585.1 uncultured Lachnospiraceae bacterium | reverse complement strand
CTGCATTCTCAGGGAACATCTCCTTGAATTCTCCGTAAAGCTGCGCCGCAAGCGTTTTGTTGTGGGCGATAACCAGCGTCGGCTTCTGCAATTCCTGAATGACATTCGCCATCGTAAATGTCTTGCCGGAACCCGTAACCCCTAGTAAAGTCTGGAATTGGTTGCCCTCCTTGAAGCCTTTGACCAGCTCGGCGATGGCCTGCGGCTGGTCGCCTGTGGGCTTGTAGGGGGCTTGAAGTTTAAATTTTGACATATAAAAACCTCTCTTTCACGGAATAACTTCAACTACTATGAGCCATAAAATTCGTGTAATTTCAATAAAAATGCGTATAACTTTCCATTTTAAGGTTGGTCTATAGGCGAGCTTTTGTGATTACACGAATGAAAGTCACAAATTTGTAGTCATAACTCTTTGCAAAGTAGTCTGTTACATATTCTGTATCATACGACTTAATATTTTCTTTTACTTATCGCACTCATAAATCAACTGATTTCTCTCCAACTCTCTCTGTAATTCTTCTACCGTCGGTAATACAGTCATATATTTTGAAGCAAATATCTGTTTGCTTTCATGAAGCACAGAATATTTCACAATAGTTTCATCCTTATCTGTACAAAAAATAATACCTATTGTCGGATTATCGTCTTCTCTTCTTTTTAGGTCATCAAACATCCTGACATACATATCCATTTGTCCTATATCCTGATGTGTCAGCTTTTTTGTCTTTAAGTCAATAACTACGAAACATTTCAGGATATAATTATAGAAAACCAAATCTATATAGAAATCCGTTGTTTCGGTACATATCCTCATCTGCCTTCCCACAAATGAAAACCCTTTGCCCATTTCCAGCAAGAATTTCTGAAGATTATTTATAATTGCTGTTTCCAGATCACTTTTCAATTGACTGAGATTTGGGGTAATTCCCATAAATTCTAGCACAAACGGATCTTTCACAAATTCTAATACTTTATATTCTTTATCCTGCAACTGCGTTGAAAGCATTCTTTTATAATATCCGCTCTTGATATTGCTCTCCAAAACTCTAACAGACCGGTTTTCAGTCATAACCTCTTTTAAATAAAAGTTTCTTTCCCCTTCATCGGAAATACGCATTATACTTCTTAGATGAGACCATGGGATTTTACCAGCTATTGAATATCCATATGAGTCTTCTGGGAATATCAAATAAAATCGACGGCAATTTTTTAAATTAGCAATCGAAAATCCTGTTCCAAATTTATCTGCCAACTGGATAGATAGGTTTTTTATTAAGTAAGAACCATAGCGAGCTTTCTTTTCACCATATTTTTCTTGCTCAACAATTCTTCGTCCTACGCTCCAATACGCATATGTCATAATTCCGTTAGCGCTATTATAAGCATTTTCTCTTGCCTACTGTAATATAAAACACACATCCGTATATAATTGTTGCTCATCTGGTACTACTAACTCCGCTGCTTTCTGTTTTATTACTTCATGTTTTTCTTCCATACATCCTCCAATGAATCGGCTACACGCGTGTAGCCGATTCACTTTTAATAGCTTTTGATAATTCTACTTTTATAATGGCTCTAATTTTCCTATTCTTTTCCATACACTTCTACCTATACAATACCTCTAATTTACCTTGACTTTTATAATACGTTGTTTGTTGCAACAGCAAAAGCGCTATATTCTCTCCCTTTTCCTCTATCTGTGCTTTAACTTTAACAAACATTACTATTCCTTCTTCTGTAACAGCTGAAATCCAAAAATTTTTTATGGCTTTCTCTTCCATTTCAGCACAATTTAAAACAAGCCAATAATATCTATTTCTATCTACACCATTACTATTTTCCAACTCGCCTGTTGGCTTTGTAGAACAATATAATGGAGATGCATATGTAACCTTTTCACAATATCGATCGTAGTTTCTAATAATATCTCTCATGTTTTCTTCAAAATATTTTTCCCCAAAAGCCATTATATTTTTCAAGTTTGTACTATCCTTTTTAGATGTGAGAAACTTAGCCAAAAAATGATAATGAATTCTCCGTAGAGCTACACCGCAAGCGTCTTGTTGTGGGCAATAACAAGGGTTAGCTTCTGCAATTCCTGAATGACATTCGCCATCGTAAATGTCTTGCCGAACCCCGTAACCCCTAGTAAAGCCTGAAATTGATTGCTCTCCTTGAAGTCTTTGACCAACTCGGCGATGGCTTAAAGCTGGTCACCGGTGGGCTTATAATTGCTGTGAAGCTTAAATCTATTTTGTGCAGTTGACACAAATACCACCTCCAAATTTCAGAGTCAAAAAGTTTGCCTACTCGCCTCAAGGTCGCCGAGACAGATATTCTGTTTTTCAAAAATCGGCACTTCGACAAATTTTGGCTACTCATTTATATTTACCATACCAGACGGAAATCATAAAACAAAACGAACAATCTATTCCGCATTACAACCTTCCTGTCAGATTTCATCCGTCTCCGTTCCTTCTTAGTTTGCATATTATAGCACATTCCATCTCTCTTGTCTACAAAAATGCAAACATTTGTTTGCTTTCTAAACAAAACTTTTTTCGTTCAAATAAAATAAGGAGTATTCTGATTTTCCAGAATACTCCTTATCAGTTTACAAAATCTATATACCCTTCGCTACACGAAACGAAATCTCATAATCTTTTCAACAAAACACTCCGATCCTTTGCATCATAATAAAAATCGCACAGCCATTTACACGGTATAAAGCCGGCAGCAATCCCGTTATACAACGCCCTAAGATTACGTGACCGCAAGCATCGCCCAGCCTATAAATCATCCGGAAACCTTTTTCAATCACTGCTTTTAAAAATTCTTCTCCTGATTGAGCAAACAGGCTTACAGTCACATTTGGATGTATTCTACAGTTACGTGAGGGATTTGTACCAAATGAGGGAGGCGTAGCGAGCTACGTTGATCAGATTTGGTGCCAATATACCGCGAATTGGGAGATGTAGACAGCAGGAATGAATTTCAGTCAGGCTCTAGAACAATCCCAGTCGCTTACTCAGGCACAATTCCTTTTTAGCTGTTCTCCCGATTCAATCGTAAAATACACGCTCATGATCCAGCGGCTTTCAATGATTTTCTAATATTAAAATGATCAGCGTTTTATCTTCGTATACAATCGTCTGAAAGATTCACAATATAGGAACATCAACCCCTTTTTCCATACGACTCTTTTAAATAGGATTCGCTAATTTCTTCAAACGCTTTGCAAGCTTTCCTTCTTCCTCCCCGTTTTCAGCCTCCCCTAATTTGGCTCGTTACGTTTGAATGCCGTGCACAGATTTGGCCCAATACTTTATTTTGCAGATAAGATGTTCCAATTTGAAAGTTTCCAGGTATGAAAGCTTACCGCAATCAATACATCAAATATTTATCTGACTTTGCGCATATCATTTCTGGGACATATTTCTATGAAACCAGAAACCAATGCAATAAAAGTTTCAATTATACAGATAGCAAATTCGGTCAAAGAAACAGTATTATTCTTCTATTATTGGTTGGCAAAAGGCATATCTGGCATGCGGTCGTATGCAAAAGAAGGCGTCAAGCTTTGGTTCCAGGCAAAGCGTCCAGCTTACCGTCAGATTTGGAATGATAACACGGAATCGTGCAACGATCTTTTCCAGCATAGGATGATTATGCAACTGCATATGCAATCTCGATCAACCATACAAATCATTTTTTGCTCTTTCTCTAATCATACAGGATCATCCCCTCTTATTGTCCGTTCCATTCAGCAATCTCGCCATTTGCAATGCTGGTATTTCTCATATTTTTCATCAGATGCCGTTTTCTTGGAAAGGCTTTCCCATCCTGAACAAGGAAATGATGCTGCAGACCGAAAGAAAAAAAGAAACACTGGATTTCTACCGAAATGCAGGCTATAATCATTCCTATACGACAGCTGATTCAACGGCTTCGTATAGGCAAATCATTACATGTCACCCTGATCTGGTCTCATCCAGATACGATGGACCACAAAACAACAAAGGAGAAGTGATTGCTATGGGAGAGAACAAATTTGAGATTCGTTTTGCCAACGAGGCAGATGTGCCGCTGATTCTGGCGCTGATCCGGGAGCTCGCAGACTATGAGCATATGCTGGACGAGGTTGTGGCCACCGAAGAAATCTTAAGAGAATGGATTTTTGAAAAAAAGAAAGCCGAGGTGCTCATCGGGGAAGAGAACGGCACTCCGGTCGGCTTCGCGCTGTTTTTCCATAATTTTTCAACCTTCCTGGGCCGCGCCGGGATCTATCTGGAGGACTTGTTTGTGCGGCCGGAATACCGGGGCAGAAAATACGGAAAGTCTCTGTTAAAACGGTTGGCCGAGATTACCGTCGAGCGCAAATGCGGCCGGCTGGATTGGTGCTGCCTCGACTGGAACGAGCCCAGCATTGCCTTCTATCGGTCTCTGGGCGCTATCCCGCTGGAGGACTGGACGATTTATCGCCTCAGTGGAGAGACACTGGAGCAATTCAGCAAGAGCGACTGCTGATCTTAAAAGGCAATCCGATCTGATCACCAAGAATGAAAAGGGACGGAATGAGCTCATCCGTCCCTTTTTGGTTGGCGCATTGCTTCATGCAGCGGCATTTTTGCACTCTGCGTGCTTTCCGTTCAAAATCCGCTTATGCTTGCATGTACCGATCTATGACAGTTCTGTTACACTGCACCTCGAATTTCCCCATGCGTTTCATAGCGCGCACAGCTCTCAATTCGATTGTCCTCATCGACAAAAACGACATGCGGCCGATGCTCCTTTGCCTCCTCCGCCGTCATCTGGCAATAGCACATCAGAATCACATGGTCGCCCACCTGCACCTGCCGCGCCGCGGCCCCGTTTAAGCAGACCATCCCGCTGCCCGGCTCTCCGGCAATCGTGTAGGTCTCAAAGCGGCTGCCGTTTTCCACATCGACAACCTGCACCTTTTCATATTCCAAAATATCGGCCGCATCAAGCAGCAATGGATCTACGGTAATGCTCCCCACATAACCAAGCTCAGCCTGACGCACCACCGCGCGGTGAATCTTTCCTTTTAGCATTGTCACGGTCATTTTGTCCCCTCCGTTTCTACAAAACCGGTATTGTCAATCAGTCTCGTCGTTCCAATGTACACGGCCACGGCCGCCAGAACCGTCCCTGCAACTGTCGAAACCGGCTGCAGGCTGTCCCCGTCCACCAGCTCTACATAGTCGATGCGGGCCAGCGGTTCCGCCTCAATGACTGCTCGCATCGCAGCCACAATGCGAGCCGCGTCCTTCTCTCCTGCTGCCAGCAGCTTCTTTCCCGCTTCGATGCTGCGGCTTAATACCAGCGCAGCCTTCCGCTCCGTCTCATTTAAGTAGGTGTTGCGGGAGCTTTTAGCCAGACCGTCCGCCTCGCGAACAATCGGACAGCCCACGACCTCCAGATCAAAGTTCAAATCCCGCACCATGCGGCGGATGACCGCCAGCTGCTGCGCATCCTTTTCCCCAAAATAGGCACGGTCTGGACAGGCGATGTGAAACAGCTTGGAGACAACGGTCAGAACTCCCCGAAAATGCGTGGGACGGCTTTTGCCGCACAGCTGTGTCGTAAGCACATCCATATCTACATAGGTGCAAAAATCCGCATCATACATTTCATCCGGCTGGGGATAAAAGATCAGATCCGTCCCCAGTTCGCGGCACACCTGGCTGTCGCGCGCAAAATCCCTGGGATAAGAGGCCAGATCCTCGGTCGGCCCAAACTGAATCGGATTGACAAAAATGCTGACAATGACCCTGTCATTCTCCCTGCGCGCTCTTTGGATCAGGCTGGCATGGCCCTCGTGCAGATAGCCCATGGTCGGAACCAGACCGATCGTCTGTCCCTCCCTCTTCCAATGTCTGACCTGGCTTACAATTTCATTCACCGTATTTACTGTAATCATAAAATCCTCCTAACTCAATACAGCTTCTCAATCACTTCGTCGGAAATCTGATAGGTATGCTCCTGAGCCGGAAATGTACCGGCCTTGACCTGTGCGGCGTAGTCGGCAAACGCCTGTTTCATCTGCGCGCCGATCTCCGCAAAATACCGGACAAATTTGGGCTTAAAGTCAGAAAACATATGCAGCATGTCCTGATACACCAGCACCTGTCCATCGCATCCGTTCCCGGCGCCGATGCCAATGGTCGGAATGTGCAGCGTCTCGGAGATCAGCCGCGCCAGCCTGGCTGGAACGCATTCCAGCACAACCAAAAATGCGCCTGCCGCTTCCACAGCCTTCGCATCCTCCAAAAGCTGACGCGCCGCTTCTTCACTCTTGCCCTGCACCTTATAGCCGCCCAGCGCATGAATCGACTGCGGCGTCAGGCCAATGTGGGCCACAACCGGGATCGAAGCCCTGACAATCGCTGCGATCTGGTCGCAGACTGCGGCCCCGCCCTCCAGCTTCACGGCCTTGGCGTGGCCCTCCTTAATCAGCCGACCGGCATTTTCCACCGCCTGACGGACCGATACCTGATAGGACAGAAACGGCATGTCCGCCACCACGAAAGCATCGCTGGCTCCGCGTGCGACGGCCCGCGTGTGATGCAGCATATCCTCCATCGTCACCGCCAGCGTATCCTCATA
>CAMULB010000172.1 GCA_947089585.1 uncultured Lachnospiraceae bacterium | reverse complement strand
CCCCTTTGCCCGGCAAATTCATCGTCTGTCCCATAATGCCGTTTCGCAGCCGATGAAACAGCCGCAGATCGTAGTTCTTGATATACTTCCACAGCTCCCGTTTCTTGTTCAAATTCTCCTCCGTACCGGAGCGGATGCACATAATCGTCGAAATGACGGTAATAATCTCCAAATAGTTGAACATATACTTGCGCAGCTTCTTGTTGGGAAGCTTCCACAAATCCACAGCTTCTACCATCAGCTTATTTACCTTAATCTGCTGGTCAATCCGCCGAATCATCACCGCCTCGTTCACCGACTGATCCTCCCTGCCGATAAAATAACGATAAAAATCCACATTGAGATAATACATCGTCTTTACATACGGCAGCGGAACATAGACGAAAATGTTATCCACATAAAAGGTATGCTTCGGCAGCTCCAATCCACACTCCCGCAGCAGCTGTGTGCGGTAGATCACCGAGTGCATGAGGATATAGCGCCCTTTCTTAAAGCGTCCTGCTTCCTCCCAGCCAAACAGCTGATTTTCGGGTAAAATCCCCTTGTAGCGCATTACCTTTTTGCGCTTGACCCCTTCTTTCTCGTAGACAAAATTGCTGATCAGCATGTCCAACGTCTGCTGGCCGCCGCTCAACTCCTTAAGCGCCTGCAGAATCTTCTCATACGCCTCGCGATCCACCCAGTCGTCGGAATCCACCACTTTAAAATATAAGCCGGAGGCGTTGCGAATTCCGGCGTTAACCGCTTCGCCGTGGCCGCCGTTTTCCTGATGTATCGCCTTGACAATCGAAGGATACTTGCGCGCGTAATCGTCGGCAATATCGGCAGTGGCATCCATCGATCCGTCGTCGATCACCAAAATCTCCACATCCTCGCCCCCGATCAGCAGAGACTCTATGCAATGCTCCATATAATCCTGTGAATTGTAACATGGAATTGCGATTGATAATAATTTCATAATTTAATTCTCCTTTTCCTACTACGGATATTATACACAGTTCGACGATTGAAGCCAAATACTTTTTTCTTAAGCTTTTCTAAATAACAAAAAACATCGCCACAGAAGCCACAACCGCGCTTCTTTTGAATTCAGTTCATATAATATTAACAAATTTATCATAAACTGAACATACCAGTGACACAAATCCCGCTTATACTGATATCATCAAAACAAGAGAGACAGCAACGCCACACAAACAATGGCATCCCCTCAATTGTTTTAATTATTCTTTTTCATAGCCTTGCCTCAGGGCAAGGTTCCTCCCAGCAATGAGTGATTCAATCACTTTTCATACAAATATCTTTTTCATATGAATGCCGGTACGCAAGTACCGGCTCCCTCTTTTTTATCTCCCCAATTCATACAAATTATGCTAAAATAGATCTGACATATTTTACATGAAAGGAGACTTCCATGAACGACTACGAAAAACGCGGCTATTTACATCAGGATTTCCGCATTTTCCATCCCACAGACTACAGTCAGCAGGAATTTGCTTACCATTATCACGATTTTTGCAAAATTCTGATCCTGCTCAAGGGAAACGTTACCTATCATATTGAAGGAAAGGCTTACCCGCTGGCCCCTTATGATCTGGTGCTTGTCAATGCCGGAGAATTCCATCGTCCAGTCGTCCACAGCAGCGACGCCTATGAGCGCATGATCCTCTATGTCTCTCCCCGTTTTCTTCTGGCTTATCAGCAGGAAGACTTTGATCTGGCTCTTTGCTTTACGCGGGCACAGGAGGAGAAATCCAATGTCCTGCGCATGCCTTCGATGCAAAACAGCTGCCTGTACCAGACGCTGATGACCCTGGAAGCCGCGCTGAAAGAAGAAGATTACGGCGCAGACTTTTACCGCAAGGTATTATTTCTTCAATTCATGGTACACTTAAATCGAGCGGCCGTCAACAATACACTGCAATTTATGCCCAACAACAACACCAATGAAATCATCCTTGAAATTTTGACCTATCTCAATGAGCACCTGACCGAACCGCACACCATCGACACCATAGCTCAGCGTTTTTATATCAGCAAATATTACTTAATGCATGCGTTTCGCAAGGAAACCGGCTACACCATCGGCGGCTATCTCAAATTAAAACGGCTGCTCTACTCCCGCGAGCTGGTCCGGCAGGGAATGAAAGTGACAAAAGCCTGCTATGCCTGCGGCTTCTCCAGCTACTCTGCTTTCTCCAGAGCTTACAAAAAGCAGTTTGGCGAGACGCCTTTGGACTGTAAATGATTTCGTTTCGCGAAACACCTTTGGACTGCTAACGATTCCGTTTGGCGAGACGCCTTTGGACTGTCAATCATTCGTTTCAACGAGACGCCTTTGGACTGTCAATTATTCATATTGCAAATAGTGCTCTAAAACAGCATTCCCGTCCATTGACAGTCCCGGTCGGCTATGGTATGTTTAAGCCAGATAACATTTATTTCCTGTGTTTTTTACAGGCAGCAACCGCAGAGAAATGCATTTTCAATGGAGGGTAATTACCATGATGATCAATGAATGCTACTACGACGAATTTGATAAAAAAGAGAATCTGGCCTTTGATTCCAAGGTGGTGCACGGAGCCATGGGCTGCGACCCGATTACCGGCGCCGTGAGCTTCCCAATCTTTCAGTCCGCCACGTTCCGTCACCGTTCCTTCGGTATCTCCACCGGATATGACTACTCCCGCCTCTCGAATCCAACCCGTCAGGAATTAGAGCGCACGATGGCAATCTTAGAGGGCGGCTTAGAGGGCTTTGCTTTTACCAGCGGACAAGCTGCCAATATGACAGTATTTAGCCTGCTCAAGAACGGCGACCATGTACTTTTGTCCGACGATATCTACGGAGGAACCTTCCGTATCTGCGAAGAGATCTTCCGCGGCGTGGGCGCAGACTTTACGTATGTCGATATGAGCGACGAGGAACAGATCAAGGCCAGTCTTCGCCCCTCCACGCGGATGTTTTTTGTCGAGACGCCGACCAACCCGATGATAAAGGTCGCAGACATTGCCGCCATCTCACAGATCGCCAAGGCCCAGGGGGCGCTGCTGGTAGTGGACAATACCTTTCTCACCCCCTGCTTCCAGCGGCCGATTGCGCTGGGCGCGGATATCGTCGTACACAGCGGGACAAAATATCTCTGCGGACACAACGACGTACTGGCCGGAATCGCCGTTGTCACTACGCCGGAGCTGGCAGAGCATTTTCACGGTGAGATCAAGTCCCGCGGCAATCAACTGGCCCCTTTTGATTCCTGGCTCCTTCTGCGCGGCATCAAGACGCTTTCTCTGCGTATGCAGCGGCACAACGCAAATGCCATCGAGGTAGCGCAATGGCTGCGGAAGCATCCCAAGGTAAAAAAGGTCTATTACGCCGGCTTTTCCGATCACAAGGGCTATGAGATTTCCTGCCGCCAGGCGACCGGCTTCGGCGGAATGATTTCCTTTGAGCTGGACAGTGAAGCAAGCGCACACAAGCTTTTATCCGATGTAAAAATGATTCTTTTTGCCGAAAGCTTAGGCGGCACCGAGACGCTGGTCACATATCCCTTGACCCAGACGCACGAATCCATTCCGAAAGAAACCTGCGACAAGCTGGGCATCAACGAACGTTTCATCCGCATCTCAATCGGCATCGAAGATGTGAAGGACATCATTGACGACCTCGCACAGGCGCTTGACGATTAAACTGGCCATCACTTTCGCTCTGCGCAGGTGCTTGACGATCCATCGGGCCGCCATTTCTGCTCTGCGCAGGCCACGATTCATTTGGCCGCTGCTACACGGTACAACATGCCCATGCTGCAGCGGCACCTTTTCCGCTTTATGTACCTCCATTCATATAAACCGATTGTTTTTTGCAGCGACAGGAGAACCTATGAAGATAAAATTTACTAAAATGCAGGCGTTCGGCAACGACTACATTTACATTAATACGTTCGATCAGGACATGCCCGCGTCCTTGAACGCATTGGCAAGGCATGTCTCGGACATTCACTACGGCATCGGCTCCGACGGCATGGTGCTGATCTGCCCTTCCGATGTATGCGCATTCCGCATGCGAATCTTTAATCCCGACGGCACTGAGGGGGAGATGTGCGGCAACGCGCTGCGCAGCACGGCAAAATACGTCTACGATCAGGGCTTAACCAGACAGACCGAATTTACGATTGAGACGTTCGGCGGCAACCAGCAGATTCAGCTGGAGGTGACTGACGGCGTAGTAACAAATATCACGGCCAACATCGGCAATCCCGTACTGGACACGAAGAAAATTCCCGTTACCACCGACCTGGATACATTCATCAACCAGCCGGTCACAGTTGAAGGCAGAACCTTCCTGCTTACCGCTATTTCCTGGGGCAACCCGCACTGCGTGACCTTCCTTGACTCTCTGGACGATCTTGACATCGCCCGTTTCGGCCCCGCCATCGAACAGCTGCGGTCGGTCTTCCCCAACCGCACCAACGTCACATTCGCCCAGGTACTTGACGAATCTCACATCCGCATCCGCGAATGGGAACGCGGCACCGGAGAGACCATCGGCTGCGGTACCGGCTGCTGCACGGCTGTCGCTGCCGCTAACCTGCTGAAGCTGTGCGGCCGCAGCGTCACCGTCGAACAGATCGGCGGCCCGCTTTCTATCCGCTGGGCCGACAACGGCGATATGTATATGACCGGCCCCTCCCATTACATCTGCGAAGGAGAAATCATTTATGAAGCTGAATAAATTGCTGGCGCACATTGATCCCATTCAGGTCATCGGCGATACCGACCTTGAGATTTCCGCCATTTCCTACAATTCCAAACAGGTCGAAAATCAGACGCTGTTCGTCTGCCTCAAAGGCTTTAAATCAGACGGACACACCTACATCAGCGACGCCCTCCACAAGGGCGCCTCTGCATTTTTCGTCGAGACGATTCCCACCACGCCGATCGACGCCACCATCATTCAGGTGGCGGACACCAGGGAAGCGTTGGCGCTGGCCTCCGCCGCCTGGTTTGATTACCCGGCCGAGAAAATGACGGTCATTGGCCTTACCGGAACAAAGGGCAAGACCACCACTGCCTTTATGACCAAGCAGATCTTAGAGGAGAATGGCCATACGGTAGGAATGATCGGCACCACCGGCGCCTACATCGGCAAAGAGCGGATTCCGATCCACAATACGACACCGGAATCCTTTGAGCTCCACTCTCTGTTCGCACAGATGGTTCAAAAGGGCTGCAGTCATGTCGTGATGGAGGCTTCGTCTCAGGGCTTCAAGCTCAAACGCACAGCCGGCATCCGCTTTGACTATGGCGCGTTTCTCAACCTGTCGCCCGACCATATCAGCCCCGGCGAGCATGCGGATTTTGACGAATATCGGGCCTGTAAGAGAATGATGTTTGACCAGACCAGACAGGCCGTGGTCAACATCGACAGCGAGCACTGGCGTTATGTCACGGCGGCTGCCAAAGCTCCAATCACCGTCTCCGTCCATCAGCCCGCCTCACTGACTGCCTCAGACTTGAAAAATATCTGGGAGCCAGGACTGCTCGGCTCCTCGTTCTTATCTCATGGGCTTTATGAGGGCAGCATCACCTTAAATATGCCCGGCGCGTTCAATGTCCATAATGCGTTAATTGCAATGGCCATCTGCTCTGACCTTGGCATTCCCTTTGAAACGGCCGCCCGTGCCTTAAAAAAGGTATCCGTCAAGGGACGCACGCAGTTGATTCCTGAGGCGGCGCATCTGGCTACCTTCCTCATCGACTACGCCCACAACGCCCTAAGCATCGAAAGTCTGCTCTCGATGCTGAAAAATTACCGTCCCAAGCGTCTGATCTGTCTCTTTGGCGGTGGCGGCAACCGCGACAAGCAGCGGCGCTATGACATGGGCTGCGCCGCCGGAAAATATGCCGATTTGACAATTGTCACCACCGACAATCCGCGCTGGGAAGATCCGGCCCAAATCAATGAACATATTATTGAGGGACTGAACGTACACAAGGGCAGATACCAGGTGATTATGGACCGCAGTGAGGCGATTCGCTACCTGATCGACCATTGTCAAAAGGACGATATCATTGCGCTAATCGGAAAAGGTCATGAGGAATACCAGGAGATTGAGGGGGTAAAATACTATTTTTCCGAGGAAAGCATCATTCGGGAGTATGTGAATGAGATATAATCAAATACAGCTCTATTTAGAAAAAAGGAGCAACAAGCAAATGTAAATAAGCCTGTCTGTCATCCTAGCGAATACAGGCAGGCTTACACACCAATCACAGAATTCAAGCATAAAAGCGCAGCCTTCAGGCATTACGCACGCAGAAAGAAAGGAGCCGGAGAACAAATCTGTTCTCCGGCTCCTTTCCTCATGCTTCCCATACAAAAATTAATCCTGAGTAATGATCTCTCTCTTGTTATAAGAACCGCATGACTTGCATACTCGATGGGGCATCATCAGCTCGCCGCACTTGCTGCATTTCACCAGATTGGGAGCGCTCATCTTCCAGTTTGCTCTTCTTCTATCTCTTCTTCCCTTGGAAGATTTGTTCTTGGGACAAATCATAGTCACACCTCCTTAAATTGGTTAAATATATCCTGGATTGCCGCCATTCTTGGATCTGGTTCTGTCTTCTGGCATTGGCATGTT
>CAMULB010000171.1 GCA_947089585.1 uncultured Lachnospiraceae bacterium | reverse complement strand
AAATACGACAATCTTTACGCCGCCTCAGACGAGGTTACGATCACGGTCAAGGGCAAAAGCTGCCATGGCGCCTACCCCGATACCGGTGTGGACGCCATGGTGATTGCCGCACAGCTGATTCTTGCACTGCAGACCGTCATCAGCCGCAGCATTCCTCCCGCAGACCCCTGCGTCCTCTCTCTGGGAACGATCCGCGGCGGCTCTGCCCGCAACGTCATAGCAGATACGGTAGAGCTTGGCGGAATTCTGCGCACAGCAAATCCCGCGCTGCGCAGCCAGCTCAAGAAACAGATTGCAGACATCGCCCGCTTGCTGCCTCAAGCTCTGGGCGGTGAGGGAAGAGCCGTTTTTTCTCCCGGCTACGACGCGCTGATTAATACCAACGCGCTGGTAGACCTGCTGGTCGATACCGCCGCTCCGATTTTGGGCCGGGAGTGCATTCACTGGAAGCCCGCTCCCGGAATGGGCGTTGAAGATTTCTCCCATTTCCTCACGCGCGCACCCGGCGTTTTCTATCATCTGGGCTGTTGGGATCAAACAAAAGGCCCGGCTGCGCCGCTGCACAGCCGGGATTTTTTGCTCGATGAACACTGTATTGCCTATGGGATCCGCTTACAGACGGCGTTGGTCGGGCGGCTGTTGGGAATTGTGCCGCTTTACGCCCCGACTGCGCCCACCAGCTCCTTCACATCTGAAATGCCTTCTTCCTCCAGATAACTTCGGATGCCCTCCACAATCTCCATTGTCACCAGTGGATTGTTGAAATTCGCGGTTCCCACGGCAACCGCAGAAGCGCCGGCCAGCATCATTTCGATTGCGTCCTCTGCCGTAGCAATTCCACCCATACCGATCACGGGCAGCTGAACGGCACGGGACGCCTGATAGACCATTCGTACTGCGATGGGGTGGACGGCAGGCCCTGATAAGCCTCCGGTGCGGTTGGCCAAGGCAAAAGCCCGCCGTTTGACGTCAATTTTCATCCCGGTCAAGGTATTGATTAGAGAAATGGCATCGGCGCCTCCGGCCTCCGCCGCTTTGGCAATCTCTGTAATATCCGTCACATTGGGGCTAAGCTTCATAATCACCGGCTGCTTGGCCACCTTCTTAATCTCGCGCGTAATGGATTCCACCATCTTCGGTTCCTGACCGAACGCAAGCCCGCCGGCCTCCACATTGGGACAGGAAATATTGATCTCCAAAAAATCCACCGGCTGACCGGCCAGCCGCTTGACTACGCACAGATAATCCTCCACCGTCCTGCCGCAGACATTGACCACAATCTTCGTATCATACTGGGTCAAAAAGGGCAGATCCCGCTGGACAAAGACATCAATACCCGGATTCTGCAGGCCGACGGCATTGAGCATTCCACCGTAAGTCTCCGCAATCCGCGGCGTGTTGTTTCCCTCCCAGGGAACGGCCGCGACGCCTTTCGTCACGACAGCCCCCAGCTTATTCAGGTCTATGAATTCACCGTATTCCCGTCCGGAGCCAAAGGTTCCGGACGCAGTCATAACCGGGTTCTTCAAGGTAACACCTGCAATATTTACCTTCATATTCATCAGAACTCCACCTCCTCTGCCCGAAAAACCGGCCCCTCCTTACAGATCCGCTTATTATGTACGTTGGTGTGATCGTCCTTTTCCTTCGACTTGCAGACGCAGGCCAGACAGGCGCCAATGCCGCAGGCCATCCGCTCCTCCAGGGACAGCCAGCACTCGATCTGCTTTGACGCCGCATAAGCTTTCAGAGCCCGCAGCATGGGGGTAGGGCCGCAGGCATAGATAATCTCTGCCTCCAGCCCGTTCTCACGCACCGCGTCGAGTACATTTCCGTCCGTGCCATAGCTGCCGTCCTCAGTCGCGATATATACCTCGCCCTGCTTTTTAAATTCATCCTTCAAAAAGAGCTCATCCCGATAGCCCAAAACAATCTGCTTCTCGCAGTCCAAATCCTTCGCCAGCTGCAGCAGCGGCGGGATTCCAATGCCCCCTCCGATCAAAAGCGCTTTCTTTTCCTTATGTGGAAAACCGTTGCCCAGAGGCCCGACAATCTCAATCTGCTTACCGGTTCTTAAGGCGGAAAATTCCTCCGTCCCTTTGCCTGCGATGCGATATACAATTCGCAGAGCACAGTCGAGCCCGTCGATCTCGCAGATGCTGATGGGTCTTGGCAGCAGCCGGCTCCCGTCGTGACAATACAGTGAGATGAACTGCCCCGCCCTGGCATAAGCTGCAATCTGCTCCGTCTTTAGCCACATGCTGTAGATCCCGTAGGAAATCTCCTCCTGACGAATGATCACCGCCTGTTCTCTGAATTTCTCTGCCATGGTTTCCTCCTCCTGATGCACATATTTTCTGAATGCTCCTCGAAGCTCCACAATCATTGCTTTCATGATCCAGCGATATCCGCAATCATCGCTTTCATGCTCCGCCGATATCCGCAATCATCGCTTCCACACTCCGTCGACATCCGCAATCACCGCTTCAATGCTCCGGCAATATCCGCAATCATCGCTTCCACTGCCACCCGCGATGCCTCGCCGAACCGCTCCGGGCCAAATTGCTGATACTTCTCCTGTTTGTAGGCCGCAATAATGCCGCGGGAGGAATTGACAATCGCCCCCAAGCCGTCCTCGTTGAAGTAAGAAACCAGATCCTTGCCTTGGCCGCCCTGCGCGCCATAGCCCGGAACCAGAAGAAAGCTCTTAGGCATCAGGCGGCGCAGCACCTTGCCCATTTCGGGGTAGGTTGCCCCTACGACTGCGCCAATATAGCTGTAGCTGTCCCCCATATGCTCCTGTCCCCATGCTGCGACCTGCTCGCCGACCCATTCATACAGCGGCCGGCCGTCGATCAAACGATCCTGAAACTCTCCGCTCGAAGGATTGGAAGTCTTAACCAGAATAAACAGCCCTTTCTTCTCCTGCTTACACACCTCAATAAAGGGCGAAATCCCGTCGGTTCCAAGATAGGGATTGACCGTGATAAAATCCTCGTGAAACGGCGCGTAGGATTTGGACCCCACCTGCACCTTGCCGAGATGCCCCGTCGCATAGGCCGCGGAGGTTGAACCGATATCTCCCCGCTTGACATCACCGATTACCACCAGGTCCTTCTGCTGACAATAAGCGACCGTTTTCTCAAAGGCCGCAAGCCCTGGTATCCCGAACTGTTCATACATGGCAATCTGCGGCTTGACGGCCGGAATCAGATCATAGGTGTGATCAATGATCTCTTTGTTAAACTGCCAGACCGCGTCCGCCGCTCCCTCCAACGTCTCGCCGAACTCTGCATAAGATTTTTTCAAAATATGCTCCGGCACATACGACAGCATCGGGTCTAAGCCCACGACAATGGGGGCCTGGGTCTGTTGGATTTTTTTCACTAATTTGTTGATCATTCTGCTTCTCTCCTCATCTGTCTCATACTTTACCGCTCATATACTACTTTTCCCGCCAGAATCGTCACCTTGACGCATCCCTTGACCTTGCGCCCGTGGAACGGTGTGTTCTTAGCCTTGGAAGCAAATTTTTCCGCATCAATATGATACTCCTCCCTGGGATTAAAAATAACCACATCCGCTGTCTTGCCGGGCGCTAAGCTGCCCCGGTCAATCCCCAAAATCTGCGCCGGACGGTAGCTCATCTTCTCCGCCATCTCAAGCGGCGTCAGATGGCCGGGCTCCACTAACTCTGTCATCGTAAGAGCCGCCGCCGTCTCCAGACCGACAATGCCAAAAGGCGCCCGCTTCATGGAAACATCCTTCTCGTCAAAGCTGTGGGGCGCGTGGTCTGTCGCAATCGCGTCAATGCTCCCGTCCTTCAAGCCCGCAATCAACGCGTCCACATCCTCCCGCGTCCGCAGCGGCGGATTCATCTTATAATTGGCGTCATCACGCGTAATATCGGCCGACGTCAGCGTAAAGTGATGCGGACAGACCTCGCCCGTCACCGACAGACCCTCCGCCTTAGCCTGCCGCAGCATCGTCACACTGTCCTTTGTCGAGCAATGACACAAATGCAGTCTGGCCCCGGTCTCTTTGGCCAGCAAAATATCACGGGCCACAATCACATCCTCCGCTGCATTGGTGATTCCCGGCAGACCCAGGCGTCTGGCCCGTGCGTCCTCATTCATCACGCCGTCTTTAGCCAGGCTCTTGTCCTCACAGTGGGCCAGAACCGGAATATCATATTTCACCGCCAGCATCATCGCCTCACGGTATAATCCGGCATTCATCACGGTCTTTCCGTCCTCGCTCAACGCCAAAATTCCCGCTTCCACCATCTCTTCGATCTCGGACAGCGCTTCTCCATGCTGCCCCTTTGTAATCGCTCCCGTCTGCTGGACATTAGTCAGTCCCACATCAGCCGCTTTGTTGAGCACATAACGCACCACATCCCCGTTGTCCACCACCGGCTTGGTATTCGGCATGGCAAGGATTGTGGTAAAGCCGCCTCTGGCCGCCGCCTTAGACCCGGTCTCTACCGTCTCCTTATATTCAAATCCCGGATCTCTCAAATGCACATGCAAATCAACAAATCCAGGCATGACAAAACATCCTGACGCATCAATGACTTCATCTGCGACAGCCTTGATCTTCTCCCCAATCTTTTTGATCTTTCCTTCTTCGATCAGCAGATCCGCCGTCTTGTCCGTCTTGGTGGCAGGATCCAAAATCCGCCCGTTTTTTATCAAAATAATCATAACCGGACTCCTCTCTTTCTGGCTCTGTTGTTTTTGCAGCAGCTTCCTGTCATTCCTGCTGCGTCCCTGTTTCATTCTACCATAAACCCGGTTATTTTCCTAGTCTGCAAACTCTTTATATTTGAAAAAAATCATCAAAAAAAAGAGGATATTTGACGATTGCAGTCAGAACTGATACTGCGCGAAAATATCCTCCTTTCCTTTGTCTGCGCTTGCGGCCGCTGCAAAAGAAACACACCGCGGCTGCAGGCTCTACCACGCTTCGCGGAAAAATACCTTTGTATACCAGCTCTTATCACTGGTATACGTCTTCGATCCCGATTTGCGGTTGGCTACAACCTTGATATAGTAGGTCTGCCCATGCACCAGCGCAGATTTGCCGCACCTTGAGATCACATAGGATGTATCGTTGGTCGTTCCCAGCTTCCGGTACACACTGCTAGAGCTCTCTCTTATATAGACCGTATAATTCTTTGCCCCTTTCACCTTGCTCCACGATGCCCGCAGCTGGTCCAGGCCCTGACGGGCTATTTTTACGTCCAGCGATTTGGCAAATGTATGGTAATCGGACCAGGAACCATATTTCTTCTTCCCGTTGATCACCGTATACCCCCGCACCCGGATCCTTAAGAACGAAGAAGCGAAACCGGTTAATTTGCTGTTCTGCAAAATCATTGTCTTTTTCCAGCTCAAAACCTCGCCTTTACAGATGACCTTTTTGCTGTTATAGGCCGAAATCTCATATTGATAGCCATCCGCGGCAGCGCTCTGATTCCAGCTGACATACAGCTGGCCCGCCCTCGGCGACGTATTCGAGCCGCCGCTTATAAATCTGACGCCGGAGACCTTGGCCGGAAGCGTGGAAGCAAGCGCCTGGGCGCGGCTCTCCCCCACGGCCACATAACCGGATGCGCTCTTGCGCGCCGGAGACAAATACAGCAAATATTTCGCGTTCTTCTTCAGGCCCGAAAGGCGCAGCTGGGTCTGACTGCCAACCCACTTTGTCTTTAAATTGCCCGCACTGATGCCGTAAGAAAGGGAATAGCCGTTGGCCCCCTTTACCTTCTTCCAGCCCATTGTCACCGCCGCCTTCTCCGCCTTCTTCTGCTTGAAGCCGGCCGGCCGGGCAGACGGCGCCGTAACTGCCTCCAGCACATCGGAAGGAGTTCCCAGTGTTCCATCGACGTCCACCGGGGTCACACGGACATAATAAGAGGTTCCCGCCTGCCTGGACGGAATAATGCACGAAGGCGCCGACGACCTCGTCACATAATTCTCGGTCGCCGAGACCGAAAATGAGGCATCCTTGCTGACCGCAATCCGATACTTTTCGATACTTCCCGAAGCCGCGTTCCAACGGAGCGTTACGGAATTGGAAGTATCATCCGTCTGCTTTAAGCCGCTGACCTTACCCGGCGCAGCCTGTACATCAAATCCCATCGCAATCCCGGCCAGACAAATCGTCAGCAAAGCCATGACTGCATAAGCCCGAATACTCCTCATCTCACATCACACTCCTTTTTTAGTCATTGTATCATGATTTCTGCAATTAATCCATTACGATTTTCTTACTTTTCAAAATTTAATAGAATCATAATCTTTTTCTTACACTTTCTGTTTCCTGTTGCCTGTTTTTTCCACCAGACAAGCATCCAAGACGCCAAATAAAAAGAGGGGAAGAACGTCTCCTCCCTCTCTTTTCGATCGCTCCGTTTAAAGCGTCATGCTTGGATTGCTCCTCTGCTCCACATATTTGCGGATATTAGAAGCATTGACATACTTCTCCGTCTGATCTCCCGCCGTCACCACCAGCGTCGGCGCCTGCATCACGCCGTATTTTTGTGCCAAATCGAGATTCTCCTCGGCGTCGATCGTCACATACTGTTCTCCCTTTAGCATCTCTTTGGCCATCGCACAATTGGGACAGGTCTTGGTTGTAAAGAGATATTTCACCTGACCGGGTGCTTCAATCTTTACATCATCCCCGGAAATCGTCACGATATTGGTCTGCACCCGCCGCAGACAGGAATGTTTCGGGTCATACAGACGGCGGTTTTTATATT
>CAMULB010000170.1 GCA_947089585.1 uncultured Lachnospiraceae bacterium | reverse complement strand
CACCGGAAATTGGCCGGGCAAGACCGTAGCCTGTGCCAGGGGAAACGTCTGTACAAAGAAAGGCGCGTATGAGCTGGTGGATTTGCCGGGAACGTATTCACTCAAGGCCAGCTCCTGCGAGGAAGAGATTGCCGGTGCATTTCTGAAGCAGGGATGTGCGGATGCAGTGGTGGTAGTCTGCGACGCGACCAGTCTGGAACGCAGCTTCAATCTGCTGTTTCAGGTGATGGAGCTGGAAAAAAATGTAATTCTTTGTTTAAACCTGATGGATGAAGCCAGGCGCAAACGGATTTGGATTCATCAGGAGAAATTGGCGAAGGAGCTGGGAATTCCGGTCGTAGGCGTCAGCGCGCATGAGAAAAAGAGCTTAAGCAAGCTGAAGGACGTGTTGGATCAGGTGCTGTGCGGGGCAATCGCGCCGCGGCCGATTCTGCCAATCTGGGAGGAGATGGAAGGGGAGGATGTATGCGAAGCGCGGATTCGCTATGCAGAACGTCTCTGTGCGGAGACGGTGGTCTGTACAAAGCCGGATCCGCAGCGGCGCGACCGGCTGCTTGACCGCTGCCTGACGAGCCGCCTGTTCGGGTATCCGCTGATGCTTTTGCTCCTGGCATTGCTCTTTTGGCTGACGATGGTCGGGGCCAATGTGCCTTCCCAATATCTTTCTGCCTGGCTGTTTGGACTGGAGGAGTGGCTGACAGAGCAGTTTGTATGGCTGCAATCTCCCAAGTGGTTGCACGGCGTATTGATTTTGGGGATGTACCGCACGATGGCCTGGGTGGTCTCTGTGATGCTGCCGCCGATGGCAATTTTTTTCCCCTTATTTACACTGCTGGAGGATATGGGGCTTTTGCCGCGCATTGCCTTTAACCTCGACCATTGCTTTCAAAAATGCAAGGCCTGTGGAAAACAGGCCCTGACCATGGCGATGGGCTTTGGCTGCAATGCCGTGGGTGTGATGGGCTGCAGAATCATTGATTCTCCCAGGGAGCGAATGATTGCTATTTTAACCAACAGCTTTGTGCCCTGCAACGGCCGTTTTCCGACCCTGATTTTGATGCTGTCCTTGTTTTTTGCCGCCGGCGGAACCATTGTTCCGGGAAACGTAAGCGGAGCGCTGCTGTTTGCGGCGGTGATTCTGTTTGCGGTCGGGATGACGTTTTTCGCCTCGTACATTTTGTCCCATACGTTTTTGCGGGGGGAGCCCTCTGGATTTGTGCTGGAGCTGCCGCCGTATCGCCGGCCCCAGGTGGGGCAGATTCTTTTGCGTTCCATCTTAGACCGCACGCTGTTTGTGCTGGGGAGAGCCGCTGCGGTGGCGGCGCCGGCCGGAGCCTTGATCTGGATCTTGGCCAATGTGACGGTGGGAGGGGAAACGCTGCTCAATGGGTGTACCGCCTTTCTGGATCCGTTTGCCCGTCTGCTGGGCCTCGACGGCGTTATTTTGATGGCCTTTATTCTGGGAATTCCGGCCAATGAAATTGTGCTGCCGATTCTGCTGATGACTTATCTGCAGCAGGGACAGCTGATGGAATTGACGCAGCTGACAGAGCTGCGGACGCTGCTCGTTGCAAACGGATGGACGCCGGTGACGGCGCTGTGTGTGATGGTGTTTTCGCTGCTGCACTGGCCCTGCTCGACGACGCTTTTAACGATCAAAAAAGAGACGGGAAGCGTGCGTTTTACAGTGCTGGCCGCATTGCTTCCGACGGTATTCGGTATGGTCTGCTGCGGCCTGATTCACGCGATTGGGATGCGGCTGGGAATGTAACGCGGGATATGGCTGGAAATGTAACGTGATTGGGATGCGGCTGGGAATGTAACACGATTGGGAAAGGTCAGGTCGTCGCTGTGCGGCAGCTGGATGACGCGGTGGGAACGCGAACCTCTTAGGATGTAAATTCTCCCTCTTAGTGTTCTTCTATTTACTTTTATCCAAAAATCCGGCATACTAAGTACATGGAGATGAGGAAATGAAGATACGGATTGAAGTAGACGGCAGTATTTTGGAAGAGGAAGTGGTGATTCGCTGCAGCAGCCTCAACGATGAGGTGCAGCAGATTCAGCGGCTTTTGTCGGACTTGGCGGCGGGGCAGCAGACGATGGTATTTTACAAGGGGGATATGGAGTATTATCTCTCCCTGGAAGAAATACTTTTTTTTGAAACGGAAGAAAAGGCGACCTTCGCCCACAGTGCAAAAGGAACGTATCAGGTAAAGTACCGCCTGTACGAGCTGGAGGAATTTTTGCCGGGGCATTTTATGCGGGTTTCCAAATCCACGGTTCTCAACACACAGAAAATTTATTCCATCCAGCGCAATCTGGCCGCCTCCAGTATCGTGTCATTTCAAAATACCCATAAGCAGGTGTATGTATCCAGGCATTATTACAGACCTTTGAAAAACAAACTGGAAGAAAAGAGGAATCGGTTATGAAGCAAGAGCGAAGGACAAAAGGAACGGGAAAAGTGTTCTGGGGCATTTTCCTGGTTCTGGCGGCGGTCTTTCTGGTGGTAAGCCAGATGGGATTTTTGCAGGGCGTTGGCGTGATGAGCGTGTTGTTTTCGATCTTCTGGATCTCCATGCTGCTGCGGGGAATCTATAAACGCAGCTTTGGACAAATCCTGTTTTCGATTGCATTTTTATGTATCATTTATGACGAACCGCTGGGGATTGAGGCGCTCACCCCGACGACCGTGCTATTGGCTGCGCTGCTTGGTACCATCGGCTTGAATTTGATTTTTAAACGCAAAAGCTGGTATCAGTATACGGCCGACTGGAAGGAGGATTACGTTGGAAAAAAAAAGGTGATTGACCTGGAGATTCTGGAAGAGGAGGCCAATGAAGCCAGGGCAGAGTGGGAAGACAACAGTCGGATTTCGTTTCAAAGCAGCTTTGGCTCGGCCGTAAAATATGTGAATTCTGACAATTTTCAATCTGCCGCGTTATCGTGCAGCTTTGGTTCCATGAAGGTGTATTTTGATAATGCCAGAGTGTCCGACGGGGAGGCTGTGATCCGGCTGGAGGTCTCCTTTGGCAGTATGGAGCTGTTTCTGCCGAAGGAGTGGTATGTGGTGATTCAGACGGATACGCCGTTTGGCGGGGTGGAAGAGAAGAATCACAGCCGCCCGGACGGGAGTGTGACCGTGCTTCTGACGGGAGAGATCAATTTTTCCAGTGTGTCGATTCTCTATGTATAGGGGGCGCGGGCAAGGAACCCAAAGGGAGCTGCAGGCAGCCGCTGTGTGTCGAATCTGCGACAGCGGCTGCCTGTTTTTATTCCCTGCGCTGATCCTTAAGGTTTAGACTCCGGATCGGGATTTTCCTTCGCGATGGCGCACTGAGGAAGGAAATTGTACACGTCAAGATAGGAATCCAGTTCTGCGTCTGTTTGGGGCGGCCGGGGAACCGAGCCGGTACAATCCGTGGTGGAATTGGCTTTGAAGAAGTCGTATTCCAGATTTGGCGTATAGCTGGGAGTGTCTTTCTGCTGCGCTTGGCTCATGAAATTTGCTCCTTTCTCTCTGTAAAAATGGAAAAATTCGCTGCTGCATCAATCGGCCTGCGGCTTTTGCTTCGGTCTGCATACAGTACGACGGCAGCTGCAAAAATAGCGTTTGCCAAACGGCAAAATTTTATGCATGTCCTGACTGGCCCAACGCTTTTTTCCACCACAAAAAGGAAGCAAACAGAAGATTCAGCAGCCAAAAAATAAAATATCCAACCGCAGCGCCCAGCGTATTCATGATCAAATCGTCCACATCGGCGGAGCGTCCGATGAAGTACTGCACAAATTCAATCAGAAGGCTGAAAAAACAGGCGGTCAGGACGGTGCAATACCATCTGCGCATGGCGCAAAAGACGACCGGCAGCAGGCAGCCCAGTGGTACAAACATACAGATATTGAGAAAAAG
Organism: uncultured Lachnospiraceae bacterium; assembly: GCA_947089585.1. Taxonomy (GTDB): domain Bacteria; phylum Bacillota; class Clostridia; order Lachnospirales; family Lachnospiraceae; genus 14-2. The sequence goes on along the minus strand of CAMULB010000170.1, from coordinate 2,863 downwards.
CTGTTCGAGCATCGGAAAAAAGCCCATGGCATAAGTCTGATGCACCCAGACAAAGGGCTTTAGGTTCAGCAAATGATAAGAAGAAAAATGAAGCGGAAGCATCCAGAAAATCGTTGCATACAAAATCATGATCACCGTACCGGCAAGGCCCATGAATGCCAGCGCACGGATTGGGGCGAGAGCGCCGTTGCGCCGTCTCGATAAGAACCAGAAGGGAAGGCAGACGAGAAGCGCCAAGAAGGCTGCCGGAACAAGAATCCAAAAGGAAGCATACATGAAAAAACTCCTTTCTGAGAAAAACCTTAGAGTGTGTTTGATTCACATAGTATAATCATTTTTTGTCGAAATTTCTTGAAGAAAAGCTTAAGTTTTTCTGGCAAAAGGCTTAACAATGCAGCCGGCACGAGGAATTGGAACGATAAAAATCCGCAGGATGAATCGAAAGAAACATCGCGGCGGATTTTTGAGCGTTTGAATGAACTTGATTCAGATGTTGTTATGTAGTCTTTAATGCAAAAGAAAAATCCTTTAGGATCCGAACGGCGCAGTCCCGTTGGTTGGGGGTCAGAGAATTCAAAAGCTCCAGAACCATGTCGGTCTCAAAGTCCTGGTCCTTTCCCAATACAATATAATCCGCAGAAATTCCAACATTTGCGCATATTTTGTATAAAGTTTTTGTCGTAATACTTTTCTTGCCATTCTCAACGGCGGCCAAAAAACTATCCGATATTCCGCAGAGCTCGCTGAATTGTTCGCGCGTCATGTTTAATGCTTCGCGGATTTCGCGGATCCGCAGGCCGACGGTGAGATTAAAGTCTTTATATAATTCCATAGAACCACACTCCCCACTGAATGCAAAAAATGTAAATAATGGTAAAAACAGTGTAACAAAAAATGGAGCATTTAAATATACTCCATAGAATAATAATTAAGTTCTATCGAGTATGTAGACATGGACAAAAAGGTGCTATGTTAAATATTGGAAAAAAATAAAGGAGGATGCAAGAAATGGCAGAACTAAAATGGAATGTAAACAAAGTCAGCCTGCGAAAAGTATTTGCGCTTTTGCTTGCGATGTGCGTATGTATTTCTTCTATGGGAATGGATGCAAGCGCGGCAGGTATGGGGAATGTAGAAAAGGAGGCCGTAACATCCCCGACAGCCCCCACGTCTCCAACAGAACCGACATCTCCGACAGATGTGGTAAAAAGTATCACGCTGAATCCCTCAAAAACAAGTGTGGAGGTAGGAAAGACTGTTACTTTGAAGGCAACCACCGATCCGGCAAATGCTAAGGTGACTTGGAAAAGTGAAAATCCTGCGATTGCCAGCGTGGATCAAAATGGAGTTGTTACCGGTGTAAAAGAAGGAACAGCCAAGATTACAGCAACAGCTGGCAAAGTGAGTGCAGTGTGTCTTGTAACAGTGACAAAGAAACCGGAAGAGCAGAAACCGGCTTCCGCAGTTACGAAAGTAACCTTAAATCCAACCTCATTAACCATGAAGGTCGGAGAAGAGAAGACAATTACTCCTAAGGTAGAGGTCTCACAGGGAACCGGAACTCCAGATAAGAATGTAACATGGGCTTCCAGTGATCCGACGGTTGCAGCCGTTGCCGGTGGAAAAGTAACCGCTAAAAAAGCAGGAAAAGCAACGATCACAGCAACAGCAAATAATGGTAAGCAGGGTACATGTACAGTGACCGTAAATCCGGCTCCCAACCCGACTACAAATGTAGCGGTAGAGTCCATTACCTTAAGCAGGAGCAGTGTATCAATCAACAAGGGTAAGACCTATACATTGAAGGCAACAATCAATCCGTCCAGCGCAACGGATCAGACCTTAAACTGGACTTCCAGCAATCGGAAGATTGCAACCGTAGAAAACGGTAAGGTTAAAGCAGTTGCCAAAGGAACTGCCACCATCACGGTAACATCCAAGAACGGCAAAAAAGCAACCTGTAAAGTAACCGTAAAGGTTCCGGCTAAGAGTGTCAGTGTCAGCACAACCAAGCTATACATCGCAAAAGGCAAGAAGGCTTCCTTTAGAGCAGCTGCAGGCCCTGCAGACACGACAGATTCCATCCAGGTAAAAGCAAGCAACAAGAATGTTACGGTTAAGCTGAACAAGAAGACCGGTGAAGTGACTGTAACCGCAAAGAAAGCTGGTACAGCAAAGATCACGGTATCTGCAGGCTCCAAGAAGAAAACAGTAAACGTAACCGTTGCCAAGAAAGCAACAAAGGCGAAGAGCGTTAAGCTGAACAAGAAAAAAGCAACACTGAACATCGGTAAGACACTGGATCTGAAAGCAACAATGAATCCGAGCAAGTCAACCGATACCTTGAAGTGGACGACTTCCAACAAGAAGGTAGCAATGGTTGATAAGTTTGGCCGTGTAACTGCTAGGAAGCAGGGTACAGCAACGATCACCGTTAAGACCTCCAGCGGCAAGAAGGCAACCTGCAAGATTACCGTTCCCAGCGGTGTGAAGCTCAAAAAGACTTCTGCGACGATCAAGCTTAGAAAGTCAACCAAGATCCAGATCAAATCAACCGTTGTGAAGGGCGATAAAGTGAAATCTTACAAGTCCTCCAACAAAAAGATTGCCAAGGTAGACAAGAATGGTAAAGTAACCGGTGTTAAGAAAGGAAAAGCAACGATTACCGTAACCATGAAGAGCGGCTCCACCGCAACCTTCAAGGTAACTGTAAAATAGGGTACAGTCTCTGCTTTTGCAGTTCTTAGAAAGAGAATATTTTAAAAAGCTACAGCATAGCGTCAGGGCAGCCTGCCTTGGCGCTATGCTATTTTTTATTCTATAGGAAAGACCTTGTCACGCTAAAGCGTGAAAGTATCTCTCC
>CAMULB010000169.1 GCA_947089585.1 uncultured Lachnospiraceae bacterium | reverse complement strand
AAACTCTCTTGATTTACTTACTTTCACACTGACGTTCTCGTCAATATAATTCTCCTCAAAAGAGGTGGTGTTGTTCACCTGTTCGTTTTGTGTTTTTGACATAATATCCTCCTGCTCACTGTTAATCATAGCGAATCTTCGGGTTGATCACGCCATATAATACGTCAACCACCAGGTTGATGAGAACATACTGAAGAGCAAAAATCATCAGAAGACCCTGAATCGCCGGATAGTCACGGTATCCAATCGAGTCAACCAAAAGCCTGCCCATTCCGGGGATGGAGAAAATTGTCTCTGTGATTACGGAACCAGACAGCAAGCCACCGATCTGAAGACCTAAGATGGTGATGATCTGGATCAGGGAGTTTTTGAATGCGTGGCGGAACATAACCGTGAATTCTTTCTGCCCCTTTGCTCTTGCCGTGCGCACGTAATCTTCCCGTAAGGTTTCAAGCATAGAGGAGCGGGAATATCTGGCCAATGTCGCCATAATGCCGGTGCCCATTACCAATGACGGAAGCACCAGGCTTTTCCATGAGTCCAGACCGGCGGACGGAAGCGCTCCCAATTTTACGGAGAAGAACTGGATTCCCATAAGACCGATCCAGAATCCGGGAGCGGACAGCCCGCAGATCGCCAGCAGCATACCGCCAAGATCCACCCAGGTTCCACGCTTGATGGCACATATGACACCAATAAAAATTCCTAAAAACGGAGCCCAGATCAGACCAGCACAGACAAGCTGAATGGTAAACTGAAATCTGGACCAAATCAGTTCCGATACGGGAATGTTGGACTTTAAGGAACGGCCCATATCGCCGCGGAGAAGATCTTTCATATAGTTTGCATATTGTACTAACAGCGGGTCGTTCAATCCAAATTCTTCCCGAATTGCTTCAATTTCTTCCGGCGTTGCTTCAACGCCGGCCATGGTTCTGGCGGGATCTCCCGGCAGTATGTGAATAAACATAAATACAAAAATGGAAATAATGATCATTAATGGAATGGTTTCCAATAAACGCCTTACGATATAACGCCCCATTTCATCCCTCCTGCATGGGAACGGAGCAGTAAATACTACTCCGTTCCCAATGAATATTATTCGTGATCCAAACCAACTGTTCTAAATACCATGGTTCCGGCGGGCTTATACTGCAAGCCGGTTACATAGGTCTTGTAAGCGTTGAGTGTGTTGTCATTTCCTAAGAAGATCCAGGGACATTCTTCCCAGGCAATCGCTTGAGCCTTGGCATAAGCTTCGGTGATCTCATCTGTATCGGTCATTAATAACGCATCGTCCAGAAGCTTGTCGAATTCTTCGTTGCTCCAGAATGCAGTATTGTAGCCTTCCGGCGGGAATTTTTCGCTGTGAAGAATGGATCTCATAGAACCGTCTGCGTCATAGGAACCTGCTCCCCAGTTTACATACCACATCTGAACGGTTGTGTTCTCAAGCGGAGCGCTGGTTTTTTCAGCATTAGCCGTGGACTCGTTGGGAAGTACATTTACGTTAATTCCAATCTGGGAAAGCTGCTGCTGTACAAATACGGCGCCTTTCTGCTCGATGGTTGTGTTGTCAACGATCAGCTCTACATCAAACCCGTCTTCATAGCCTGCTTCCTTCATCAGAGCTTTTGCCTTTTCCAAATCCAGGGAGTACGGAGTCTGCTCTGAGTAGTATCCGATTGCTTCCGAGAAGATGGAGGTCGGCTCTAGTGCATAACCGTTGAATACGATTTTGGCGTATGCGACACTGTCAAATGCGTAGTTGCAGGCCTGGCGAACTCTCTTGTCAGAGAACGGCTTTCTTCCGTCCGCAAGCGCCCATTCCGTGTTCAGCGTTACATATCTGTATGTAATAGCCGGTATTACGTCGATGATAATGGAAGAATCATTTTCAATCTGCCCGACATCCGTAGTCGGTACCGGGAAAATGACATCCGCTTCGCCGGTCTGCAGCATTGCGATACGGGAAGCATCCTCAGGAACTACCTGGAAGGTTAAGGAGTCAACGGTCGTGCCCTCCTGCCAGTAATTCTCGTTGCGCACCATCTTAGTGTAACCGCCGTCCACACGTTCCGAGAGAATGAAGGGGCCGGTGCCTGCGGAGTTCTTTGCAAGATAATCGCTGGCGTTCTCCATTGCCATTGCCTTCGGAGAAACGATGCGGAACTGTGTGATCTTATTGATGAAGGTATTGTTCGGCTCTTTTAATTTGATTGTTACCTGATATTCACTGTCAACAACAACGTCTTCCCAGTCCTTAATCGTTCTCTGGAGCGTTAAGCTGTCGTCTGCAAGTCCGCGGTCATAAACGGCTTTGACGGATTCAGCGTTAAACGGCTCGCCGTCGTGGAATGTGATTCCCTCATTGAGGATAAAGGTGTAAGCCTTACCGTCCTCAGATACGGACCATTCCTTTGCGAGCAGAGGAATTACATTGGTATCTGCGTCAAAGGTCAGCAGAGTCTCATACATCTCATTGGTGATCTGATTGGATACGCCGTTGCTGGAAACGTGCGGATCCAGATGGGTTGCGTCTGCCTGCATTGCGACTACAAGGTCGTTGTCCGGCGACTTGGCAGTCGCGGATTCCTTTTTGGCCTCGTTGGACTCCTCCAGAGAATCCGTAGAAGCGCCTTCATTGGAATCACCGGCGGAATCATTGGTGGAATTCTCAGAAGCCGGCGGTGCTTCCTGGTCTGTGCCTGAGCCGCCGCCGCAGGCGGAAAGGCTTAGTGCCATAGCACCCACAAGAACGATTGATAATAGTTTTTTCATACGATGTTTCTCCCTTCTTTGATTGGTTTTTATAAATTGCACCTCAAACTCTCATACTAAAAATATGAGCCGTATCCCGCAAACTCTATCTATAGCCGGATCTGACCGCACTAATCTGGCATAACAATAGAATTCTCAAGGTACAGCGCATAGCCTTAATGCAAGAGATTTAAGTGGCAAAATCAAAAGGTAATGTCAAAGCTTCACAACTGCGTTCGTATTTGGATGATGTTCAAAATATTGACATTAAAAAATTTATTAGATTATATCATATGGTGTAATTTTATACAAGTATGAAAAGAAAATGTTCCATATTTTAAACAATAAGCACAATAATAGACAAAAACAAAGCGAATTATAAGGGCAAGTTGACGATTGATTCTAAAATTTTATTTTACTGGATTAAAGTCACAAAGCAATTGACAATGGATTCGCGATCCGATATTCTTAATATACGTAAGAAACGAAACGGGCAGAAAAATCGTGTCATAATCGTTAGAATGATTCTACAGAAGTCAGGAGTTAAACAGAATGAAACACTACCTTCAATCATTTGCCCTTGCCGTAGGTGCAGGGATCAGCATTGCCATCGGCGGAACCATCTTTTTATCGATCGAAAGCCGTATCATCGGCGCGCTGTTTTTTACCGTCGGTCTGTATCTGATTGTTACGGGCGGCTTGAATCTGTATACCGGGAAAGTAGGGTATCTGCCGGGCGCAGACAGAGAATATCCTTGCTTTTTGCTGGTTGTCTGGCTGGGGAATCTGGCGGGGACGTTTCTGGCTGCTGAGGCCGTAAGGCGCACAAGGATTGGCGCAATTGCAGAGCAGGCCCAAAGGATCTGTGCGGGCAAGCTGGCGGATGAGCCGCTGAGCCTCTTTTTGCTGGCCGTGTTCTGTGGCATTTTGATGTATGGAGCAGTGGACGGCTACAAACGAACACAGAATCCGATCCTTCTCTTTCTCTGTGTCAGCGTGTTTATTTTGGCGGGCTTTGAGCACTGTGTGGCCAACATGTACTATTTTTCGCTGGCTCGCGCCTGGTCCGGGAAAGCGTTTTTGTACCTGGTGATCGTAACGCTGGGCAACAGTGCGGGCGGGGTGCTGTTTCCGCTGCTGCATTTGCGTGAAAATGAGGAGGTGCCGTGATGGAAACGCTTCAAAAAAGAAAGGACAGAGAATGGAACAACCGAGAGAAAAACAGATTGACAAGAAAAAAGTAATTCTGATTATGGGGATTGGGCTGCTGGTGTTTTTCGGTTTTGCCGCTGTTTTTTTCTTCTGGCAGTATCCGCATCAGCAGGAATTTGGAACGACGGGGATTTTTACAAAGGAGGAGACAGAGCGGACGGCAGAAGCGCTGATCGCCCTGATTTCCGATCACAGCTATGAGCAGGTGTTATCGGAGTATGCCGGGGACGCATTTCGCGGTGAGGTAGAAGCCGAGGATTTGGAACATATGGTGATTGGCGTCAGCTCCGATTGGGGCGAATTTGTGCAAATGAAAAGCTGTGTTCTGGGAGAGATGAAAAAAGCCGGAAGAGATTATGCGTTGGCAGAGGTGGAGGTTCAGTATGAGCTGGTGAACGTGATTTTTACCTTTAGCTTCGATCGTGAGATGAAGTTGGCCGGTGTGTATATGCAGCAAAAGGCGTCAACGGAATCGTAAGCCGACGAGGCGCGCAGCAAGGAGCGGGCGAAGCAAGAACTGCAGCGGGTGTTTTCGGCGCAGGGGCTTTTGGACAGAAAAAAGGAGGAGTAAGTATGCGCGATCGCAGAATCAAAAATCCGATTTTGCCTGGATTTTATTCAGATCCTTCCATCTGCCGGGTGGGAGAAGATTTTTATATGGTTTGTTCCAGCCTTGAGCTGTATCCGGGACTGCCGGTATTTCACAGCAAGGATCTGGCGCACTGGGAGCAGCTGGGCTACGCGATGAGCCGGGAGAACGGGTTTCATGTGGAGGCCAATTTCTGTGCCGGCGGCGTGATGGCGCCGACGATTCGCTACCAGGACGGAAGATTTTATATCATCAACTGTAATTTCTGTGACCGAGGGAGCTTTATTATTACAGCTGAGCATCCGGCAGGGCCCTGGTCAGAGCCGCACTGGCTGACCGATATGCCGGGGATTGACGTGTCGCTGTTTTTTGATGAAGACCGCAAAGCGTATGTCGTTGGCGTCGGAGAGGTAGTCAAACGGGCCGACGGGCGTATGGAGCGGGGCGTTTGGCTGCGCGAATTTGACTTACAGACGATGAAGTCCGTGGGGGAGACCTCGGTGATCTGGGATTCTGCGCTGCGCGGTGCTGCCGCTCCTGAGGCGCCGCGTCTCTATAAGGTAGACGGTTTTTATTATCTGGTGATTGCCGAGGGTGGTATGGAGCATTACCATGCGGTTACAGCTGCGCGCAGCCGCACGCTGCGGGACTGGTATCAGGGCAATCCCGCCAACCCGGTGATGACCCATCGGCAATTTGGCTTTGACAGCCTCATAACCAATGTAGGAAACGCCGATCTGGTGCAGACGCCGGCGGGAGAGTGGTATGCCGTGCTGCTTGCATCCCGCGCGATTGAGGGCATTCACAAGAACTTAGGCCGCGAGACGTACCTTTGTCCGGTGGTGTGGGAGCGGGGCTGGCCGGTGTTCAGTCCAAAGAGCGGGAGGATTGACTGGGAATATCCGGCGGCTTGCGGGCTTCCCTGGACGGAATATGAGAAAGAGGCATCCTGGGATGAATTTGAATCGCAGCAGCTTAAGATGTACTGGAATTTCTGGGGGACGCCGTATGAGAATTTTTGGCGCATTGCGGACAGCTGCCTTTATTTACGGTGTCTGAAACGCTCGATGCGGGAGCCGTTAAAGGCGATGCGCATGGGGTCAGAGCGGATCTATGATGCCTGCGCCGCGTTTCTCGGCCGGCGTCAGCGACATGTGGATTTTGATGTGGCCTTAAAGATGAGCTTTTTACCACAGGGAACGGAAAGCGCAGGAATGATCGTAATGCAGGCCGTCAACCATCAGTATCGTCTGGAGCGGGTACAGGATGAGGGCAAACAGCTGCTGCGTCTGGCGCTGGTGACGTCAGACTTTGAGATGATGCCTTATTTTCCTGATTTTACCGGTGAGACAACGGAGCAGATTATTGCGCAGATTCCGTGGGAAGAGGATCATGTGGTGTTAAAGCTGAGTGCGCGCGGGCAAGAATATACGTTTTTTTGCGGCAAAAGCATGAAGGAGATGATCCCGTTTCCGGTTCAGGGCGACGGCAGGAGAATTAATCCGGAAAAAGTCGGCGCTATGGCGGGAACGATGCTTGGTATGTTCGCCAGTGGGAATGGGACTGACAGCAACAGGGAGGCCGCATTTGACTGGTTCTGGTATCAGGGAAAGGAATGACGCAGAAGTGAAAGAAGGTGCTGCGGACAATCTGAAGAAGTGTTGCTGGCGGGAGTAAGGGGATGAGCGTTCCTTTGCTCCCGCCGGTGTGCTTCGATTCAAGGGATTGGTGATCGTTTTTAGAGCGTGTTTGAAGTGACTTTTTGTCAGAAACGCGCTAGAACAGTCGGAGGTAGTAATCCTCCTCCACCGCTTCCATCCATTCGTTTGAGCAGTCTGCTCCGGGAACCTCAACTGCCAGGTGGGAGAACCAGCCATCCGGCGCAGCGCCATGCCAATGCTTGACGCCGGCCGGGATATTGACAATATCTCCGGGGGACAGCTTTTGCGCTTCCTTTCCCCACTCCTGGTAACAGCCGCGTCCGCCTGAGCAGATCAAAATCTGACCGCCGCCGGAGGATGCGTGATGGATGTGCCAGTTGTTGCGGCATCCCGGTTCAAAGGTTACATGGAAGATGCCAATCTGCTCGCTGGAAAGCGGTGCAAGGTAGCTCTGTCCTGTAAAATATGGAGCAAATGCATCGTTTGGTGCGCCAATCGGAAAGAGCATACTCTTCTCGTGTGCTTCTCTTTCATCTGCTGCCGGGGGGCGTTTGCACCGGTCTTCTTTTTCATTTG
>CAMULB010000168.1 GCA_947089585.1 uncultured Lachnospiraceae bacterium | reverse complement strand
CGTCCGTTCCGTCATATGCTTCTGAAACATCTGCTCCATCCCCTCGGCCTGCTCCAAGGCTCTGCGCAGCGCTTCCAGCTCTTTTTCTGCTGCTGCCCGCACAGCCTTGCTCTTAGCGGTGCGGATTGTAACCTCGTACTGCTCCAAATCCTTTTGATCGGAAAAAACAGAGCGCACGTATTTGGGCGGATTGAGGATCCCGCGCACAATCGCTTCGCCTAAGGTAAGCTGGGAAGCGATACAGCCGTCAAATAATTCATCCGCCATATCACGCTGGTTGTCGAGGTAACGAATGTTGGTGGCGGATAAGCCTAACAGCAAGGCTTTTGGGAAAAGCGTCAGCAGGCGCGCAACGCCCTGGCCCCACATTCTGGCCCCGCAGCGGTGGAATTCATCCAGAACGATGTAGTCCGGTTCCATTTGTATCAGCTCCGCTTCTTCCATCCGCATCAATTTCGCATAGGTGCAGAAGCGAATGTTGCCGCAGTCGCTGCCGCCGGCCTTTTGCCAGTTCTCCTGCTGAGTGCTGAAAATATACTCAGAGGGGGAGAGCCAGCAGACGGTTGCATCCGGGTGATCCTCACAGAGCTGAAACGCAATGAAGGATTTACCGGTTCCGGTCGGGTGGATGACCGCCGCTTTGCCTCTGCTGTGAAGCAATGCAAGAGATGCTTGATAAGCTTTTTGGTTGTGCGCAAAAAGCAGTGTCGCCATTGGCATGTTCCTTCCTTTTGGGGTGTAATGAAGCATGATACTTTATGCTCCGACATGTAAAAGTACGCATAGAGCGCGAAATTGCGCTTCTGTGTGACCAGAATTTTGACTGCGAAAGATTCTGTCTTGATGGTCAGATTAGAAAATTTTTCCAGAATGGCACCTGATAAATGCAAATGTTTGACTGCAAATCCTGACTGAAAATAAAGAAAAATGTTCCTTTCTTTTGCGCGCAATGGATGGATCACTTGTGCCTGGATTCACGTTCGATCTTTGCCAAAGGGAGGGAATAACCTTTTGTGCATGATCTTTTTCTGATTTTTTTACCAAATATAACGATGCTTTGTAAAATGATGGGAATTTTTTCGCAAATGTGGATGCGTGAAACGGAAAAGTAGGGAAAATTTCTTGACAAAACAGGTCTTAGGTGATATAAGTAAGAAGTCAATAGACATTTTTTGAATGATTTGAATAAAAAGACGGGTAATAAAGTATCATGCTTCATTACCCGTTTCGCTCTTTTTGTGATTCCATCTTGATCCGTCATTTTGTTTGTATGGAATCTTTGATTTCATTATGTATCTTTGAGACAATTATTTTTCTTCTTTGATTTCAGCCTGCTCCTGCACGTTCAGAGCTTCTCCACTAAGAGATGATCGTGTCTGCCATGCCTCTTCTCGCGTAATGACCGGCTCTGGTGAAACAATCTCAAAGGGAATTCTGCGCTCGCGGACGACTGCTCTTGCAAATACATTAATTGCGGTCGAAACCGTCATCCCAAAATCGGAGCATAACGAATCAAACTGCTTCTTCAATGTCTCGTCCATACGGACGCTAAATGTTGCCTGTGCCATACTCTGCACCTCCTTGAAATAAACTATACGGATCCCGGTGCAAAAAGTCAATCTTTTGAGTAAAAGGGAACACATTTTGTGAAAGTTTGACATTTTTTTGATTCAATCGACACGCACTGGCAATTTCACTTTAAATAATCCGAAACTATTTTTACAGCGATCTCCCTTGCTTTCGCACTGGTCACATCTTGATTCGCAGTTTCGCCTAAATAAACACAAAAATAAATTCTTTTTTCATCGCGATCAGCAAAACCTGTAAACCATGCGTCCACAGCCGTACCATCACGACTGCCCATTCCCGTTTTTCCATAAATTGAGCTAGTTGAATCATTGCATTCTGACAGCAGCATCACTTGCTTTAATTGGTTTTGTGTTGCCTCTGAATCAGTCTGATTGTCACCAAAAATGCGCTCCATAGCTTCTGTTTGTTCCTTTGGTGAAATCAACAACGAGGATTCAAGCCAAAAACCATTCAAAGCGGTATTGCTGTTATTTGTATTTAATTCTCCGCTCCAATCAGAGATGTCGCAATTACCGTATTGCAGCTTGCTTAATTCGTCTTGCATCAAATCCGATCCAATTTCGTCTATCACCTCTCTAAAATACCAGACACAGGAGCTTTGAAATGCATCGTAAAAATCTAGATCTCGATTCCAATTCTCATTCCAGAAAGCTTCTCCACTCCATATGCGCGTAGAGTGATCCGGTTCAATGATTCCATTTTCCAAAGCAATGAAAGAAGAAATGATTTTAAACGTAGAGCATGGGGAACGCCGGGTAGTCGCCAGCTCTTGATTGTAAATATGATAGCGATGATCCGTTGGCGTATAGATAACCGCAGCGCCATGAATCCCTTCAAAATAATCAGACCAATCCACCTCCGTTATCACCGGCTCAACATCTTCTTCCTCAGCCTTGTCTGCCGCTTCCTCTGTCTGTCCTATTTCTTCTACCGCTTCCTCTGTCTGCCCTATTTTTTCTACCGCTTCCTCTGTCTGCCCTATTTTTTCTACCGCTTCCTCTGTCTGCCCTATTTTTTCTGCGGATTTTTCTTCTGTCTGCTTTCTCTCTTCCGCAGATTTTTCCTCTGTTTGACTGTTATTACTCAAGACAGAACTTTCTTCCAACTGATTTTCAGCCAAGCGATTGTCTTCTTTTGCACACCCTGTCAAAGCGAAAACTAATAGCGCTAAAACACAACAATAAAGCCTCACGGCTCTCTTTATCCTTTTCATAATCTACCTCACTGTAATATACGATACCCTCTCAAAATGCAAGCCAGATCGCAATACTTCTTTTAATAATTAACTTTCAAAGCGGATCCGAAATATGGCATAACCGCATCATAGAATTCCTTTCGGATCATAAGTCATCTGAAATACCATATCAGATAGCCACTTTTTAAAAAACGGGTTATCCTGGAACTGCTTGAACAATTCCATATGATCTGCCATAATGGAAAAAATCACCCAGCGCGCGCTCACTTTCCATACGTGCATTTTGGCGGTCTGAATTCTTCATCGCATTCTGATAACGCTCATCTTTGGCCACCAGATCCGGGATTGCAAGCATCTGTCTGCGAACATTTTCCGGCTCTTTCCAGTCGATATTTCCAAACATATGATTAAAATCGCTCAATATGACTGACAATAAATCCATTTCTGGATTCACGATCGAGCCACACTTACCTGCAGGAACCGGCTGCACCTCTGCGTCCGCATCCTTCAGCTGAATCGACATTGACTCCTGTGCCTGCAAACGATAGCTGTCAAGGTCAACCACCTCTAAAATCCCTTCTGTAAAATCATCATCACGCGGAGAAGGAAGCTTGGAGATCAATAAATTGAGAAAAATCGACAAGCGCTCCCACTCAGCATTCCCATAGGGCAAAATAGCACCCAGAAATCCATAGGTACGGCAAAAGGACTTCGCAGAGCTTTTAAACAGAATCTGCTCTTCCGTATCCAGGTCTTTATAAACCGCAGCGCAGAGATCCAGAATCGGGTCCAACTGGTCTCTTTCTGCGCCATTCAGATACAGATCAACGAATTGCGCAACATGTTCATTGGTATAAACCTGATACGCTTCCATCGCTGCCATCAAATCATAGAGCTTGTTCGGGTCTGTTTCGCCCGAAAGCAGCGTTGTGCGATAATATCTGGAGAAGGATTCCTCGATCAGCTCCGGTTTGTTTGCAAAATCAAGAACAAACGTATCATGCTTCAACGGATGACAGCGATTCAGACGCGATAGTGTCTGCACCGCCTTAATATCGTAAAGCATCTTATCCACATACATCGTGTGCAGCAGAGGCTCATCAAATCCGGTCTGGAACATATCCGCAACAATCAGCAGGCGATACGGGTCTGTCCTTAGCATTTTTGGAATCTTTGTATCCGAAAACCCGTTCCATGACGCAGCGGTTACTGGCGCCTCCTGCCCCTGTTCCCTATATTCACCGGAAAATGCAACCACCGTCTTATAGGGGCTCTTGCGGGCCGCAAGACATTTGTTGATTGCGTTGTAATATTCCACACACCGAACGATACTTGCCGTCACCACCATGGCGCGTGCTTTTCCGCCAATTTTTCCTTTTGCAATCACCTGCTCGTGAAAATGCTCGACCATCATTTCTGCTTTTTGCGCAATTGTATAGCGATCACTTTCCACAAATGCCTTTAATTTCTTCTGTGCGCGTTTTTTGTCGAACATCGGGTCATCCTGCACCGTTTTCATCAGCTTATAATAGCTTGCAATCGGTGTATAATACTTCAACACATCCAAAATAAAGCCTTCCTGAATGGCCTGCTTCATCGTATATTTATGGAACGGACGATGCTTAATTTCTTCCCCGTCGTGATCTGGTATGCCAAACGTCTCCAACGTCTTATTTTTGGGCGTGGCCGTAAATGCAAAATAGCTTGCGTTCGTCAACAGCTTGCGCCCCTCCACCATGGCGTTGATTTTATCCTCATTGTCCATTTCATCATCCGCTGCAAGACCGGAAAGGGCCAAATTCATCTGAGCCGAATTTCTGCCGCTCTGCCCGGAATGCGCTTCATCAATTATGACTGCAAACCTTTTTTCCCTATGGCTCGCGCCAAGTTTTGGAACCACATAAGGGAATTTCTCTATTGTGGTGACAATCATTTTCTTTCCGTCTTTAATCGCTGCTCTTAAATCCGCGGAATGCTCGGCCCATGCCACCGTATTTGCCACCTGCATAAACTGCCTGAGATTGTCTCGAATCTGCTTGTCCAGAATTCGACGGTCGGTAACTACCAGCACCGAATCAATCATCGGATGTCCGTTTTCTTCCAGTCCAATCAGCTGGTAGGCCAGCCATGTAATCGAATTTGATTTGCCAGAACCGGCGCTGTGCTGAATCAAATATCGTTTTCCAACGCCGTTTTCCTTGACATCGGCAAGCAGCTTTTCCACGCAGTCCAATTGATGATACCGGGGAAATATCTGCCTCACCGTCTTTTTGTTTGTTTCCGCCTCTTCCGCAACTACGAGCTGCGCATAGTTCTCAATGATCCGACTCAGCTTCTGTTTCGTGAGTATATCCTTCCACAGATAATCCGTCATTATGCCGTTCGGATTGGGCGGATTTCCCGCCCCGTCGTTGTACCCCTGATCAAACGGCAAAAACCAGCTATGTTTACCGTCCAGCTTGGTACAGAATTTGACTCGCGCATCATCAACCGCAAAATGAACCATACAGCGTTTGAATTGGAATAACCGTTCCCTTGGATCACGATCATTCTGATACTGCCGCACCGCATCCAGAACATTTTGTTTTGTAAGCCGATTTTTTAATTCAAATGTAATTACCGGCAGACCATTTAGAAAGAGACACAGATCCAGCGCCAGTCTGGTCGCATCACGCGAGTACCTCAGCTGACGTGTGATACTAAAAATATTCTTCTCGTACCTTTCTTTTGCCTTGTCATTGTTTTCGGTTGGCGTCAGATAAAACAGAATCAGGGTGGCAGGGTAGACCCTCACGCCATTGCGCAGCACATCAATCACGCCCCGCTTTACAATTTCTCCTTGTAGGCGATTGAGGAACTGCTTCTTTTTCAAGTCGGATTTCCATACGCCCAGCGTATCCAATGCATCCGGCTGAGTATCCGCCAGAAACCGGAATAGGCGCGTCTCATCCATTGCGTAGTCACGATTGTAGTCCGCATTGGTGCCTTGCTCATAACCATTCTCTTCAACCAGCCATTTTACAATCAGAGACTCCAGACCGCTTTCCTTCGTATTGGTAAATGCCATAGTTACACCTCCCCATCTGCAGACCCTTCCTCTGCTGCTTGTTCCAAACAAGCCGCTGTCTCTTCCACGCGTTCAAAGTCCGGCACAACCAGCCCCCGGACATCCATCTGCCCTGTGACAACATCGGATACCAGTTGATCGCGCAGCTCATACAGCACCTCCACTTCTTCTGTCAGCTTCGCGATCGCGGCATCATACGTTTCAAACACGGCCGGGATATATGCCACGATCGCTCGTTGCTCTTCCGCAGGTGGTACAAGAAAGGGAATCTCTTTCATCTTAGGAAGCGACAAATCCCATTGGCCCACTCGAATCCCATCGGATGCTTGCGCAAAGAAGTTCACATATACCTTGCTTCTGATGGCATAATGAAAGTATTCCAGGTTTTCAAAATTCACATCAAAAACATAGTAAGCCGGGCTCACAATGCCCGTAACATTGGAAATTCCGTAAGACCCCTGCCAGGCTTTCATCTTATTCATGGCGAACTGCCCTTTTTTTACCATTTTATAGCCGCTCAAATCATCTGGGATAAAATTATGATTGCTTTCTTTATCTGCAACGTTCCGAACGATGACTCCCTGCTCCCGCACGACCGATAAAAGTGGAAGCTCTGGATGATTTTTTTCACTGAACGGATGGAGGATCTGTCGCAGCTTCATCGTGGTCCAGTGTGCCGGTATCTCGCCCAGCCACTCGACACCACTAAACTTCATCGGAGCACGGGGATTCAGACCATGCGTCACCGCCTCATTGACAACCGTCTTTTTCAGCTCCGCTATCCTTTGCATCTCTTTCTTTTTTAAATCCATCAGCGCATTTATTTTTGAGAGCTGCCAGTCAAGATAACGCACCATTTGGTCTTGTTCGTCGCGTGGCGGAACCGGAAGCAATTGCTTCGCCAGTACGTCAAACCGAAAATCAGACGACCGCTCCCGTATCCCGCGATATAACGATTGA